>JANTHB010000062.1 GCA_024762655.1 Bacteroidales bacterium
CGTCCGGATCCCCGATAACCAGCGTGAACAAACCGAAACCATTGGTCACTACCGTGTGATCTTCCTGCCACACTACCGGGCCGCTAACGCCACCCTGTAAGATGCCTGCCCGGACGGTCAGATCCTTATCCTTTAGAAGATTTCCGGACTGATCTCTGGCAACCGCCTGATAATTTATTCCCTGCGGCACCTGGGCATGTAACAAAAGCCCTATACCCATAAAAAAAAGTAAAAATGTTTTTTTCATAGATTTTTGGTTTAGTCAAATTAAAAAATTAAGCAACATTAAATTTACGTATAGTTATTTAAAAGGGTTCGTATTCCTCCATGGTTTTGACAAAAGGATGATATCCCTTGATAAAACATTGGTTTGTTTGTCTGATGTTCAGGGGTTCAAAGAATAAAACATAGGTATTGTAAGTTCAATAATCTTACTTTTCCCCTGAATCAATTGGCATTCATTTTCCGCTTTTTATAAGCAAGATAATAAAATCGGGATAAAAATCTACTTTCACCCCATATTTCCCAGACTCAGTTGCTTTCAGCAGCTGGTTCCGGGGCACCGTTGACCGGCACCAGGGCATTGAAATGTATATCACCATGCGGCGTATGGAAAAACCCATGATCATGCTGGTGTATGCCGGTGAAAATCATGCCGTACGGAAAAATGAAAACATGCTTGACTATACCCGGCGTATCAACGAGTTTTTCGATCATTATCTGCTGGGTAAACCTGCCAAACCCTGGATCCGGAACGGGGTAAAGTACATCGACAAAATGAAAAAAGAAAGCAAGTAAAAAATATTTTTAACGCACTGCAACAAATCATCGGTTAGATCGTCTTTAATACGACTTTTTACATTTTCCTGAAAGGAGATTTTATAACAAAGTAATTTTATTGCAGACAAAGATGAAGAGAAAGCCGCTGATTTTGTTTTTTGCCTTTTTGATATCCGTAACAGGTTTTGCAAAACGCACCGAAAAAAAAATTGAGAAACGTACCTACCATGCCGTCAGGTTAACAGCCCAACCTCCGGCCATAGACGGGAAATTAGATGATCCGGCCTGGCTTGCCGGAGAGTGGGACGATGGTTTTGTTCAGATGCAACCCTATCAGGGGAGAAAGCCTTCCCAAAAGACCAATTTTAAAATCTTATATGACAATAACAATATTTATGTCGCTATAAAAGCATATGACACCGCTCCCGACAGCATAGAAAAAAGACTGACTCCGAAGGATGACATGGAAATGGCCGGAGATTTGGTAGGAGTTATGTTTGACAGCTATTTTGATCACCGTACTGCCTTTTTTTTTATGGTAAGTGCAGGAGGGGTAAAAACCGATTATGTGATGTCTGATGATGGCCAGAATGAGGATCCCACCTGGGATCCAATCTGGTATGTAAAAACCCGTATTGTGGACGACGGATGGAATGCAGAGATCAGAATACCATTGAGCCAGTTACGTTTCAGCAAGGCCGACAAGCAGGTATGGGGTCTGGAAGCCATACGTTACATTTATCGTAAGCAGGAACTCTCTATGTGGCAGCTTATCCCCAACGACGCTCCCGGAGTGGTACATCTCTTCGGTGAGATGCACGGCATCGAAAATATCAAACCCAAGAAGCAACTGGAACTGGCACCGTATGGGGTAGCCAGCTATGAACACTACGAACCGGAAACAGGAAACCCTTTCCGCACCGGGAAAGGCCATAAACTTAACGCTGGACTGGACGGGAAAGTAGGTCTTACCAACAATATCACCATGGATTTCACGGTAAATCCCGACTTCGGGCAGGTGGAATCGGACCCTTCCCGGTTAAACTTATCGGCCTATGAGACTTTTTATGAAGAAAAACGACCCTTTTTCGTGGAAGGAAAAAATATCTTTAATTATCAGCTAATGATGGGAGACGGTGATCTGGCTTCGGAAAATCTGTTTTACTCGCGCCGTATCGGCCGGCGGCCCCAGGGTTATCCCGACATGGGAAGCGGAGATTATGCCAGGATCCCGGATGCCACCACCATCCTCGGAGCTGCCAAAATCTCAGGGAAAACAAAAGACGGGTTATCCATCGGCGTACTGGAAAGTTTGACTGCCGCAGAGAAAGCGGAAATCGACCATGAAGGATCACGCAGCTACGAAACCGTTGAACCCCTGACCAACTATACCGTCACCCGCCTGCAAAAAGATTACGGGCAGGGCAAAACTACCCTTGGCGGAATCTTTACCTCCGTGAACAGGAAACTGGAGGGCACCTCACTCAATTATCTTCGAAAATCAGCATATACGGGAGGGCTGGATTTCTCCCATAGCTGGAAAAACAGAAAATATAACTTCAGCGGAAAAGTCATATTCAGTTCTGTTTTCGGGGATACAACGGCTATGATACAGACGCAACGCTCCTCTACCCATTATTTTCAACGTCCCGATGCGAAACACGTCCGGCTTGATTCTTCCCGCACTTCCCTGACCGGTTCGGCAGGGACGCTCCAGATCGGAAAAGTTGGCGGAGGCCACTGGCAATACATTGGTTTCCTGACATGGAAATCTCCCGGCCTTGAACTCAATGATATCGGATATGTCCAGAATACGGATCAGCTTCTGGCCATCCTGTGGGTAGGATATCGCATATGGGAACCTTTCTCCATATTCAACAAAATAAACGTCAACTATAACCAATGGTCAGGGTGGGATTTTGACGGAATACACCTGGTTAACGGAGGCAATGTAAACATGTTCACCCAATTTAAGAACTACTGGTCTTTTTCCACCAGCATAAATGTTTCCGGAAAACAGGTATCAAACAGCTTGTTACGCGGAGGACCTTCTTTCGTTACCCCGGGAAGTGCCGGTACTTTCCTGCGGTTAGGAACAGACAGTCGGAAAAAACTCAATTTCAGCGTAAACACTTACCAAAGATGGGGATTTAACCAGTCTTCAAGAACCTCCCATTATACCCTGGGTATTCATTACCGGCCCGTCAGCACTTTCCAGATCTCTCTGGAGCCGGAATATAGCAACGGTACCGATGAATTGCAGTATGTGTCACATCAGAAGTACGGAGAGGAGGACCGGTATCTTTTTGCACACATTCACCAGCAGGTTCTGGAAATGTCCGTCAGGTTGAATTTCAGCATCCTGCCAAACCTTAACATCCAGTTCTGGGGCCAGCCTTTTATCGCCGCCGGGAAATATACAGATTTCAAACGCATCACCAGTCCGCATGCAGATATTTTTGCAGACCGTTTTCACTCTTTTACGGACAACGAAATCACTTATGACGATGAAAATCACGTCTATCTGATCGATGAAAACGGAGACTCCAATACGGATTACTATATTTATAATCCGGATTTTAACTATAAATCCTTTAAATCCAATCTGGTATTGCACTGGGAATTTGTGCCGGGATCCAATCTGTACCTGGTTTGGTCGCAAAACAAGAACAAATATGACATGACCGGCGACCTTCACATGGGGGATAACCTTAAAGACCTCTATGGTGCTTATCCTTACAATATTTTCCTGATCAAGTTTTCGTACCGGTTTATGTTATAAAAAGTGCGTATATTTGTTTACGCTATAAATAACCTAAAACACGCCGGTATATGACGCCTTTGATCATTGAAGCCACCTCCAATGCCCCGGAAATTTTCTTTGACCCTGATAAAAGGAACTTTTCCATCTCGGGCGTATCCCGTCCCGAAGATGTGCGTTCGTTTTATTATCCCGTGCTGGAATGGCTGGGACAGTTTAGACTGCATGAAATTGAAACCGGACATATCACTTTCGGGAAAAACGATCCATTGAACATCCATGTAAAACTGAAATACTTCAATTCTTCCTCTGCCAAATTCCTGTACGATATTTTTGTGAGCTTTGGAGAGTTGTCAAAAACAGGGCAGGCCGTTCATATTTTCTGGCATTATGATGCCGGGGATGATGACATGCTGGAAGCAGGCGAGGAAATGTCAGAAATCGCCGAGCTCCCCTTCGAATATGTTGAAAATTAAAAGGGACGCAACATTTTGCATCCCTTTGTAACGATTATTTTATCTTTTCTCTTTCTACTGGGCACCCATGATCTCTTCCAGTTTCCGGACGCAGGCATATTTGGCTGCCGCAATGGTCTCCCGGTTTACTTTCTCCGTAATACGGGCTTTGTTGATATCTTCAATGCCAATGTATCCGTTCATCAGGAGCAATTGCAATACCATATTGTTTATGATTGTTTCCCGGCTGTATCCCGTGGCGATGTATAGTTTATCACAATCACGATACAACTCATCGGAAAAATCACGGTTGTTGGGCAGCCACATCAACTGTTCATAGGTTTCACTGAAAGCACTCAGCTCAATATTGATATTGGGCGTTATCAGCAACGGGCTGAATTCATAATCTTCCGGCAAAGGACCAAAATCCGCCAGTCCTGACATATCGATCTTTTCTTCCGGTTTATCCATACGCACCAGTTGTGCTTTTCGCATCTTTTCAAGCTGATACAAGAGATAATTGTAACGCCACACTTCCAGACTGTGTTTATGATGGATAAATAACGGGCCGTAGGCTTCTATGATCCTTTGTTTTACATATTGCCTTTGTTCGTTGATCTCCGGCCGCAGTATACGCACCTCCCGGATCAGGGTCAGCAGATCTTCCGCTGCTTTCTCCGGACCCGTAATCTCTTTCCCTTTTTTGCCCAGGTCCGTGGAGAGAATGCCCAGTTGTATCTTCTTTCCTTTCCCCTGGCCGTCGGTTCCTCCTTTCAAAACACGAATCAGGTTCATTTTCATCTCATGTTCACCATACTCCGAGATAAACGGATTGCCGGCAGGCGTGCTGGCCAGTGAGTCGAAGATGGTGGAAAAGAAAGTACGATCCAATAACAAGGAAATTTCCGAAGGTTTTTTCTTCTCCTCTTTTTTTTCTTCGGATAACACTTCCCGTGCCAGTACCTGAAAACGGTTTTTGATAATATCGAACTTCACCCTGCGGATAAGATATTCAGTCCCATCCTTGATAAAGGCCTTCCCCTCAAAGATCTGATTCACTACATCCTCAATGTCTATCTTATCCATCAGTTTGTAAGTGGAGGCGAGATATACTTTCCCTGTAAAATTGTCTTTTTCCCACCCCAGCACATGATCCAGGTAATTCCCATGGGTGTCGATTACCTGAACGATTTTCGGATCGGCGGTATAGCGGAGCAACGTACGCTGGATATTGGGATTGTCGGAGCTGGTAGCTTTCTCTTTCCTTTCCCCGTGAGAGTCGCGGTACAAAACAAAGTTCTCCGGGTTTGCATAGCGTTTCACGCCTGCCTCTTCACGGCCGAAGTTATAAGCCGTCAGCATGATATCGATTTTATAAGGCATGGAGATATCACACAGGCCGCTGATGGTGCTTCGTGAATTGAGGTCTTCCACATTGCTGTCGGCGCTGGTTTCAAACAATGCCTGGTAAGCTTTGATGAAATCGGGATTAAAATCCGTCACGCGGGAGAAATCACCCACCTCGGTGCCGATCCCGTAGAGGTTCCCCTCCTTATCCGGGAACACATGGAACATATCCCCGGCGATCAGTTTGATAGACCGCACCCCCGGCAGATTCTTCCTCATCCATTTCAGCATCATGGCCGCAATCATCTCTGATTTTCCAACGCCGCTGTCACCGCTTACCTGTACAACAAAGAGCGTCCCGTCATTTTCTTCCACGGCAAACAGGGAACCGTGCACCGGCATCCCTCCTTTTTCCTTGATTTTCTCATTCATCATCGTCAGACGGGGCTTCTTGATATTGCCGAAGTAGTCCATGGCTTTCTTCAGCGGGGTGACAATGATCTT
This sequence comes from Bacteroidales bacterium, assembly GCA_024762655.1. Lineage (GTDB taxonomy): Bacteria > Bacteroidota > Bacteroidia > Bacteroidales > VadinHA17 > DRPN01. The sequence goes on from JANTHB010000062.1 coordinate 5,848, forward strand.
GATATTCCCTTTGGGTCCTTTCATATCGAAATACCCCACGGAAGGATAAGATAACACCTTCTCGGGTGCCCCGAGGAAATAGATCACATCAGGCACAAACGATTTCACCTCCTTCAGCGGGATAAACTCCCGCTGTACAAGACGAAAATTATCCGTCAGATATTTCAGGTATGATTTCTGGAAGATGTACATCTCCCTGACCAGCCCGTGACGGACAATCTTACAACGGTAATCCTCCTCATCCAGGTTCTCCACAAACTCTCGCATTCTCCTGGCAAAAAAGCCGGAAGAAGGTCTCGACTGCATATTCTTGATAAACTCATTCGGAGAATCATCCTCCAGCACCCTGGCATGGGGTTTTTCCTTATCGGGCCGGTCCACCTTATGATACGGATACTCCCTTTTTTTTGAGTCGGTAGCAATGCGCGTATGCATCTGTACCGGTTGTTCCCAGGCAATCACCCCACAGCGGCTCATCAGGGAATTGATCCAGTTTAATGCCCCCCGGTTCCAATTGGTCAGTTCATTTTCCGGCTTAAAATTCCGGTAGATGGCTATGCCATGCTGGATCATCTCGTTGAGTGCCGAATGCTGCCGGCGAAAAGCAATCTCCGTCAGTTTAATAAGAAAATGGTTGTATTTTTTATAGTATTCGTTGTTCCGGGTCCGGTTCATCATCCCGGTAACAAACAACACCACATTGCGTGTCTCATCATGGAGTTGTCCGGCAGGGATTTTGATATTCCGGTAGGCCACGATCTCGTTAATTATTTGCCGGATATCTTCCGGCATCACCTTTGCGATCATGTCTTCGACATAAAGACGGGCTTCATCGTCTTCATACCCTTCCATTCTCTTCATATAAACCTGCAAACGATCCAGCAGTCGATTCCGGAAATTTCCGTCTTTCTTCAACAGATACAGCAACAGAATCTTCTCCCATACAGGCTTATCTGTTTCCAGCACTTCCCGGCTCAGATATTGCAGGATCACTTCGGTAAACCGCCCGACAAACCGGATGTTCTGAAAATCTTTCAATTGTCTGATCCCGGACATATAATCACTCACCGCCAGGAAAAGATTGATCTCTCCGGCCGGTTTACGTATCACCTCCTCAAAATTCTCCACGGTTTTTTCAACCAGCTCGGCGTAGGAAGGCTCAAAACCCTCGTTCTCAAAAGGAAGATTAAAATAGAAAAGCAACTCCCGGATATATTTCCGCAGGATCTGATTGTAGCCTTCGAGGCGTGCCAGGTCGCCCGGGACATCCCGTTCATTGGCATTCAGGGCCAGTATTTTTACTTTTGCATCCGAAAAAAGGATATTCTCCAGTTCGATAAGAATCTCCTTCATGATGTTAAGCTCATCCGGATTGTCCAGGATATAGTCGTCCGGCTGGAATTCAATCTTACTGGTGATGTATTTCAGCAAGGTGGGTTTCCCGTACCGTGCGATCACATCATTGATATCCAAATCCTTGATGGCCGGAATTTTCTTGTATATCTGAGGCAGCAGGTTCTCATACACTTTGGTAAAAGCCTGGCTGGAGATAAACTCTTTCAGGTCGCGGCACTGACCGATATTTTCATAAAACTCGAACACCGCATTCCGGGAGTCGGATATGTAGTTGATATTGACCCCGCTGACTTTCGGAAACGGGTGATAGAGGGTTTTGATGTCACTGATTTTCAAGGATTGGTTCAGGACTTTCCGGAGATCTTTTATGGTATCAAAATCTTCAAACAGCCTGTCGATCAGCTCCTGGTCCGTGTGTACCCTGAAGATTTCATCCAGCAGTTCCTCCGGGCGCACATATTTGTTTTCCGGTAATTTTTTCCTGTCGTAAAACTCTTTCCAGTACTTCAGAAATATCCGGATCACGTTGTCCAGTTCGCGGGTAAAAATGCGATAACTCTCTTCGCTGCCTTCCAGGTAATCTCCGAGTGAAAGACGCACAAATCCTTTTTGATAAGGAAGAAATGCCAAACCGCGTTCGCTGGCGAGTTTCATGGTAAACTTTTCCAGATCCTGAAAAGAGAAAAAATCCCGCATGTGCAGGTTAAAGAGATACGAGCCATCCGAATCAAGAACGGAGATTGAATGATCTCCTGTTTCCTCCAGAATACGGGACACCGTTTCCTTGGCCAGCTTCAGGCGTTTATTGGACTCGCTTCTGAAGATCTTATTGATCCGGAACCGGTTCAATTCACTGACCAAATGATTCTTGTAATAGCTAAAAAACGGTTCTCCCTTGTATTTGAAGTCATCCGGAAGGTCGAGCACATCCAGTCTGTCCAGATTGCCTAGTTCTTCCAGGAGAAAAAGATGCAGCGGACTCCCTTCAAACATGGAAGGCCGGCGGCCATAGCTACTCTTTTTCCTTCGTGCTTGCCGGTTTTGTTCCAGTTCGGCCAGGATGTATCCTTTCAGTTTTTCCTTAATTTTATACCGGGAAGCATCTTTGGGCAGGTTCTCATCCATACGGTCCTTGATCTTTTTAGCCAACTGTGCCACCTCCATAATATTCACCAGCATGTACAAAGAGTTGGCATTCCCCCTTTCGGTACCGAAACGGTTCCGGGCATATTCGATCACATCCCTGCGTGCCGGGGTAGCGATCAACGATCCCAACCGGTCACCGGTAGCCCCGAGATTTTTTGTGGTGGATAAAGAGGAAACCACACTGATCTTGGCATACGATCCGATATTGTTCATTATGTACCGGGAGATGGTCCTCCATTTGGGCTCTTCCGGATCTTCAATCTTGACCGCATCGTTATAAGCTTCATCCAGAAAAAGGGTGATCTTGCTGTTATTTAAAAACTTCAGGAAACGGATCAGGTAAATATTATTGAAATCGGTAAACCCTGAAGGGTTGGCCGGATCGTTGATGATCAGGGTGGAGTTCTCACAAAAACGGTCCCACAGACTGCCCGATTCGTCAAACAGCTGAAAGGTATTTTTGATACGTTCCAGTTTTTTCAGCAACCGTTCCCAATCCACCCGGCCCTCGTCGTTCAACTCGATGTCAATATCAAAAGGATTGAGGTCGAAACGGTCTGCCGGAAAAAGGTCCTTGTATTCCCAGGATGCCTCCTGGTTGTAAAAAATAAACGGGTTGGGCTTGCGGTTATTGAAAAAGAGCAGGTCCCGGATAATCATCTGCACATCGTCCGACACGGAGGTTTTCTCCACGTTGGCCAGTCCGCTGATAAACTCACGGATGATCTTTTGTTCCTTCTCGGGCAGAGACATGTATTTCTTATCTATGCCCAGGTCTATCAGGAAGTTCATCAAACGTCCCCGGTTGTCTGCTTCGTTTTCCACTTTGGTAAGGTATTCCTTGTACTTTTCCAGGAAAAGATTCAGTCCGAAGTTTTTATGAAAATGTATCTCCAGGGTACGCTGATAGGTATCGGGGATAACATCCAGGATAACACGGCACCGCTCAATGATCTCGGGTTTGACCGCCTTCAGGGGTCTCCTAAGAAGATATTCGGCGTAGGTACGTATCTGATTCCGGCCTCCTCCTTCTACCACCGTGGCGATCTGCAGTTTTTTGTTCTCGGAGTAAAAATAAGCGCGGGTACGGTCTTCAAACTCACGGATCAGGTTTTTCGTTGTCTCGCGAGCCTGTGCTGGATCTTTCATCTTCTCGACAAAAGAGATAAAAGCTCCGAACTTTGAGAGGATATACTTGTCCCGGATCACCTGCCGGGAAAACTCATCAAACTTATACAGCATGATCTCCCGTTCGGGATTGTCTTCTCCGGCCAGTTGTTCTTTGGCCAACAACTTCAGCTCGCGGTCGTACGCTTGTATTTTCTTCTCGATGGCTTCTTTGAACTTTCGGATGTTGTTCAGGTTTACCTTATCCAGGATCAGGCGCAGGTTAAGCTGGCTGTTGGCCATTGCTCCCAGCTTCTTGTTGTGAACATTGTTCAGGGTATTAAGGATACCGTTGTGAAAGCAGAAAACCAGGGAAGTATTGGATGCACGCGATTCAGGAGAATCGTCAATAAAGATCATGCGGGTAAGCAGCGGAAACCAACGGAAATGCTTAAACGGATTTTTCCGCATGTTGGGGATCTTGATGGCAAAAATATGAACGGCATCATCCCGGATATCTTCATACAGTGTTTCGGGGGTAGTAAATTCAATAACACGTACCATCTCCGGGCTGAACACTTCGCCGGCCAGCAACCCGATGGCCGTGTCGGCATTTCCCGACACCACGGTACGCATAAAACCGTTCAGTCCCTTAAAATTGACCGTTGATTCCGACCTGTTGATAAAATGGTTTTTCTCGGCACTGCTGGTATAATGAGTGGACTGATTGACCATCTGGTCCATCACGTCCAGCATATAGTTCCATTGAGCTTCTTCCACATCACTGCTGATCCCGATCAGGTCCCTGAATTTACGTAACTCCAGTACATGATCCCCCAGCAGGATGGTATACAGAAAATCTATCGTGTGCTGGGTAACGGGGGGGGTTCCCAAAGAATAATCATGGGTATGCAGGATGTTATTGAATTGCTTCCGGGTCTTTTCGTCCACCTGCTCGGTATCCATCAGTTCCAGCAGTTTGCCATGAAAATTCTTCCTCAGCGAGCTGTATTTGAAAGCCTTGGAATCCTCGTGAGGCATAAGCATCAGGGCTACATCCACATAGCCGGGGATGGACTCCTTCAGCTCCAGGATATATTTCCGGATTTCGGCTTCCTGGGTAGCAGGGTCGTCAGGCTCTTCATAGCACAACCTGACAAACTGTGTAAGACTGTCGAAGATACGGTCCGGTAAAAAATTCTCTGCTCTCTCTCCCAATTGAACATAGAGGTCAATAAAATTTCTGGCCTCTTCTGTTAGCCTGGCTTTGGGGGTGCCAAATACCTGCATGATGATTGTTTTATGGTTGGTTAATTATATTTTTTCTCCTAATGCTGAATAAGTTACAGGTTACTAACAATTTCTGTCGTATAACACAAAAGTACTGTTTTTTTACACGTAAAAAAACCGCCTGTTGTCGCAGGCGGTTTTTTTTGTAAAATTTTCTCCGCCTTAAAAACTTATATCCAAACCTACTCCGAACACCATGGTGTTCTTTTCGTAAGAATTGGTAAAATCAATCATCGTATTGCTATCAACAGGATCCGGTACACTCACCGCAACATCATCTTTTTGATACATCACGTAGTCAAAACCGAGGTTCAGATGCATTTTTTCATTGAAATTAACCACGAAACCTCCTCCGATGGTGTTGGAGGATAAGCTATAACTGATGTCTGACTGATAGCGGTCATTGACGCCGGATTTTACCATCAGATAACCGGCGCTTACCCCGATCATGTCTGAAAACATGTATTGGAGGCCTACGCCCAGTTCCCAGGTATTACTATTCATAAAATCCTGATTATCTACCTGTTTAAAGGATCCGTCCGATTCCATGACCGGCATCCCGGTAACCGTATCCACAGCATATTTCCCATAATATGCTGTTTTGTCCAGATAATAATGGAAACCAGCCTGTAACGACAGCTTTGACAAAGGCTTATAGCCAATGCCGACAGATAACATCCCGGGCATGTCAGCACGGGATTTCGCTCCATCCGGGAATAATCCGAGACTATCCGTAGTGGTTTTATTGGTCAGCTCGATCTTGGTATGATGTTCATACTTAAGCCCGATATTCAGGTTCTCAGAAGGGGAAATATTTATCCCGATAATGGGTGTAATACCTGTGCCTGTTTGTTCCGCATCCACATAAGCATCCTGGGTTTCACTCTCCACCTGCTGAGCACCGTCTCTCACCATTAATGCAATAAAGTGATTTACAGATTCCATATCGTCTGCTATTTTATACAGATAGGTGGCTGGGGCCTGTGTCCCTCCGTATTGTTCGGGAGCATCAATGGTAATATCTGTCAGGTGTCCTTTATAAACGTTTTTTACCGTAACAAACCGGGCTCCGAGAGCCACTGACAATAAATCATTGATCTCATAGGAAACATTTCCCTGATAGCCCAGATAGACAGAGGAACCTTTAAATGCTCCTTTCAGGTCGTACCCTGTTATATTCCGGTATCCCGGATCTGTGCCGGTAGAAGAAAGTAATAAAGCATCCAGGTCTTTCAATTGGTCCTGTATCAGAGGGACGAGGTTGGCCACCGGGATTTCAAAAGAGGGGGTTCCGTTTGCAAAATCGGCAGAACCACCTCCCCCAATCGGCGTCAACCCGAAAGAGAAAGCAAACTTATCCATCTTATATACCGCGAAAATGTCAGGGAAGACCAACGCTTTCACATTAGCGGAATAACTCTGCGGGCTATTCGTCAGATAAGGATAATCACTTGTAATGTTCTGCGTCTGGAAAATAAACTGATTACTCAGCGACAGATGAAATCCGTTGTCCAGTTTCATCAGGCCGGCAGGATTAAAATAGACGCCATCAATGCCTAGGGAAGCATCTCTGACCAGCCAGCGGACCCAGGCTGCACTTTGGTTGGTGTTGGTAACAATTCCTCCGGCAAACAACATATTGACAGAAAGGAATCCGGCCAAAATAAACAGTAGTGTTTTTCTCATGATGGTTAAAGAGTTGGTTAAAATTGGACGGCAATTTAATATTTTTTTGAAAAACAAACATAATTAACCCTTTTTCTCATTTTTTGGAAATGAAAGGAGATTCATTCCGGTTGAAATAACATCCCTGCCAGAATCAATTATAATTTTTTTCCAAAAAAACTACTTTTTCAGCGCTGCTTTAGTAAATATATACTCATCGATCTTTACCCCAAGCTGCAGCCGGGTGATGATAAAATCAGTACCTTTCCCGTTTTTCAATACATCCTTGTAGTTGATCTTTGTGGGATACCAGCGGTCACCGAAGCGTTTTACATCGCTCATCACCACCCGCTTGAGCAGTTGTCCGCTTTTTGCATACAATTCTTCCCTTAGGGGTACATACCGTAGTTGATCCACCCAGATCTTCATTTTTTCATAAGCCACGTCTTCAACTTTTGCATTGAGCTCAAGGATCCAGCATTTGCGGCCATCCACCGTTTCTTCACCCGTAACGGTGGCATCGTATACGTCCTTCATCTTCCTGTCTTCCATCATATCCTCATACGACATGTCAGAGCCCATCACCGATTGTTTGAGCATATGGCCTGAAAGCTGTATGATCCTGTCGGCAGCAGGGGAATATATCCACAAATTATCTTTCAACTTCAGCATTTTTGTCCCTGCTTCCCGGGCGGGGGTGAGATATTCGGTAAATGACTTATGAATGCCTTCCGAGTAGGATCGAAATGTAATGATTCGCGTATTTCTTTTCCCATATACGATCATCCTGCCTTCCAGTATTTTGGTTGTGGAAAGCATATTTTGGTCAACCCGGTCCAGGATCATATTTGGATCCGGGAATTTTAACCCTGTCCAAAGGACAGAAATAAGTAATAAAATGAATGCATTCATGGTTTTTTTGTATTTATATTTCCAGTTCTTTAATCAGTTTTGCGGTTTCGCGTTTAAAAATGGCTATTCCCGAGAGCATATTCCCGATCAGCATGGCTATCACGCCCGGGATAAAACCTATGGAAAGCAGGTCGGGTGAAAATTTGGCCCGGATCACATTGGGCATGATCATTGTTCCCCCCTGTATCATTCCGGAGATGTCAATACCCTTGTACTGCAGGAACAAAGTAAATGCCACGCCGAAGGCGGTTCCAACCACAGAACCGATAATCCCGGTAAAGAGGGCCTCATACAGCAACATTTTGTACACATGTCCTTTTTCCTCGCCCATGGCGAGGCGAATCCCGAATTCGTTATACCGCCGCAGTCCCCCCAGCAGGCCGGCATTCCACAAGACGATGGACATTATAAGGATCAGGATAAAGATCATCATTCCTGAGAAACTGTTAATATAGGTAAAATAATATCCAAGCGTGGGTTCGTCGCGCAAACGGCGCATTACCGGTACGAAATCATCTTCACTGCCGGACCACTTTGCATTGAAAGCATCCCTTACTTTCCCTGCTTCCTCGTCAGAATAAACCCCTTGTTTTGAATAACCCAGAATCTCCGTAGCGCCGTCTTCCATATCCAGAATGGACCGGGCCTGCCGCAGGTCGAGGAGCATGACCACATTATCCATCTGCCTTACACCATAACGGATGGTTCCGCTTACCACCAGGTTCTGAAAGGTAAGGCTTCCGTCCATGGTTGAACCGATAAAGGTAACCTTGTCTCCGGGTTTTAATTCCAGTTTCTTTGCCAGCTCTTCCCCTATCATCACCTCGTCGGGCTCCCGGGGTATATGCCCGCTGGCAAGGGCTGTTTTCAGGTTGAGGCGATCTATTTCATCCGTATTTCCCGACAGCAGATCCACCGCCATTCCCATCACGGGGCCTTGTTTTTTGGATTCTCCGTTTTCGTCCGGAACATCAAGCATCCCCCCAAACCGGATCCGTGGGGACCACCTGTACCCGGGAAAATCGGTTTGTAGTTCGGTAAGCAGGGTATCAACACCCAGCAGTGCCAGATCGAGCGGCATCATACTTTCGTTTTCGGCCCAGGCCTTTGTTACCACATTGACATGGCCGGTTTGAAGACGGGCATTCTGATCAACAAAATCTTCAATAAATCCGCGTATATATCCGGTCATGCCAACCGTGAGAAATACACCGATCATAATCACCAGAATCGGCAATAAACTTCGTGATTTGTCTCTAATGAGACCTTTAAATATAAATTTTATCATAATGCTTTCCCTTTAAGTGCTTCAACAGGGTTCATCCCGGCAATCTTGCGGGTTGCCAACAGGCTCACCAATGTTGCCGAGATCACGAGCAACAAAAACGTTTTCACAATCAATGCAGTACTGTAGATCGAGTAAATGGTGGGGGCGATAATTATACCCATGGTATCTCCGGATACCGGGAAACTGATCCCGTTTTTTGCAAGGTATATGAAGAGCGGGGCACCGTAGATTCCACCAAGTATAATAGCAAATATACTGTACATAGCTCCCTCAACCGTGAACATCCGGATCACTTCACCCCGGGTCATTCCCATGGCGATGTGTGTGCCGATCTCCTTTTGTCGCCGGAAAATGGAAAAAGCCTGTGTATCGAAGATTACCAGCAAACCAATGGCCAGCAACAAAAGATACATGAAGGCAGCTCCGTATTTTTTGGCATTGATCAGGTTGGTAACCGGTTTGAGCAACATTTTCTGATCCACAAAAGTCCAGCCATCGACCGGCGTGGGGGTGTAGTTTTCATCCGCAATAAAAAACGTTGCCTCATCCGTCAGCCCGGTCATTTTCCTGAGTGTATTCAGTGCTATCCATACCTGACCCCCGTCCACAAAGGGTACATTGGTTTCAAAAATCCCGGCAACCGTAACCTCAACCGCATCGAAGGTTCCGTTCCTGTCACGCCAGCGGAGCAATACCTGGTCGCCTTCTTTCAGTCCGGCCGATTCGGCCATTTTGCGTCCCAGAAGTACAGGATAACCGGCAGTGGAATTTTTCAGAACCCCGGAAGGGATTTTTACAGTTGTCTGGCCGGGTTCTATCCCTTTGATCAACACCGGCATCATCCGTCCGTGGGGGTAGAGGGTCCCCTGCCAGACAAGGATGGGAGTGAGGTGTTCACGGTATTGTTCCGGCAATACTCCATGCCCGTCCTGTATGGTAAACGGGTCCATCGGATCGTAAGCGGCATTCCTGAGATGACCGGTTCCGTATTCCCACGCAATGGCATCCTGACGAGCTTCGTTGTTCCAGCCGTCGATCATCCCGTTGTAAAAGATGATTAATACAAAGGCAAACGACAGCGCCAGTGCATTGAGCCAGGTTTTCAGGCCGGCCCTGATCAGATTTTTATAGGCAAGTTTCAGGGCAAGTTTCATGATTCTACCGTATTGGATTCAAGGATCTCGTCTTTGTCTACATATCCATCGAGGAGGTGGATCTTTCGTTTCAGATATTGCATCACCTTTTCGTCGTGTGTGGCAAAGATGAAGGTGGTTTTCAACTCTTCATTCAGCCTCTGCATGGTTCTCATGATGATATGGGCATTTTCCGCATCCAGGTTGGCTGTAGGTTCATCGGCCAGTACAATATTGGGTCTTTTGACAATAGCCCGTGCGATGGCTACCCGCTGCGATTCACCCCCCGACAACTGTGGTGGCTTCTTCCGGGCCATATCCTGCAAACCCACCCACTCAAGCGCTTGAGTGACGGCCTTTTTTCGCGCTGCCGCACTTTGTTTCAATAACAATAACGAAAGCTCTACGTTCTCGAACACCGTATATACGGGCAGCAGGTTGAAACTCTGAAAAATAAATCCAATGTGTTCTTTACGTAACCGCGCCGAAGCCTTTTCGGAAAGATGGGAGACATCCTCGCCCTCAACCGAAACCCTCCCTTCGGTAGGGGTGTCGAGTGAACCGATAATATTCAGAATCGTCGTTTTCCCAGACCCGCTGGGACCGACAAAACCGGCGAATTCTCCTTTTTCAAACGTCAGATTGATACGCTTCAGGGCGGTAAATTCGGCCTCGCCCATGGGGTATCTTTTGACAAGATCTTCAATCTCAATGATTTTTTTATTCATAACGAACGCCTTTTAATGGTTAAAAACGGCCATAATCCGGAGACCGGGCCCCGTCTGGCTCTGGTTATATCTGGTGGTAAATATATTTTGCTGCATTTCAGGTGTATAATAGGGCATGATATAAAGCGAAAATTTCGGGAAACTGTGTTCATAATTGACCATGAAGGACAAAGATTCCTGATCCTGCCACAGATAAAAAAGGTATCCCGATATCCTGTCAAAAAGCCCCAGCGGGTATGTAACCATGATGGCACTTACCTGTAGCCTGTTTTCCAAAGCAAAAGCAACGGAGTCAGAAGAGAGAAAGAGGTGTTCGGCACCTATATTCAGTCCGTTACCCAAACCAAAGGTATAATCGGAACCAAGGGTCATCATCACCTGGTTGGTCAGCAATCCTAAATTTCTCGATTTCTGTACCCACGAAGCCTCGAACCATAAACCGACACCCAGATCCCATTTACCGTCCAGTGCATATTTGTTCTCCGGGATTTTATCAAAAGCCGGAATATTGGGGATATTACGTGAATCAGCAGTCCGGTGATGGTAACTAAAGGCCACCTCGCCTTTGGGTACGGGTACCTGAACCCGGCCTCCGAATTCAGGAATCTCTTTTCGCGAGCCCACGAGCTCAAATCCCCTGGGATTCTTGTTCCCATACAATACCCACAACCAGATGTTGGCGTTGTTGAGAAAATAGTATCTCCCGAGGAGACCATACACACCGTTTGAAAACTGCAGGGGATCGGTAGGGTCAATGTCGTCAAACCATTGCAGTGGGCGGAGCAGCGTTGCCGAACCGAAACTGATCTTCTGCAAGCCGGCTCTAAGTTCAAACTGCTTTCCCGTATACCGGACCCACAGCCGGTAGGGTTTGATTCCGGCCTCAGAAAAACCGGTATCAAAAGGATGAAACAGAGTATTCCCGTAAAGATTGGCAGCCAGGTCACAATCCATCTCGTTCCGGTTGCCGAATTTCATGGCATAGTTGATTTCAGGCAAATATCTTGCACCGGCCAAAGCTTCCAGCGTATTGTCAGGAGCATAGCCGGCAAGACCGGAGAGTTCGCCGCTGACGGTCAGAGAATCCTGGGAAAGACCGTCGACCGGTAGTATTACGAACAGGATAATATACAGTGCACTGGTTTTCATTTTGCGTTTTCAGGAGGGTTCATGATCCCGTAAAAGAAATAGTCCAGAATGGTCCGGGTCAGGGTTTTGGAATTGTCAAACATCGAGAAAAGCTTATCGTTTCGCATCATCTCCACGATCTGATTCAACTGAAACAGTATGAATTCGTTGGGCATATCTTTGCGGATACTCCCTTCCTTTTTCCCAAGTTCAATAAATATTTCGGTTAGCTTTGCAGATCTGTTCAGCATCTGGTCCACCATCTCCCGGACCACCTTAATGTCAGCGCTGTACAGATCCCGGATAAATTCCATGCTCATATTTTCTGCTGCTTTTAGTTTTAACATGATCAACTGCTCCAGTTTTTTCTCAAATGAAATATGGCTGTTAATCATTTCATCATAATAATCATAAAGTTCATCTCCAAAATCCTTAAATATCTGTACGGCCAGTGCAATTTTATTCTTGAAATATTTATAAAAAGTCATTTTGCTGACCCCGGCTTCCCTGCAAATTTCCTCGGTTGTTACCTTTCTGATACCGTACTTCCAGAAGAGCTCTTTGGCCGCTTTTTCGATCTGTTCTTGTTTCGCACTTACCTCTTTTTCCACAATATACGAATATTTATTTTTTAGACGTTTTTCGTACAAATATACACTTTTTGTAAGTTTTATCAAAGATTTAATTCACTTTTTTAGATGTTCTTTAACTGGTCTTTTTGATTCTGTATGTTTCAAAGAAATACACCCCAATGTTATGGGAAGCCCCTTTAAACGGCTCGCGTGCAGGGGCCATAATCCTTTACCTTCTGATAATGGTCCGCCCGGAAATGATTTTATATACAGAAAGTTAGCCATATGCCGGAGTGGTTATCATGGAATACCAAACACAGCAACGACATAGGTCCTATAATCGACATTCTATGGATTATGCAACCAGATTGATTCAGTTGAAAAGGATACCGGGATGCTTTTTAAATTAACATATAATCTATTCTAAAAGCCTGTTTAAGTCAAAACCTCTGCTTACAAATTGTAATAAACTGGAGCAAAATCTAAGAATTTATTATTGTTAACTATAAAATACTACACATGTGAGTCCCTGGCTCTTCTGAGATTAAAACAAAGTTGAGGTCTTGCCCCTGCGGATTAGCTCCGCTGATCCG
>JANTHB010000063.1 GCA_024762655.1 Bacteroidales bacterium
TGCCGGCCGGTAACCGGTATGGAAACCTGTGGTCCCAAACCCGGCATTTTCTGCAGGGCTTCTTTTTTGGTGATCCTTACGTCATACGTTCCGGAGGACTTGCCGAAACGAACCACAACAACTTCCATCGGAATACCTGATTTCATCAGAAACTGCATTGCCGGGATATCATTGTCCAAATTGTATTCGCCGGGATCGGGATAGTTGCTTCCCAACCATACCAGGCGTATGTTTTTTGTAATGGACGGATCCCTTTTTACTGCCAGGGCAATGTTGGTCAGTTTGCCTATCGCAATCACCGTGAGGGTATCCAGGGTATGTCTTTTTGCAGTCCGGATGATGAAGTTTACAGCCTGTGCCCCGTCGAAATCCCAGTAATCCACGTGTGGGGCAATCTCTTCAAAATTGCCGTTGGCGCCGCTGACCACGGGAACAACGGAATCACAAGCCATAAGGGTGACAACCCTGTTGGCCTCTTCGAGATGTTTTTGAATATTTCCGCCATTCTTTGTTGCATTGACAGTGATTCCTTCTACATCGAAGGTAACACGATTGCTGAGCAGATAAGCAATGGCATGCTGGTCGTCAATCTCGTTGTTGGCGTCGGTGTCAAGGATCACCGGAATCTTGACGTTTGGTATATCCTGCCCCTTATTTTTCTGTTTGCAACCGGTCATGACGGTCAGTACGATGATGAGAAAGGTTAACAGCTTTGTTCCATTCATAGGTAAAGGGTTTACGGGTTAATGTTAAATTTTCCTGCAATAATTTGCCATCTGAGTGATTTATCCTGATTGAATACTTCCACTCTGAAGGGATCTGTCAGATACCCGGTGGCGACGGGGATTAACTTCCGCCCTTCATCAAAATCATACAGGGATACAACGAGATGTCCGTTTGGGGCAAGGAGGCGTTTACAGTCCCGGAAGAAAATGTCCGGGTCTATGTAATACAGAATCTCATTGGCTACGATGGCTTCAAATCGTGTATTGCTGTGAAAAGCATCCAGTGGGGTGCAGATGAAATTTTCTTTGATCTGCGGATGATTCTTACGCGCCATACTGATGGCTTCTCCGGCAATGTCAATACCGGTGTAGGACAAAGATGAACTTTGAATGAGCTCAGCCAGGATTCCCGGTCCACATCCCACATCAAGGATACTTCCCCGGCGGACAATGCGCAGGATGTATTCAGCAATCACCCCGTACCGGCCCAGTTCACTACGGTCGGAAAACAGCTCCCGGTAGGTATCGGTATATCTTTTCTCCCAGTACTGTTTTAATGCATTCTTATCACCACGGATGGTACGAAGCTGCTCCATCTCGCTGTGGATCATCTTTACCGGATTTCTTTTGTGGTTCATCTTCCTGATCAATTACCCGAAAAATACAGCAGTATTTATCCTCCGATATATTTCAGAACATCATACACCAGAAACAAGGGCCAGATCATGGCTTTCAGAAATCCGAGAACTCCGGCCCAGAAGGTGGCGGTATGCCCGATATAATAGATCGCAGCCCCCAGAAAACCAAGTCCGTATAAGGAACCTCCGGTAGCCGTGCATGAATTGGATTTTTCTTTCATAATGTTTGGGTTTATTTTTTTTGCAGGTATTATTAACGGGGTTGAAACTCGTAAAGGGTTTTATTATAGCTGTTATCCGGCTTTAATCCTCCACCAACATATCCTTTTCCATTATATGAGAAAGAGAAAGCAGAAGAAAGTCCGATGGGCATGGATGATGTTTGATTCCATGTATCATTCGTTACATCATATTCCCAAAAATCGTATAGTGTCTCTAATGAGGAAGCATCTGCACCTATCCCTGCATACCCTTTCGTACCAATGGAAAAAGCAATCATGTTATTTCTGTTTCCAAAGCCGACAGAACTTTTTGCGATCCATATATCGTTTACCGGATCATATGCCCATAATTCTCCATTATTGGATATTACGTATCCCAGATTATCAATCACAAACGACACTGGTGTAAAAACGGCAGGTATGGTACCCGGGAAATCACTCTTGCGTGTCCAGGTATTGCCAGAAATGTCAAATTCATACCAATCACGAAAACTAGTATAGCCCATGGAACCTAAACCAATATATGCTTTACCGTTGAGAACGAAAGAAGTCATCCGTGTGTGCAGGCCGGAAACAGGATCAAGTTTTTGCCATGCGGAGGTGGCCACATCAAAAGCATAAAAAGCAATCCCTTCCGGGAACTTTATAGAATCGGTGGCTCCGGCACATACATATACCTTACCATCAAAGAAAAAGGATGTGGAGCCCCAACCTTCTGTAGGAAAATCCGGCATAGGTGTCAAACTGTTTGAAGACACATTATACCTCCAGAAATCGGAACCTCCTCCGGTTCCCACAGCCAGATATACATCTGAACCATTCATGCAGGTGGAAAATCCCTCTGCCTGATCAATATTTAAACTTGTTAAAACTTTCCATGGATTGGAAAAATAGAGATAATCATTCATGGATATATTCTGTACTCCTAAAAAATAACTCAACGTTACCGGACCATCAGGAAAAAACTGATCCGGTAAGGTCAGCGTCATCGTTGTGCGGGTCGCAGAGGTGAGATGAACCGGTTCCTGTAAAATTGAAAGATAGACTTTGTTTTTTTGATTTACAATATTGCCGGATTCAATATGAAAATTATTACCCGTTATTGTTATCGTACATCCTTTAAATAAAACTCTCGGAGAGACATCTGTTATTTGTATTCTTTTTAATTCAAAAGGAAACGAATTGCCTTTTTGTCCATTCACTTCCATAGAGATGGTAGAAGACAATGGCGTCATTTCGGGAAGCTCAAGACGAGCAGAAGTTGCGGATTCAACGCTTGGTAAAACCTGAAATAATTGCTCACCGGCATTTTCAATATAAATCTTATTCCTCCCTTGGTAATGATTAAAGTTGTCCCCGGTAATATAGATTTTTTCTCCTATAATACCCGAGTCAGGTGAAATATTGTATATGACAGGTGCAGGAATGACAATCTCATAGGTACCCGGGGAGGTCATATTTCCAATGCGTAGTTTTATATCCGCCTTACCGTCCGGAACATCTATATCTAAAGGAACAGCTACGATTACTTTATCTTTTGTAGAGCTGCTACTCACATAAGCAGACTTGCCGGCAACCGAAACTTTATTCAGGTTCGGAACCGGGTTGAAATAATTCCCGTAAATCGTAAAAGATTGATTAAAAAAGAGCGTATCCGGAGAAATGTTACTAATTACAGGAAGATATAATCCTTGAAATTTATCGTTAACAGGAAAAGAAGCATCATCAATAAAAAACTTTATCTCCGGCACTTCATTGATAGCTCTGTCAGGGATCAAAAAACGGATCAATGTATCGGAATAGCTGATCACGGCACAAGATCTGTTATCCATTGTAATCTTTCTGTTTGGTCTTTCAGGATGAAAGTTCCGGCCGGTCATGGTTAATGTATCCCGGAATGTTCCTTTTCCCGGATTAATGGTACCGAAAAAAGGCGCGGAATAATAAAATACCCCCGGTTTCACGACCGCCATATCCCCGGTGGATACTTTGATTGACAGATACCCTTCCGTAAAAAACAGGGGGACCTTAAATTTAATATGATCAGAAGAGAATTCTATGATATCTGCCGGAATTGTGTCAACAAAAACTTTTGTATATGAATTAAAATAAGCGCCGTAAATATCGATGGTGTCTTTATAAAATCCATGGTCCGGTTCTATTGTGTTGATCACAGATTCCTGAAGCAAAAAAACATCATGAGACTGTGTCTTGTTACCGAAGGTCTCTACCGTGATGATGCTTTGTTTTTTTTGTAATGTAGCAGGTACGGTTACGGTAAGTGAGGTGTCGGTAACATGGAGGACAGGTGCCTTGGTTGTGTCAAACCAGACCACGTTTCCGTTTAATTGATCTGCAAAAAGCTGGCCGGTGATATGTATGGTATCTCCCCATGTGCCGGCCTGCGGATAAAAACCGGTAATTACAGGATTATTGCTTCCCGGAGACAGGAAAGACCGGCGTTGACCATAAACCAGGTAACTTTTTGTTTTCAGGTAGGATAAAACATAATAGGTTTCCGATTCCTTCATGACCAATGTAAAGTAAGCTTCAAAAGGGCCTGTCTTGTCGGCAGGTCCAAGTGAAATAACAACTCCGTTATTCAGACGGGGATTTAATGATTGAGAAATCACAAAACCATGATCCAGAACAGGTTCACTGCCTAATGCCAGGATCTCACCATGTAAACGAATCCCGTCTTTACTGATGTCAGTTACTTCACCTGTAAGTGCTCTGGGGAAAACACGTATTGCTGTTTCTTTTTTACAGGTAATAAGCAAAAGAAATGTTACCACAAGAGAAAAAATAAGAATGCTCCGTTTATATCTTAATAACCGTATCATTTCTAAAAATTAAAACTTGTATGAAACGATAAAGTATGAAATTTTGTATATGTCAACTCTGCAACAACTCCTCCTCTGGGCTCAAATCCGTTAAGGTATGCATAGGAAATATACAGATGAATGGGATTCTTTTTGAAAAGAACCGTTTTAACTCCCGTATTTATGGTAAGTCCCAAATAAACATTACTAAAGGGATATAAGGTATAGCTATCTGTGGTAATGATATTGTTCCACTCATTCTCCCTGATAATCCCTGCTGACTCATCAAGGGTAATACTCGCCGTCGGTCCCAATGAAAATTCCGGCCTGATCTTACCAAAAGGATATGAATAAGTAAACAAACCCGATGTAATGAGTGCAGTATAGTTCAGGTTTACTTCATAATATGAAGTTGTTGAATATATCGGAGGAAATGTTTTGTTTGAATAAAAAGAAGTGTTCAGATAAGCTACACTCAGCAGTAAGGATATTTTTTCGTTTACTTTTGGTAGTGAAATGTATACATTTATTCCGGGTGTGACCGCCTGACCCGGAGAAACATCTAATAATGAGAAAAATTTATTACCGGACTCTGTAAACCTCAAAAAAGTTAATTGATAACCTGCATATAAACCCGGACTAAAATGAATTACAGGTAATTGTTTCCTGTAAACGATGCATTTTCCATCCTCACAAACCTGATTATGATAATCCTCGGTAATTTTAATTAAGGATTTGTCATTAAATTCAGCACGTTCGATTTCAGGAAAAATAGTTGGACAATCCCTTAAAGCAGCTTTCAGAACTCCGATATATTCTTTAAAATCCTTGATATATTTGGTGCCATCTTTGTAAATGATTCTTTTCTCATTAGTGAGTTCGAAAAGGTCCCCGTTTTCCTTTTCAAGGAGATAGTGATCTCCGTAAATATCCCTGTAATAATACAGATTAATAATTCCGTCAACCAGATATTCAGTAAACACTCCTTTTTTTTGCTCTTGATTATTTTCCGGCACATATTTCGAGACATAAAACTTGCCATCCTCAAAACGATAAGCCTTTATGTCAAAAGGGAGAAATGTCTGGGGATTGTCCGCCGGATTTTTTTTAAATATACACATTTTTGCATTTCTGATATCGCCCCTGTAATCTATGTACCCGGCTACTGTGTCATTATCAAGACCGATAATATAACCCTTCCGGAAATCCTTCTGGGCGGTTCCGGGGAGTGAAAGGATTAATGCACACAGGAACATCCATAGATAACGGGATTTCCCAATAGCTCGCTGATACATTATTGAAACTTAATTAGGTTAAGCAATTATAAAAATAGTTAAAAAAACTGACAGTGTAAAGAAAATGATACGGGCTTGGTATGATTTATCTTACCTACGTAGCTTCCTACGTAGGTAAGATTTCCTTCCTATTCCCTGAGGGGCGAAAGACAGCGGAGGTTTTCTCCGTTACTTGTTCTTTTCCTTTTTTAACACGGTGCCCGGATAATAAAAGCGGATGATCTTTTTACAGGAATATCCTTCCCGCGCCATCTCCATCGCCCCTTCCTGCGAAAGTCCCAGCCCATGGCCGTATCCTTTACCGTCAAGGACCACTTTGTCATCCATAACTCTGACCGAGAAAAAGGCGGAGGGAAGGTGCCAGTCGTCCCGGATTTTCTGTAGGGGGATATTCCGGTTGCCGGCCCGGTAAATATAGGTCCGGTGATTCTGAAGGGACGATAACCGGGATGCAGGAACATCTTCCGGTACGCCCTGTTGTGCCAGCCAGCTCCTCCATGCTTTCAGAGGGATCTCCCTGCTCCAGCGATAGTGGGCTCCTTTTTTTGAGTAAGGATCATTCAGGGTGATCAGCCAGGGTACTTTTTTCAACCATACTTTTTCTGCGGCAGCGGTCTCTCCACCACTGTTAGAGTGATAAGCCGGCTGGATAGGATGTCCCTGACGGTCGGCTACAATGAAATGCCGTGTTTGCCGCACAGCCTGCATGATGATCTTATCCGGGATATCAACGCCGTGATAAACCTGACAGTGTGTTTCGTCGCATACCAGAAACCCTTCGCTGGCATGCCTGTGAGGATTGGCCGCCAGAAAGGTACGGGCCAGGATGGCCTGGGCTTTGTAGTATTCTTTAGGGGCCGCAGCTCCGCCTTCGGCCAGCAAAACACCGGCAAGATAATAGTTTTCCGGAACCTCGTTGACCATCAGCAGACCTCCTGCGCCGGGCCCCAACAGGCAATTTCCCGGATATACGCGGGGTTCCAGATTGCGTCCCACCGGCCGCAGCAGGAAACGGTGCCCTTCCCGGTTGGTTATCAGCCTGACCGAGTCGAGACGCGCCCACGGTTTTCCTTTTTGCATAATGGTAATAGCGGTATCGGAATAGGAAACATATAACAGATCCCCCTCACCCAGTTGTCCCAGCCATGCCCCGTTTCCAATGATCTCATAACTTCCGCGAACCGGCGTAAAAACCACCTGTTCAACGGGCGTGTTGTTGTACAGGCCTACCCGTATGACTTTCCACGTCTTTCCGGGAAAGGGAAAAGACATCATGGTGGTTATTAAAAGAACACCCAGCGTGTTGAACATATTCCGGTTATCTCTCTGATATTTTTAGTAAATCGATCATCCTGGCAGCCACCCTGTCCGAAACACCGGGTTTGCCGAGGATTTGTTCCAATTTACGGTATTTGGCCAGCATTTGTTTCAACGAAGGTGTATCATAGAGTATTTTATCCAGTTCCTGTTTTATCCGGTCATGGTTTACGTCATACTGAATCAGTTCGGTCACAGCCTCTTCTCCCAGAATAAGGTTGACCAGCGAGATGAACTTCACCCTGACAAAATGTTTCCCGATATGATAGGTGGGTCCGTTCATTCTGTATAAAACCACCTGGGGGACATGCATCAGGGCTGTTTCGAGGGTGGCTGTCCCGGAGGTGACCAGGGCAGCCTGTGCGGCATGCAAAAGATCATACGTGGCGTTGAAGACCACCTTTACATTGGTATTGTGAATATACGGCGCATAATCCTCTGCACCGAATGCCGGCGCTCCGGCAATGACAAACTGATGATCCGGATAATCCTTCGTCAGACTCAGCATGACCGGCAGATTATGGCGAAGCTCCTGTTTGCGGCTGCCGGGAAGCAGGGTAATAACCGGCTTCTCAGACAGGTTGTTCTCCCGGAAAAACTGTTCCCGCGGCCGTAATTCGTTTTTCCTTTTTTCTATCTCATCGACTACCGGATTGCCCATATATTCCACATCGATATCAAATCTTTTATAGAATTCCCTTTCAAACGGAAGGATGATAAACATCCGGTCCACAAAAGCTTTGACCTTTTTTACCCGGGATTGCTTCCAGGCCCATAGTTTGGGGGAGATATAATAAAATACGGGAATATTTTTTTTCTTTGCGAACGCGGCCATCCGGAGGTTGAAACCGGGGTAGTCAATCAGGATGACCACATCCGGCTGAAAATCAAGAATAGCGCTTTTACAGGCATCCATAGACCGGGAGATCTTTCGCAGGTGCATCAACACCTCCAGAATTCCCATAAAGGCAGTGTCCCTGTAATGTTTTACCAGCCCGTCGGCAACGGCCTGCATCCTGTCCCCGCCGAAATACCGGAACCTTGCTTCAGGATCCAGAGCAAGCAGGGCCTGCATCAGGTTGGCGCCGTGAACATCCCCGGATGCCTCGCCGGCTATCAGGTAGTACTTCATTGGTGGACGGGATTACAGTAAAAATTTTATGGCCACAACAGCCAGAGCCACCACGAAAGTGGCGTACAGCACTCCTTTGGCTGCCCGGTCCATTTTTGTCCAGATGAAAATGAAAAAAACCAACAGGTTGGGCAATACCGCCAGACTCAGAAACTTCGACAGTACATTGGCTTTGATCGCATATTCGATAAAACCCGCCAGATCCCTTTCCGTCGGGACCAGTAACCAGATGATAACAAAGCTCAGAGGAGGCACGAGGAGGCCCGGGATCCAACCGGTAAGTGGCTTATCGGCCTTACCGGTACTATGTTTGGTTTTTTTCATATTGAATTTTTTTTTTATCCGGGTGTCAGAAGTTATTTGTTCAGGTCAAAGTTAAGATCTTTCAGCGTATCCACATCTTCATAGCGGGTATGATCCACCTCGACAGGGACCACCGACGCATAGCCGTTTTCCAGGGCCCATTCGTCGGTATCCGGATGGCCGGGTTCGAGGTTGGTGTAGGAGCCGGTAAGCAAAAAAACTTTGTTCCCCTGTTCATCCGTGGATTCTTCGAATTCTTCCACCCAGTATCCCCGTGTCTGCCGGCAAACACGCAGGCCTTTAATCTCTTTGGGATCCATGGCGGGAATATTGACATTCAGACACAGGTCGGGATGATATCCGTTGGCCAGTACCTGCCGGATCAGCTTTTTGCTGATAAGGGCGGCGGTGGTGAAATCGGCATCCGGATCATAATCCAGTAGAGAAAAACCGATAGAGCGAATCCGGTTGATGGCTCCTTCTATGGCAGCGCCCATCGTTCCGGAATAAATCAAATTGACGGAGGCGTTGGAACCGTGGTTGATGCCGGATACCACCAGATCGGGCCGTCGTGGCAACAGCCGGTTCAGCGCCAGCTTGATACAGTCCACAGGGGTACCGCCGACCGTATAGTAATGAAAGTCTTCCGCAGAAACTTCCCGGCGGTATTGTACCTGTATCGGTTTCCGTACCGTGATGGCATGAGACATGCCCGACTGGCTTGTTTCCGGCACCACAACGTAAACAATACCCAGCGGACGGACTACCTCTGTCAGGGCTTTGAGCCCCTTGGCATCTTTCCCGTCATCGTTGGTGACCAATATGAGTGGTTTGGCAGGGTCCATATATTCATTTTAGATTACAAAGATAAGAGCAAAAATGTTAGGAGCCTAATAATAGGAAAGCCTAAAACTAAAGTATAAGGAGTTTGAGGTTTGATGGTTTGTTGTTTGAGGTTCTCGTCAACCCCATCCGGGGTTGTTTTGTGTGATGGTAACTCTTTGTACCCCGGGTGGGACCGGGGCTATTCTCTGCGACCACTCCGCGGCCGGTACGATAAACAACTAATCACTAACAATTTGCACCTTGAGGAGTTTCTGTAATCCAAAAGACCCCGGAGGGGTCGGACGAAAGTAACCACAGTTCCATCTGTGGGTTAAAGCACCCCATAAAATCCCAACCCCGGAGGGGTTGAAGAATTATCCCGGACGGCCCGCACCGGGAATCTTTCGTTTTATGAAATTTCTTTATGGCACCGTCCGTCATCCTGTGCCAGTATGCTCTTGTTTCCCGGTTACTTCGTTATACCGGAAATATGTAAAATGGAGAAGGAACATGCTTCAGGTATTTTCTGTTTTTCATGATCCCGGCATTCCTATTCTTCAAAAATGCTTACTTTTGTTTGCCGGTTTTTTAGCATCCGGTATGTTGACGGAGGATTAAATAAAAGATTAAAGAATACTATGAAAGTATCATTCAGCTGGCTCAGGGAATATATTCCTATCGATCTTACACCTGACGAAACCGCCCGTATCCTGACCAATACCGGTTTGGAAGTTGAGGGGACAGAGACGTACGAAACGATTCCCGGCGGGCTCAAAGGGGTAGTGGTAGGAAAAGTGCTGAAGTGTGAAAAACACCCCAACGCAGACCGGTTGTCGGTAACGAAAGTGGACATCGGCGGCGGAACCGTCCTTCCTATTGTTTGCGGAGCTCCCAATGTGGCCGAAGGACAGAAGGTGCCGGTGGCGCTCACAGGAACTACCCTGACTATGGGGGATCAGAAAATAAAACTAAAAAAAACAAAGATACGCGGCGAAGTATCCGAAGGAATGATTTGTGCCGAAGACGAGCTGGGCCTCGGTGATTCGCATGAGGGGATCATGGTGCTGGACCCGGAGGCTCCGGTAGGGATGCCGGCAGCCGATTATTTCCACGTCGGGACAGACACCGTCTTTGAAATAGCCCTGACACCCAACCGTATCGACGGGGCTTCTCACCTGGGCGCAGCCCGCGACCTGGCTGCTTTCCTGAACCAGGAAAAAGATACCGTCAGGGTGAATTATCCCGATGTCTCTTCATTCAAGGTGGATAATCACGATCTTCCCATGGAGATCATCATAGAAAATACGGAGGCGTGCCGCCGCTATACGGGAATCACGCTGAAAAACGTAAAAGTGGGCCCTTCCCCCGAGTGGTTGCAACGGAAACTTAAAACGGTGGGATTGACACCTGTCAACAACGTGGTGGATGTGACCAACTTCGTACTGTATGAAACGGGCCATCCGATGCATGCTTTTGATGCGGATAAGATCAAAGGAGGCAGGGTGATCGTCAAAACGTTGCCCGAAGGAACCCGCTTTACAACCCTTGACGGGGAGGAACGTACCCTGAGCCGTGAAGACCTGATGATATGTAATGAGGAAGAAGGCATGTGCATCGCCGGGGTGTTCGGAGGATATGACTCCGGGGTTAAGGACGAGACCGTGAATGTATTCCTGGAAAGTGCCTGGTTTAACCCCACCTGGATACGCCGCACCGCCCGCCGCCATCAACTGAATACGGATGCTTCTTTCCGTTTCGAGCGGGGCGCCGACCCGAACATTACGGTATATGCACTGAAAAGAGCGGCCAGCCTGATCCGCGAAGTGGCCGGCGGTACGGTCAGCTCTGAAATCATTGATGTGTATCCGGAAGTGATCCACGATTACAAAGTGACCCTCCGCAAAAGTCAGTTGAAAAGGCTCTCCGGGTTTGACATCCCCTGGGAGAGAGTGAAAAGAATCCTGAAAAATCTGGATATACGTATCCTCGATGAAACGAAAGACCGTTTGAAACTGGAGGTGCCTCCTTACCGGGTGGATGTGCAGCGGGAAGCAGATGTTATTGAAGAAGTGCTGCGTATCTATGGCTACAACCGGATCTCTGTCCCGGAGCAGGTACAGGGCTCCCTCTCGTATGCCCCCAAACCTGATAAGGAAAAAGTGGTAAACCTGTTGTCTGATATGCTAACCTCTCTGGGTTTTCATGAGATTATTTCCAATTCACTGACAGCAGGGGCCTATTACGAAGGGTCCGGAGATTACCCTGCGGAGCATACACCCAAGCTGTTCAATCCGTTAAGTTCCGAGCTGGACAGCATGCGGCAAACGCTGCTGTTCGGAGGTTTGGAAAGCATCAAACGGAATATTAACTTCAAAAGAAACCGGTTGAAGTTGTATGAGTTTGGGAATGTTTATCGTGTGGACCGGAAGAAAAAAATCAAAGCGCCCTTGGACAAATACAATGAAGCGTATCATTTTGCCTTGTTTGTATCGGGACCGCAGAACCCCGAATCGTGGCGGGCAAAACAACACCATGCGGATTATTACGTGATGAAGTCTTATGTGGACCGTTTACTCGAACGTCTTGGCTTGCCTGAAATTGAAACGGAAAAAGAGGAGATCACCGGCAGCGACACCTTATCGGCAGGGCTTATCTATCGTTATAACCGTCAGGAAGTGGTGCGCTTCGGGGAGGTTCATCCCGGCCTGCTGGAACGTTTCGATGTCGAACAACCGGTATATTATGCTGAATTCGGGCTGACCCCTCTGATGAAATTTCTTTCCGGGCACAGGATTACCTATCGTGAACCTGCCAGATTTCCGGAAGTTCGCCGTGACCTCGCGTTGCTGCTGGATAAGGAGGTATGTTTTGAAGACCTCCGGGCACAGGCCCTGCAGACGGAGCGCAGGCTGTTGAAAAAAGTGGATGTGTTTGACGTTTTTGAAGATCCTAAACTGGGGGAAAACAAGAAATCATATGCTTTGAGCTTTATCCTGCAGGACCCAAATAAAACATTGACCGACAAGCAGATCGATGGTGTAATGAACCGGTTGATAAAAATGTTTGAAGAGAAATTCAACGCAAAGATAAGATAACACAAAAATAATCTGCTCCCGGTAAACAAAAACCACGAACCATGAACTCAGAAACCGGAACAAAGAGCCGTATTGAGCTTATCCAGGGGGATATCACGAAATTACAGGTAGATGCCATCGTCAATGCGGCCAACAGCTCTCTGCTCGGAGGCGGAGGGGTGGATGGTGCCATTCACCGCGCTGCCGGACCCGGGTTGCTTGAAGAATGTCGTACCCTGAACGGCTGTCCCACGGGAGATGCCAGGATCACAAAAGGATATCTCCTGCCGGCAAAGTATGTGATCCATGCGGTAGGCCCCCGCTGGAAAGGAGGGGGGCGGGGAGAGGCTGAGCTGTTGGCTTCTGCGTATCGCCGGAGCCTCGAGGTGGCGGCTGAAAATCATGTCAGAACCATTGCTTTCCCGAATATAAGCACGGGAATCTACGGTTTTCCGAAAGAACCGGCAGCCGAGATTGCGATCCGGGAGGTGAAACGGTTTCTGGAAAAGCACCCTGAAATAGAAAAAGTAATTTTTGTTACTTTTGACCGGGAGAATTACGAATTGTACCGCAGAAAACTGAACGTCTCATAATTCCCGGCGCAGTACCTTCTGCAGATGGAAAACGGTATGGCTGGAAACGTACATAAGATCTTTTTAAAGTTTAATCCCATCGATCGTATTACTTTGCTATACATCCTCCTGACGTCAGGGCTGTTGATCTTTGGCGCCGGACGGTATGAAAATACGGCGGAACATTATCTGGTCAGAATAGGGATGTTGATATTGATGGGGTTGATCGTTCGTATCGAAGAGATCTTCCCGGGGCGGCTGTTTCGCATTCTTCATCAGCTGTATCCATTGCTTTTCTTGTCTTATTTTTATCCGGAGACCTATTACCTGCATAGTATATTTCCGGAGGTGCTGGACCCGGGGATCGTTCGTCTGGAGGTTGCTCTTTTTGGATTCCTTCCCAGCGAAGCATTCAACCGGTGTTGCCCCCAGGCATGGTTCAGTGAACTGATGCATTTTGGCTATTTCTCTTTTTATCTGATCATCCTGTTTTTTGCCGTCTGGTATTATGTTAAAGCACCTTTCCTGGCAGGCAAAAGAATATTTACCTTCCTGTTTTCCTTTTTTGTGTTTTATCTGATCTTTATCTTTTTTCCCTCGGAAGGACCTCTGTACTTTTTACCCGCATCGGAAGGGCATGTTCCGGAGGGATATTTTTTTACCGGGGTCATGCAGAAGATATTATTGTTCGACCGTCCTACAGGTGCTTTCCCCAGCTCGCATATCGGCATGACCTGGCTGATGATGTATTTTTTCTTTTCAGATAACCGGAAAATTTTTTACGGGTGGCTGCTGCCTGCCGTTCTGCTTACTTTCGCAACGGTGTATATCAAAGCGCACTATGCCCTGGATGTGATCGCCGGGTTTCTGATGGTTCCGCTCCTGGTCTGGTCGGGGAGCAAAGTGTATGATTGGTTTTTTGCCACCTATACCGTGCCCGGCGAAAAACCGGCTGTGGCAGAAACTCCCCGCATACCCCCCTTTGTTTAAAAATTTTTCTACTTTTACTTCCGGAAAACCTAACCAATTTTCATGATGGAAATAACCATACAACCCGTTAAAACAAAATCCGAACTCAGGAAGTTTATTTATCTGCCTGCTAAAATCCACAAGAATCATAAAACCTGGCTCCCTCCGATCTACATGGATGAGTGGGCATTTTTTAATCCTGAAAAAAATAAGTCTTTTTCTTATTCCGATACCATCCTTTATCTGGCATATAAAGGGAAGGAAGTGGTCGGACGGATCATGGGGATTATTAACAAGCGTTATAATGAGATCCATAAGGAAAAAAACGGCCGGTTTGTGTTTATGGAATGTTATGATGACCAGGAAGTGGCCCATGCCCTGATTACCGCAGTCGAGAACTGGGCCCGTGAGAAAGGAATGGAAAAAATGGTCGGTCCTTTGGGCTTTTCAGATAAGGATCCGCAAGGCTTCCAGATATCCGGTTTTGAGTACCAGACCTCTGTGGCCATGGTGGCTAACTTCGAGTATATGGTAAAACTTATCGAAAAAGAGGGGTACACCAAAAAGGTGGATCTGCACGATTATCTGATCTCTGTTCCGGAAGAGCTGCCGAAGCTTTATCAAAGGGTATATGAGAGAATCTCCACCAAAGCCGAGTTTCAATATGAAATGATTGAATTTACAACTAAAAAAGAACTCAAAAAATATATTGTGCCGGCGTTGCAGTTGACGAATGAAATTTATGCCCCCATTTACGGTTTTGTGCCTATGACCGAAAAAGAAATGCATGAACTGGCCGCCCGGTATATTCCTCTTCTGGATCCGCATTATGTTAAGGTCGTTCAGGTAGCGGGCGAGGTGGTTGCTTATGTTGTGGGTATGCCCGATATCAGCGAGGGGATTAAGAAATCCAAAGGACATCTTTTCCCTTTCGGGATAATACACATCCTGCGTTCCATGAAGAAATCCAAAGGCGTTGTTTTATTGCTCGGAGGGATAAAACCCGAATACAGAAACAATGGAATGGATGTCTTAATGGGCATTAAGATGCTCGAGTCGGCAGCCAAAAGAGGCATAGAGACTATCGAGAGCCACCTGATCCTGGAAATCAACAAACCCATGATCGGAGAGGTTGAAAAAGTCGACGGAAAACTGATCAAAAAATTCCGGATCTTCCAGAAAGACTTATAATCCCCTAAGCGCTTGCCAGAACATCCCTTCGAAACAACCCTAAACTCCTGATCCTTTTCAAAACCTGTATATAAATCCGATATTCAACAATTGTTTGAACTGCATCTTCCGTGTAGTGCTGATCTTGTTTCCGGACTCGTCATACACCGGAAACCGGGTGTCATCAAAGAGCAGATGGGTATAGACGTTGATGTTGAAGAAAGGACCCAGTTTGAGGGCATAATTTACTTCCCAGTCGAAGTTCGCGGTCATATGGGTATATTGCAGGAAAATATTCAGCCGGCTGGAGAGGTACATGTCTTTTGTGAAATCATACCTCATATAACTTTTTAGGTAAGCTCCCATGTCGTTTCTGGACTTCTTTCCTTTTTCCAGACCGTACCGCGTCGGATCAATCATGGAAGTGTCCAGTACCATGGTGCTTTTTAAGGTCAGGGGAGACATAAGTACCGAAACCTTTTTGTTGGGTCTGTAGTCCATACCCAGCGAAAGGTGAATATATCCCGGAGCCATTATCTGGGATACCACTACAGAATCGTTAGGGTAATTGTACCCTTTGAAGAACTGACTTTTAATGTTCATAGCTGCACTGTAATACCACTTTTTGGATGCTTTGAGACCATACTTGGAGTCCAGCTCCCACGAGTCTTCATTTTTACGTATTCCTTTCTTCCCCGATTGCAGCAGGCCGTATTTCATCCTGAACAGGTTACTCCATTGGTTATTTTTCTTATGGTAATTGGCATAACTGTTCAGGAGCCAGAGCGTGGCAATGGAGCTTTCACCTCCTTTTGCCCAGTTGGAAAGAACTCCTTCGGAAAGGTTTATGGAACCGGTCCCTCCGATTTTCCACGGACTGGTCTTGATTACAATGGGTTTGACCGCATGCAGGTCGGTGCTCGTTTTCTCATCCAAAGGGATCATGAAAGTATTTTTCTTTTTGTACTTGTCGATACGGTGAAAAAACACATTGTTGTCCACAGTCAGTTGTATATTGTTTTTGGAAAGATTTTTTACCCATAGCCCCAGAGAGTCGTGATATTCGTTTATGAGCCAGAAACGGTAAAAATCGCTGCGGTTATTTTTTAACCATATACACCTTTTTTCATTGGCGAGATTTGTGAAACATATCCGGGTTGAGTCCTGTGCCGCTTTCTGCAGCAACAACCTTACCGTCTGCCGGATCGAATCATTGGCGATGAGATAGTCCATATCGGTGACCGGAATACGGGCTGTATCTCCACGGTACAGAATCACGATCCAGGGCGATTCCTGCAGGGGTTGAGCCTGTTTGTTGTCTTGTGCCATGACAACCAGGGTGTCTCCTTTTCCCCGGATGATCATTACTTTATGCCAGACCGGTAACCAGGAGGTAATATCGGCAGGCAAAAATTTAACCAGGGAATCGGAGATAATAACCGTTGAGGTGTCCACCCCGAAGAGCATATTTTGTGCCAGGCTGTCATTGATGTTTATCAGGGTGTCTTTGACATGAAGGGCATTGCGCGAGGTGAGCGTGTCATTAGTGAGTTTATATACCGAGGTATCCAGAAGAGAAGGAAAAGGATAATTTTTCAGATAGGCAATTGTAGAGTCTATGGGAGGCGCTTCAAGATAATGAATGAGATTCCCGATGGCTTCCCGCAGGTGTTTCTGATCATACCTCCAAAACTGTTCATTTCTGTAGTACCTCTCCAGAACCTGTATGGCTGCCTTGACGGAGTCTTCCCGGGCGACTGTATCCGTCACCCCGGAATCCCGGTTTATGAATCCCTTTTCCGGTCCCTGGGCGGAAGCATCCCCCGGCCACATGATCCGGAAACCGAAAATCATAAACAGGATGATGAATCCTTTTTTTCCTTTCATAATATTTTCCTCCCTATGGCTTACCGGTTAAACGGTATAAAATCTTAAATTTGTATTGTAAAAAATCTTTTTTTATGGTTAAGTCCATATTATCATATCTTGCCTGTAACAGGTATCGGAACGTCAAAAATAGGGACAGCTACGTTCTTTTCAAATAGTCCGGCCCTTTTTTTATTGATTCTTTCCGGCCGGAATCCCTCCCATTCATTGTTTTTCTTCTTATCTGGTAAATAATAAAAAGCGTATTAAACATGGAACGTTCTTATTTTGAGCCTTATAAAACAAAAATGACAGAGCCGCTCTATCTTTCTTCCGGAGCTGAACGGGAAGAATGGATCAGGCGGGCAAAATACAATCTTTTTAATCTTCGTAGCCATCAGGTTATGATCGACCTGCTTACCGATTCGGGCACGGGCGCCATGAGCGACCGGCAATGGGCTGCGATCATGACCGGTGACGAGAGCTATGCCGGATCTTCCTCCTATGAACACCTGAAAGAAACCATACGTGAGATTACGGGTTTTGACTACTTCCTACCAACACACCAGGGAAGAGCAGCAGAAAACGTGCTTTTCTCGGTTTTGGTAAAGAGCGGGGATATTGTTCCCGGAAACAGTCATTTCGATACCACCAAAGGACACATTGAGTTCCGGAAAGCCCGGGCAGTGGATTGCAGTGTGGACGAAGCATTTGAAATAGATAGTGATTTTCCTTTCAAAGGAAATGTGGACCTGGCAAAGCTGGAAAAAATACTGAAAGAAAACCCGTCTTCGAAAATCCCGATGGTGATTATGACCCTTACCTGCAACACCACCGGCGGACAGCCCGTGAGTATGGAAAATCTGAGGGCTGTCTCGCACCTTGCCAGAAAATACGGGGTGCGCCTGTTCATTGACGGGGCCCGTTTTGCCGAGAATGCCTGGTTCATCAGGACCCGGGAACCCGGATATGAAAAGACCCCTGTACGTGATATCGTCAGAGAGATGTTCGGATACGCTGACGGAATGACCATGAGCAGCAAAAAAGACGGTCTGGTAAATATCGGCGGGTTTATCGGTTTCAGGGAAGAAGAACTGTTCCGGCTGGCCACGACCTTCAATATCATGTTTGAAGGGTTTATTACTTATGGCGGGATGGCCGGCCGGGATATGAATGCCCTTTCCGTGGGACTGAAAGAATCCACCACCCTGGAATACCTGGAAGCGCGGACCAGGCAAGTGGCTTTGTTGGGAGAGATGATCTCGCAGTACGGTATTCCTGTGATCCGCCCTTACGGGGGCCATGCCATCTTTGTGGATGCCCTGCGTTTCCTGCCCCACGTACCCCGGGAGGAGTTTCCTGCCCAGACCCTGGCCGTCGAATTGTATCTTGAAGCCGGCGTCAGAGGCGTGGAGATAGGCGCTTTGATGGCCGACAGGGACCCCGTGACCCGCAAAAACCGGTTCCCGGCCCTGGAAACAGTGCGCCTGGCTGTCCCGCGTCGTGTGTATAGCGATAATCATATGCGCGCCGTCGCCGAAGGCCTTAAACAGGTATGGGACCGGCGGGATACCATTCGCCATGGCATGCGTATTGTCCGTGAAGCTCCCATACTGAGACATTTTACGGTAGAACTGGTGAGAGTGACGAAGAAGGAACCATGAACCAGGCCCCCATAGCGTATCACGTAATAAA
>JANTHB010000064.1 GCA_024762655.1 Bacteroidales bacterium
GATGTTCATCCAACTTCCAATCAGTAAAATGGGATGTTTCGACAACCTTGTTTAGAATTTCTTCAAGGTCTTTCCTTTCTACTTTACAGATGATATCAATGTCAATGGAGAACCGGTTTCCTTCTTTGAGTAGGAGCAGTAAACTGGTTCCACCTTTAAAGACGAAGTCAAGTCCATTTGCTTTGAGCCTTTCCAGCAAATGCAAGGCATAAATCATTTTTTCAAGAATGATTTTGTCAATTCGTTTGTGATCCTTTTGCTTTTTGAACTGTTCTAACCACTCCTCAGTAAAACACTTGTCCTTAATCATCAATAATATCTTTTACCAGGTGAAACATGTGGTTAGTCATGAACTGCTTTATATCGTACTCTCTTTCCCTTCTTTTAGCATAGCTGAATAATTTGGTGAAATTGATGGCGTATTTGCTGAGGGCATTTTCATAAATATGCATCAATTCACCGCCTTGCAGATAGAAAAACAGGCGTTCTTCAGCGAACAGGTCAACGAGAATCTTCTCAAGAGCAGGAGTGTAGAACCTGACCTTTTTTTCTGTGCGTTTCATCAATGGTGCTCTTGTAAGCAGCTTCTTGATGATGACAGGACTAGTGCTTTCAGATATGTATAAATCAAAGGTTTTTTTATCAGGATTCAAAAAAACTTCCCTATGCAATTTGTCTTTTAAAGCATAGAACAGTGATTCTTCAAATCCTTTCTCTACTTCTACGATAATAGTTGACTTGTTTATTTGGTGTTGGACAAATTCGTTCAGCCATATTGTTTCCCAAACACAGTGTTTGACTTCATCAAACTTTTCTGATAATTGTTTCGAAATCTTGAGGAGATTGGGAGAAATGTCCGGTTTGTATTTGGGTTTGTAGGAGATTACATAAAGTCCTCTTTTGAGAGGCTTAATGATGTTTCTGTTTTTCAAATCATAGATTCGCCACCCGAAAGTTCCTTCTTTCAGATCAGGCTCGAAGTGACGGTAGAATTGAAAGAGTTCTTCGCGTGTAAAATACTCCTTATCCCTGAATTTTTCGATCAATCTATTCTCTAATACTTTTGGCATAGAAAACCCAATTTTTGCCAAAGATACTTATTTTTGGTTTAATATGAAAAACAAAAATACGCCAAAATTGAAAAATACTGGCAAATATTGACTCTTTTGCAAAGCCAGGGGTGTGGTTTGGCTTGAGCAACTTTGCAAATGTGCCAAATGCGGGTAGGCAGGGAAATATTAATCAAAAGAATTCCCCGGGAAATTCTATAGATTACCCTATCAGTCGTGACCGGTTATGGTTAAAAAAAGCAAGGGGGGCTTTCTTTAAGAATAAATGACTATATTGGATAATCAAAGAGATAGGAATGAAGAATACGGGAATTTGGGTTTAATCGGTTAACAGTCATCTAAAATATAAAATGTCAGCAACAAACGAAAAAAAAGTCTCTATTATCCGGTTGGATGAGGTGGATTCGACGCAGAAAACGGCACGGGCGTGGCTGCAGGAGGGACGGATACGGGAGGAAACCATTGTCACCGCACGTTTTCAGCGCACCGGCAAAGGACGGGGGAATAATAGCTGGGAGAGTGAAAAAGGGAAGAATCTTCTGCTCACCTGGGTGCTTTTCCCCTCTTATCTGAAGCCGGAACGGCAGTTTTCCCTTTCTGCGGCTGTGGCTCTGGCCCTGGCCGATCTTGTGAGTGAACATACTGAGGAAGTGTCTGTAAAATGGCCCAACGATATCTATGTGAAAAACAAAAAAATAGCAGGGATACTGTTAGAAAATGATATCCAGGGCGACCGCATTGTGTCCGCATTGGCGGGGATTGGACTCAATGTCAATCAGACGGTATTCCCTGCTTCCCTCCCCAATCCGGTGTCCCTTAAAAAAATTACCGGCCGGACTTACGAGCCGGACAGGTTGCTGGACCGGCTAATATATTTTTTAGAGAAACGGGTTAAAGCGTTACAGGCAGGGCAGGAGAGCCTGTTGTTGGGAGAATATGAAAAGCGGCTTTACAGGTATAACCGGGAATCCATCTTTATTACAAAGGAAGGAGAGATCCGGGCCCGTATTACCGGCATCGACCCCTACGGAAGGGTGGTGCTGACGGATGATCAAGGCCGTGCCCGCGCCTATGGGATGGGGGAAGTAACGTTGTAGAATATGTCTGTGAATCTGCACAATTGTTGCAAAAGGAATGGGATAATCCCAAAAGGGACGGCATTTTTTGCAAAAAAGGGAGATTGTTCCGCTTAGGATGAAATGATCTTCACCAGGGACTCCACGGATATATCCGGCCATGCAAGCGTGTGGCTCGCCTGTTGGTAATAAGGTTCTCTTTCCTTAAGGGTTTTGTGTATATAATCCATCAGTTCCCGGTTGCTCTTCCCCGAGATAAGGGGTCGCTTGTCCGGTTCTTCTTTCAGGTATTCAAATAATTTTTCAGGTGTGTACTTCAGGTAAATGGTCCGGCCGGCTTTGTTCATCAGGTCCATATGATCAAAAAAACAGGGGGTTCCTCCCCCGACGGCGATGATAGCATCCTCCAGGGTATTGACGACCCTGAGCAGCGTTTCATGTTCCAAAACCCTGAAGGCTTCTTCTCCTTCACTTGCAAAGATTTCCGGAATGGTCTTTCCTGCGCTGTTTTCTATGATCTCGTCGAGGTCTGCAAATAACAAGCCGGTGGCAGAAGCCAGTTTTTTCCCGAGCATGCTTTTCCCGGAACCCATAAAGCCGATCAGAAATATTCTCATAATCCGGTGTTTATTCAAGATCCAGGGTCATCTGGGCTCCATCGTCGGGCGGAGGAGAGGAAGGGTTATTAGGAGGCAGACCGGGAGGGGGTGATTTTTCCACTTCCTCCGATTCATCCATGGTCAGCAGGTCTTCATCCTGTTCATCTTCCTGTTTTACCACGGGTTCCAGCTCGGTGATATTATCCACCTGGTAATTGGACAGGCGTTTTCCCCGGGCACGGTAGCTCTTCACCCCGATAAACTCAGCCACTTCGATGATCTCCGGCTGGCGGTTTTTGTTCTTGCCCCCGAAACTGATCTCCAGACGGGGATACTCCACCTGTGTGATGCTTATCATCCTGGATTCGGGATGATCCCCTATGAAAGATACGGTCTTCTCCGACGCCTCAAAAGAAAAACGCTTCACGTAATAATACCCCTGGCCGGCGTCAAAGTAAACGACGGAAAAAACTTTCTTTGCATCGAATTTGCGAATCAGGAGGATATCGTCTTCATAGTGGTTTTCCAGATCGAAATTGGTGGTACGGAAGCTCCCGTTTTTGCGTACTACGAGTATTTTGTCTTCCCCGCTGAATTCTCCCAGAAAAGTGCCGCGGCCGTCGGCATTAAGCCGAAGCACCGTATCGTCGAACCAGATCTTTCTTCCCCCCAGGGTGGAAACACCTTTCTCCTTCATGGTAATGCTCTGGACGGCATGTTTGGTCAGCAGGTTGCCCTGAGAGCTGCGTCCTTTGATGGCATGTGTGCTGAAATCAAAATCAAACATCAGTTTTTTCAGGCGGGGTCTGGGTCGCAGATGAACGCGTACCACTTCGGCTTCTCCGTTGGGGTTGGCGCTGAAATACATAATGCGTGACCCCGGTTTCCCTTTGGTGATGTTATATTCTTTATCCCGGGTAATCCCTGTAATGGCACAGCGTTTCACAAGGTAACGGGAGTCTCTGCCATCCCGGTAGATAAGATTGTAAATGGTTCTTGAGTCATTTTTCTTAAAGATGCCCACATGAAGAATGTCTTTGCCGATAAACGTCTTATCGGTCACTTTGGTGATGATGTAACGCCCGTCACGGAGGAAAATGATCATGTCGTCAATGTCCGAACATTCGGTTACAAACTCGTCTTTTTTGAGGGAGGTTCCCACAAAGCCCTCTTTACGGTTTACATACAGGCGGGTGTTGGCAACGGCCACCTTGGTGGCAACAATGGTTTCAAAGCTTCGTATCTCTGTCTTACGGGGATAAGCGGCTCCGTATTTTTTCTTTATTTGTCTGTAATAGTTAATGGTATAAGCCGTAAGGTTTGCCAGGTGGTTTTTGACTTCCTCCAGTTCTTCCTCAATGGCACGGATGGCTTCTTCGGCTTTCCTGACATCGTATTTTGATATCCTTTTGATCTTGATCTCCGTCAGATGAATGATATCGTCGCGGGTGATCTCGCGGAAGAATAGTTTTTTAAAAGGGGTCAGCCCCTTATCAATGGCTTTGAGTACCGCCTCCCAGGTTTCACATTCTTCAATGTCCCGGTAGATCTTGTTTTCGATAAATATCTTTTCGAGCGACGACAGATGCCAGGCTTCTTCCAGTTCCTGTTTGCGGATCTCGAGCTCGCGTCCCAGTAAATATTTGGTTTGTTCGGCAGACAGGCGCAGGATCTCTTTTACGCCCAGAAAGCGGGGTCTGTCGCTGTCGATGATGCAGGAGTTGGGGGATATGGACGTCTCACAGTCGGTAAAAGCATACAGGGCATCGATGGTTTTGTCGGGTGAGACGCCCGGGGCCAGGTGAATGACGACCTCCACGTGTTCGGCGGTGTTGTCGTCTATCTTCTTTATTTTGATCTTGCCTTTGTCGTTGGCCTTGATGATGGAGTCGATCAGGGTGCCGGTTGTTTTTCCGAAGGGGATTTCGGTGATGACCAGGGTCTTCTTGTCTTTTTTCTCGATCCTGGCCCGCACCTTTATCTGTCCGCCGCGCAGACCGT
Source organism: Bacteroidales bacterium (assembly GCA_024762655.1). Taxonomy (GTDB): domain Bacteria; phylum Bacteroidota; class Bacteroidia; order Bacteroidales; family VadinHA17; genus DRPN01. Next base: position 4,747 of record JANTHB010000064.1, read on the forward strand.
CGTTGTAGCGGGAGAAATCGGCCATCCCTCCGGTCGGGAAATCGGGGAACAGCTCAAAGTCTTTTCCCTGCAGGTAGAGGATGGAGGCGTCGCACAGTTCGTTGAAGTTGTGAGGGAGGATTTTCGAAGCCAGGCCCACGGCGATCCCTTCGCCTCCGAGAGCCAGCAGCAGGGGGAATTTTACCGGCAGCGTTACCGGTTCTTTGTTGCGTCCGTCATAAGAAAGTTTCCATTCGGTGGTCTTGGGGTTGAAGACCACCTCCAGGGCAAATTTGGACAAACGGGCTTCTATATACCGCGGAGCGGCAGCGCTGTCGCCGGTAAGCACATTCCCCCAGTTGCCCTGCATGTCAATCAGCAGGTTTTTCTGGCCCAGTTGCACCAGAGCATCCCCGATGGAGGCATCGCCGTGAGGATGATACTGCATGGTATGGCCGATGATGTTGGCTACCTTGTTGTAACGGCCGTCATCCAGTTGTTTCATGGCGTGCAGGATGCGCCGCTGCACCGGTTTCAGCCCATCCACTACATTGGGCACAGCCCTTTCCATGATAACATAAGAAGCATAATCCAGAAACCAGTCACGGTACATGCCGGAGAGATGGGCTACTTTCATCAGCTCCGAGGCGCCGGCCTCTACTTCTGCTTCCGGTTTGGGCAGCCATTCCTTTGAGGCGGCTTTATCTTCTGCAACCGTATCCTGTACTTCCGGTTTTTTGGTTTTTTCGTTTTTTCCCTCGTCCTTCATACCGTTCTTCCCTTCCATAAAACAACTGATTTATCAGGCTTCCACAAGATCTTCCTCCACCCGCAGGTTGTTGATGATAAACTCCTGTCTGCCCGGGGTGTTCTTCCCCATGTAAAAATTGAGGAACTCATCTACCGATTCGTCTTTGCGCAGACGCACGGGGTCGAGCCTGATATCTTTTCCGATAAAATGTTTGAACTCATCCGGAGATATTTCTCCCAGCCCTTTGAAGCGGGTGATCTCAACGTTCTTGCCCAGCGCTTTGATGGCGGTTTCTTTTTCTTCCTCCGAATAACAGTATCGTGTTTCTTTTTTGTTCCGTACCCTGAACAACGGGGTTTGCAGAATATAGAGATGGCCCTGTTTGATCAGGTCGGGGAAAAATTGCAGGAAAAAGGTGAGCAGCAGCAGCCGGATGTGCATCCCATCCACATCGGCATCGGTGGCGATGACCACATTGTTGTACCTCAGGTTTTCCAGGCCATCTTCAATGTTCAGAGCCGACTGGAGAAGATTGAACTCTTCATTTTCGTAGACGATCTTTTTGGTCAGTCCGAAGGTATTCAGGGGTTTTCCTTTCAGGCTGAAAACGGCTTGTGTCTCCACATCCCTTGATTTGGTGATGGAGCCGCTGGCCGAGTCGCCTTCGGTGATAAAGATCGTGGTTTCGAGGCGCCGGTCATTTTGAGAGTTGTAGTGAACACGGCAGTCGCGCAGTTTTTTGTTGTGAAGACTGGCTTTCTTGGCACGTTCCCGGGCTATTTTTTTGATGCTGGAGATGGCCTTGCGTTCTTTTTCCGAGTCCAGGATCTTTTTCTGCAGGATATCAGCTATTTCGGGATTTTTGTGCAGGTAATCATCCAGGTTTTTTTTCAGGAAGTCCATGATGTAATTCCGGATACTGGTACCTCCGGGCCCCATATTTTTACTGCCCAGTTTTGTTTTGGTCTGGGATTCAAATACCGGTTCTTCGATTTTGATGCTCATAGCAGCAATGATGGAAGCCCGGATATCCGAAGCGTCAAAATCTTTTTTGTAAAACTCACGGATCGTTTTTACCAGCGCTTCGCGGAAAGCAGCCAGGTGTGTTCCTCCCTGCGTGGTATGCTGACCGTTGACGAAAGAATAATATTCCTCGCCGTAATGTGTGCCATGGGTGAAAGCCACCTCCAGGTCTCCGTTTTTAAGATGGATGGGGTCATACAACCCCGGTTGTGACAGATTTTCATTCAACAGGTCCAGCAGTCCGTTTTTGGAGATCAGTTTCTGTCCGTTAAACTCAATCAGCAGGCCGGCATTGAGAAAGACATAATTCATCAGCATGGTCTCCACATATTCGGAGACATAGTGATATTTCCCGAACACTTCTTCGTCAGGTCTAAACCGGACGTACGTTCCGTCGGGTTCTTCGGAGGGTTTTACAGGTTCGTCTTTTAGCAGTTTCCCACGGGAAAAAGAAACTTCGTGAACCTCTTTCCCGCGGAATGATCTGACCACAAATTCTGAAGAGAGGGCGTTGACGGCCTTTATGCCGACCCCATTGAGTCCGACCGATTTTTTGAATACTTTGGAATCATATTTCGCTCCGGTATTCATTTTGGAAGCGACTTCAACCACCTTTCCCAGGGGGATGCCCCGGCCATAGTCCCGTACCGTCACCCATTTGTCCTGGATGGTTACCACGATCTTCCGGCCAAAACCCATCATGTATTCATCGACGGAGTTATCCATTACTTCCTTTATCAGCACATAGATCCCGTCATCCTGGGAAGAACCGTCCCCCAGTTTCCCAATGTACATACCCGGACGCAGCCGGATATGTTCTTTCCAGTCGAGGGTCTGGATGGTATCTTCCGAATAGTTTGCTGTCATACTGTCTCCGGCACAAATTAAAATTTTTGCAAAGATAAGGAAATCCGCTATGTTCCGGTGAATTGTTTATCAACAATAGGGGTGAATTTTCAACGGCGCCCCTTATTCTTTTCTCATTTTCTCCAGTTCCTTCACCATCAGGTCCCTGGTATAAACCATGAGTTCTTTGGGTGATTTGTTTTGATAGAATTCGGGAGGGATTTCATCCAGAATCCGGACTTTTATGTGGTGTTTGCCCCGCATGAAAAAACCGTGCTTGGGCAGGGCTTCTCCCGTTCCGTCCAGAATGATCGGCAGAAGGGGGGTGTTTGTTTCTTTGGCCAGCAGGAAAGCTCCTTCCCTGAAACGGCCGATCTCTTTTGTTTCCGAACGGGTGCCTTCCGGAAAGATCATCAGCGAAGAGCCTTGCCACAAGGTTTTCTTCCCGTCTCTTATCATGTGGAGAATACTGCTTTTTTTCCCCCGTGCCAGGCGGATATAACGATTCAGAGACATGTTCCAGCCGGCGACAGGGATGCGGAAGTTTTCTATTTTACTTACCCATTTGAAATGGACAAAAAGCCTGTAAAGCACCAGGATATCAACCATAGACTGATGGTTGGATACCATAACATATACTTTTTTGCGATCTATTTTATCCCGGTTTTCGATGGTAACTTTCCAGAAAGGAGCTGCCCGGGTGTACAAAGAAGCCCAGAAACATGAAAAAGCATGGAGGATCACGAGTCTTTTGTCAAAGGCGACCGTAACCAGCCAGATCATGAAGGAAATAACAAAACAAACCGGCATGGTTACAACGGCAAAAAGATAGAGCCAGAGTGACCGGAAAACATCTGCTATCTTGTCAAAAGAGGCCATAATATTGTTCTATGAGACTAGCCGAAAAGAAAACGAATCCATTCTTTCTGCGAAATTACAGAAACTTTTCCTTCTTTCCATAGTGGGTCCGAAGCTCTCTCTGCCGCTTCCCTTTCATAGGGAAATCCGGAGAAAAAACGGACAAGCATAACAATCTCTTCCGGCAGGTTCGCTTTCCCGGGGAAGAATATTTCGCGGATCTTTCCGTTTTTCAGGGAGATATTTGCGGGTATTTTCATGCCGGACAAAGGAAGGTTTCTGGTCAAAACACTGGGAGGGGAGTAGGCTATATTCCATTCCCATGTGTTATATTTTTCTCTTATCAGTTTTTCCACCTCCTGTTCTTCGGGTTTTGTAAGCGTATACATCAGGCATGGGGCAAAATATTCCAGGCAATATTCCTTCAGTTTTTTTCTGAATTCGGGCAGATCCATCGGCTCTTTCAGATACCTTTTTATATTGGTAACCCTGCCTGGTTGTGAGGACACGGCTTTGTCGGATATTTCTTCCGGATTGGGCCGGAGCGCTTCTTCCAGGTTTTTCAGGTTGCTGTCAAACAGAAGGGTGCCATGGTGCAACACACGGCGTTTATAGACATGTTCGGCGTTTCCTGAAATCTTTTTTTCATGGATCAGGATGTTGTTGCGCCGGTCGGTGCCGGCAGGAATATTCAGACTGTTGATAAAAGCGACGATGGGTTTAATGTATTTTCCGAAATCCACCAGTTTCCCCGGTTCCCCGTTCAGGATAAAGCTGAAGTTCAGATTGCCGTGGTCGTGCCATACCGTTCCGCCGCCGGAGAGACGCCGTACCACGGGCACCGGATTTCGTTTCAGGAAACGCCGGTTTACTTCCCGGAAAACATTCTGGTGTTTGCCCACGATGACCGAGGGTCTGTTGACATAAAACAACACAAAGTCATCTTCCTTGTTCCGCAAAAGATATTCTTCTGCGGCGAGGTTGAAATACGGGTTATCCGTGGCACTGTCAATGCAATAAAACATAGGTTCCGGTTTTACCTCTTTTCTTTATTCCCCGGGTTAAAATACGGGTTGTGCGCAAGCCATCTTCTGTCTGTTTCTCTGAACAGGAGCCAGATCAGCCATCCCAGCAAAGTACCGACGATCGCTCCGGCCACAACATCTCCGGGAAAATGAACCCCCAGGTAAACGCGGCTGTAGCCGATCCAGGTAACAAGGAAATACATTACGATCGTGAACGTTCTGTTCCGTATGAGCAAAGTAGCAAAGGTGGCTATACCGAACATATTGGTGGCATGGCTTGAGACAAAGCTGTACAAACCGCCGCAGTGGCCTTTTACAAGATGAACCATCGGCGCAAGCGTTTCGTTGTGACAGGGGCGGAGACGCCTGAAAACTTCCTTGAAAAGATGCACGGAGGTCTGGTCGGTTACTATCACAAGCAGGATAATAAATATCAACAGGATCCAGAAACGACGTTTATATATCTTTATCAGCCAGCCCAGAATGAACAGATAGAGAGGTATCCAGAGCCATTTGGTGCTGACGAGCCACATCACCTGGTCCCAGAAAGGGGAGTGCCATCCGTTTATCAGGAGAAAAAGGGATTGATCGGTTTTTTCAAGAAATTCTAGTATACTCATTCATTCAGGTATTTCCATATCATATCCTTCATCCTGTCGAGGCCGTATCCCGTAGCTGATGAGATAAACACCCAGGGTATTTCCGGCAGGTCCGGGATGATTTCGTTCATCAGCTCTTCATCCAGCAGGTCCGATTTGGTGATGGCCAGTATCCTTCTTTTGTCCAGTAATTCCGGATTGAATGCATGGAGTTCTTTCAGGAGGATGCGGTATTCTTCCGTGATGTTCCGGCTGTCGGCCGGCACCATAAACAAGAGCAGGGCATTGCGTTCGATATGGCGCAGAAAGCGGGTGCCCATTCCTTTCCCCTGGTGGGCATCTTCGATAATCCCCGGAATATCGGCCATGACAAAAGAGCGGTCATCGCGGTAAGGGACGATGCCCAGTTGGGGGACCAGCGTAGTGAAGGGATAATCGGCGATTTTAGGTTTGGCGGCGGTAATGGCAGAGAGCAGGGTGGATTTGCCGGCGTTGGGAAAGCCTACCAGTCCCACATCCGCCAGGATCTTCAGCTCGAGAATGAACCATCCTTCCCGGGCATCTTCTCCCGGCTGGGCAAAACGGGGGGTCTGGCGTGTGGCGGACTTGAAATGGACATTCCCCTGGCCGCCGCGGCCGCCGGGGAGCAGGATCTTTTTCTCGCCATGTTCCATAATCTCAAAAAGCACTTCTCCTGTTTCGGCGTCACGGGCCACCGTGCCCAGCGGGACTTCCACGACGGCATCTGCACCATTGGCTCCGGTTTTCATGGCCGAGGACCCCGCAACGCCGTTTTCTGCTTTGATATGTCGGCGGTATTTGAGGTGCAGGAGGGTCCATAGCTGACGGTTTCCTTTCAGGATTACGTGCCCGCCACGGCCGCCGTCGCCACCGTCGGGTCCTCCTTTTGGATTGCTCCGGTCACGGTGCAGATGCGCCGAACCGGCGCCCCCCCGCCCCGAACGGCAATAGATCTTTACATAATCAATGAAGTTGCTTTCCGCCATGGATATATCTACTTTTCCCCTTTTGTCAAGATCTTGCAGATACGGTCGTTTACCTCCTCAACCGTTCCGACCCCGTTAACGGGATAAAATTTACCCTGGGATTTATAGTATTCTATAACAGGGAAAGTCTGGTCAAAGTATATCTTTATTCTGTTCTCTATCACCTCCATGTTGTCATCTGAACGGCCTTCGATCTTTGCCCGGTTAAGCAGTCGTTTGATAAGCTCGTCATGGTCCACTTCCAGCGCAATCAGATAATGGATGGTGGTGTTTCTTTCTTCCAGCATCTTGTCCAGGAACCGGGCCTGGAAAACATTCCGGGGGAAGCCGTCAAAGATAAACCCTTTGGCCCCGGCATTCCTGTCCACGGCGTTGACCACCATCTGTGCAACATCTGCATCCGGAACCAGTTCTCCCTTGTCCATGTATTCACGGGCTTTGATGCCCAGCGGGGTTTTATTGACGATGGCTTTGCGAAGAATGTCTCCGGTGGATAGATGAATAAGCCCCAGGGATTTGCTGAGCCTGATAGCCTGGGTGCCTTTGCCGGACCCGGGAGGACCGAATAAAATCACATTTATCATAACTGTATTGGTTTTAAGATGAGCAAAACGATTTAATGAGCATCAGGATGTACGGTTTTCATCCAGGACATAGATCCCGTCCAGGTTCCTTCCGTATCCGTTATAATCCAGCCCGTATCCGATAATAAATTTATTGGGGATCTCCATGCCTACATAATCTATCGGGATGCGATGATGATAGGCTTCGGGTTTTAACAGAAAGGTTGCCACATGGATCTCTGCGGGCTGGAAGCTTTGTAACTGACGGATGATGTGATCGAGGGTAATGCCGGTGTCAACAATGTCTTCCACGATGATCACAATATGATCTTTCAGGTCTTCACTCAGACCGATGAGCTGTTTGACCTTGCCGGTGCTTTCCATGCCCTGATAGGAAGCCAGGCGCAGAAAAGTGATGCGGGCCTTCAGGTTCAACCGCCGGAACAGGTCGGCGGCGAAAATAAAAACACCGTTCAGGATCCCGACAAAAACGACCTCTTTCCCTTCAAAATCCCGGTTGATACGCTCTGCCATACGGTTGACTTTCTCCTGAATGGTTTCGGAAGAGATAAATTTTTTAAAATGTTTGTCCAGAATCGTTACTTTTTCCATGGAATTATCTATATTCGTTATTCCGCTAAAATATCAAATCTTGTTCTAATAAACACAGAAAATCGTTAAAATACGGAAAAATATGGAACCGTACGTGAGTATAATTATGGGGAGCACTTCCGATTTGCCTGTGATGGAGAAGGCTGCCGACATCCTGAATGAATTTGAGATTCCTTTTGAGATCATCGCTTTGTCGGCGCACCGCACCCCCGAAGAGGTGGAGCGTTACAGCAGGGAAGCGCGTGACAGGGGGATTAAAGTGATCATCGCCGGGGCGGGTATGGCCGCTCATTTGCCCGGGGTGATTGCGGCACAGACGACGCTGCCGGTAATAGGGGTGCCTATAAAAGCCACCCTGGAGGGATGGGATGCCATTCTTTCCATTTTGCAGATGCCCCCGGGTATTCCCGTAGCGACGGTGGGGGTGAATGCGGCAAGAAACGCAGGGCTGCTTGCCGTGCAGATGCTGGCCTTGTCGGACGCCGGGCTGCAGGAAAAATTCGCCGCCTTCAAGGAAGATCTGAAGAAAAAAGTGATCATGGCAAATGAAGAACTGGCTTCCGTAAAAAAATATCCTTTTAAAACCAACTAATCCGGAATTTGTGGTACAAACGAGATCATCCACCGCTTTTTTGCTCCGGCTTCTTGTTCTGTCTTTTCTTTTGCCGGCGGGATTTGCCGTCAGGGCACAGCCGCTCAACTATTCTCTGGGGGCGCGTTTTGATGCCATGTCCAATGCTACGGTCATGATCCCGGATCTCTGGTCGGTCTCCCACAACCAGGCGGGCATTGCCTGGGTAAACAGCCCTTCGGTAGGGTTTCATTTCGAGAATAAATTTGCCGTACCCCAGTATGCCCTGAGTGCCATGAGCACCGTCATCCCCACGGGCCACGGAAGCATCGGGGCCATGATGTATTATTTCGGATATTCGATGTATCACGATATCCGGGTAGGTCTCGCCTACGGGCACTCATTTTCAGAGCGTTTTGCGGCCGGGGTACAGTTGAATTATATCAATACCTACATCGCCGACTCTTATGGAAGCTATCACTCTGTCGTGGCCGAAGGAGGGATTATCGCCATCCCCGTGGATAACCTGTACCTGGGTGTGCATGTTTATAATTTTACCGCGTCGAAAATGTCCGATCCGGAAAGAGAACCCCTTCCGGTGACCTTGAGGATGGGCCTGGGCTACCAGTTTCAGCAGGGATTGTTTGTTTCCGTAGAAACCGAAAAGGAAAAGGATCATAAGGCTGTTTTTAAAACAGGGGCCGAATTCAACATCAACAAAACGTTTTTCCTGCGTGCCGGGTATTCCACCAACCCCGGAAAACCTTCCTTCGGATTCGGTTTTCTGCTCTATAACTTCAGAGCGGACATTGCCGTGACCCTGCATCCCACCCTGGGTTTCACCCCTTTCTTTTCGCTGATGTATTCTTTCTGACAAAGCGTTTCGTTTATATACCATAGTGTCTGACTTTTAATGCGTAATTTCGGTATTCGGGTATCGGTATTGATACTGGTCAGCGGCATACTAATGCCTCTTTCCGGCCAGGAGCCTGAAGATTTTTCGGACATGCAACTGCAATCGGATATTGAGGAGGTTATGCGATCGCTCGACCGGCCGGAAGATCTGTCGGAAATGCTGGATTATTTCTCCTCCCTGCGGCAACATCCGGTAAACATTAATACTGCCGGCAGGGAGACCCTGGAGCGACTGCTGTTCCTGAATAATTTTCAGATCAACAGCCTGCTGGACTACCGCAGGGAAACAGGCCCTTTGTACAGCATCGGAGAGTTACAGTTGGTGTATGGCTTCGACCGGGAGGTGATCCGCCGTATCCGTCCTTACATTATTCTTGAAGAAGAGAACAACCCCCTGGCCAACAATGCCTTTTCCGGCAGACACATCACGCAGGAGGGGGTGTTGCGGGGAAAGGTTATTGCGGAAAACGAAGCGGGATACCTGCCGGTACCGGATACGGTGTTGAAAGCCCATCCGGGCAGTTATTACCTGGGTGACCGCACGGGTCTTTACTTTCGTTATCAGATACGGTATGGCCGGAAGTTTTCTGTCGGTGTGACGGGAGAGAAAGATCCGGGAGAGCCGTTTTTTACGGGCGTCAATAAAAACGGGATGGATTATTATTCCCTGTATGTCCAGTACCAGGGAAGAGGGATGTTGCGCCAGGTGAATGCAGGCCGGTATGCCTTGCGGTTCGGGCAGGGGCTGGTGATGTGGAACGGTTTTCGTATGAGTAAGTCTTCGCAGGCGACGGATATTAATACCCGGTCGCCGGAGGTTCGTTATGCTTCTTCCGCCACCGAGTCGGGTTATTTGAACGGTCTGTCGGCGGTTTTACGGATAAAGGACTTTACCGTAATTCCTTTTTTCTCTTTCAACCGGTGGGATGCGCACCTGGTACAGACGGGCGACACCACCGGGCCCGCTGTCTTTTCTTCTTTTTTAACTACCGGAATGCACCGGACCACAAGAGAGATGGAAAACAAACACCGGGTACGGGAGTGGTTGTCAGGGGTACGGGTAACCTACCGGCACCGGCAGCTTAAGGTAGGGCTTACCTCCCTTTACTCGTGTCTGGATCATCCCCTGATCCCTGCCGGCAGACCGGATAATGAATTTGCCTTTCGCGGGACAGACAATATGAATGCGGGGGTGGATTATACCCTGATGATAAAACGGGTGTCTCTGTTTGGCGAAGCGGCGGTCAGCAAAAACGGAGCCCCGGCAATGTTACAGGGGGTGCAGTGGTACTTTTCGCCTCTGATCTCCTTCAGTCTGCTGGGGCGATATTACCGGCAGGACTATCATGCTTTCTATGCAAATGCTTTCTCCGAGGCAGGCCTTACGCGCAATGAATCGGGTCTTTATATGGGGTTTACCGGACATTTTATCCCGCATGTGGTGATGTCGGGCTTTGTGGATATGTATCGTTTTCCCTGGCTGCGCTATTTTGCGGACGGGCCGTCGGGAGGGACTGAGATGCGGTTGGCACTCTCGTGGGCGCCGGCAGAGGATTTCCATGCGGACCTGCAGTATAAAAACGAATCCCGTACCACCAATGATCCCGCATCAGACACACCTATGAGCAGTCTGGAGCAACAGACCTATGATCATCTGCGTCTGCAATTGAGCTACATGCTTTTGCCGCAGTTGCAGGCTGTCAGCCGGATGGATATGACCCGTTTTTTGGCTGCGCCCGGACGGGATCCCGAAAAGGGCTTTATGGCCTATCAGCAACTGCGTTATGCTCCGGAGAGCATCCCTGTCAGGGTATATGGCCGTTTTGGCATGTTCGACACACATTTTTCCACCCGTATCTATACTTACGAGAATGACTTGTTGTACAGTTTTTCCACACCCTCCTTCACCGGCCGGGGCCTCCGCTGGTATGTGATGGTTAAGTATCCCCTGTTTTCACACGGTTCACTGACGCTGAGGGTGGCTCGCACGGCATATGCCGACCGGCAGTTCATTGGCGAGGGTCCGGCCCGGATCTCCGGACCTCATAAGACGGAGATCAAAGCACAGGTCCGGGTAAGGTTCTGAAAACCGCAGTTCGCGGCTCAGGGTTTCCCAGTACTAAAAAAAATACATATTTAAAGACATATTTAAATATTTATTTAAATAAATATATCACTACTGTTCCGGTAAAAATCAAAGGGTATCACAACCATTTATATAGCAATGCATAACAGCGTGTTATGTGGATGTAATACAAAGAGAGGCTGTATATTCAAATTTTGATATTCGGTTATTAAAGATTTTCTGTACGTGTCCACTGTTTTTTGTTTAACCCCCTCCCCAACCCTCCTCCGCCAGTTGGCGGAGAGGGAGTTTTCCCCGGTGCTATTTTTCTACAGATGGCAGGAAGGGATAATACATAAAAATGCTTTATTCCACATAAGATTCAATTATTTATCTTTTTTACCGGACACTACTGAAAAAAAAAAGAAAATCATTTTTTAAGTTGTTTCCCCAACTGCCTAAAAGAAAGTCAGTCAGTTATCTGATTTGTATGATAAATACTATAAATAACTTGCAAAAAGAAGCCCGGCCAGTAAGGGTTTTTTACATTACACCGTCACCCCATTCATTACTCATTAATGCCTGCTTGTTTTTTCTTCCCAGATCCTGGGGTTACGGTACGTGCTGATCACTGCCAATATTTCAACGGTATTGTTTTCTATGTTAATATAGAAATGTACCATAAAAGGAAATTTCCTTACAATCATGCACCGGATCTTTTTATATCGCACTGCACAACTGTGGGGATCTTTGCTAAGTGAGTTTATTTGTTTTATGACGGTATTTTGAAATTTTTTACCTAATCCCGTCTGTGCTTCATTATACCAGTATGTAATTTCCCGGATATCAGTCAGGGCTTCCGGATCAATCTTCACCCTGTACTTCTTCATCGGGATTTCATTTTCTTTTTCTCTTCGTCCCAGTCTAAAAGCCTTTCCGGGTTCCTGCGGACTTTTTCAAAACGCTCCATCACCAAATCCTGGTGGGGAGCAGGAATTTCATAACTCTCTGATTCTTTCTCTTTTTTCGATGCGTAATCAAGCAGGTTTTCAATTGCCTTGATCAGGCTCAGATCATTTATCTGCTTAAATTGCTCAATGATTATGGTTTTTCTGGCTTGTATATCCATTATAGTTTATTATTAACTGGGTGCTTTACACAAAAATAGGAAAATTTTGTATACTTATCAAGGGGGATTGTTTTTACAGGTGGTGGAGATCTTCCGGCTACCCCCTGAATTAGGCAGCCAGACAGATGCCTTTAACCGCAGTCAAAACAGAAACCACAGAAACAAAAAATATTTTATTAAATTTGGAAATGCCAAAACAATTTAAAACCCCGATGGACGTAGGACAACCGTTACCAGCCTGCCTGAGCTACAGCAAAGGGGTGGAGAATAAGTACCTGTACAATGGCAAAGAGCTCCAGGACGATGACCTGGGGGGCGTGAATCTCGATTGGTCCCGTAGTAAATCCGGGATAGCTAAAACACGTATAATAAATCCGAAATATAATCATATTGGAACATCAAAAAATGTGCAAGCTACTGTTATTAAAAGTGAAAAATAATAAAGCGAAATTTGTTTTAATAATTCTTTTTCTATTACATAATTTTTTTATTGGTTATGCTCAAAACAACAGTTATTTTAATGATACTTTAGTTTGGCATTCTGAGCGAAAATTAAAATGGACTGATTTTAAAGGTACACCTTGTGATTCCATTAATATTGAAAAATATAATATTAAATCAGAAGGAATAAGTTATGTTGTACTAATGCAATATTTCCCAGACCTAACTGATTTTCATAAAGTATGTATTTTACCTCTTTTTATAAAATCCAGGTCCTGGGTTAGAGATACTAATAATATTATTTTATTAGAACATGAGCAAATTCATTTTGATTTAGCTGAGCTTTATGCCAGGATAATAAGAAAAAAATATGCAGTTTTAACTAAACAAAACGCTACAATTGAGCAATATGATTCCGTTTTTATTTCATTAGGCAATGAATTACATAGAATCAAC
>JANTHB010000065.1 GCA_024762655.1 Bacteroidales bacterium
GCCGTGGATCACATCCCCGTGGCCCTGAATATCGTTCTGCCGGCCGGCAAAGTTCCACATAAAATAACGCAGATACATAAAACCAAGCTGATAGCGGAAGAAAAAGCGCAGGTTCTCCCCGAAGGTGGGGACTGTCTCCGTCTGTGTCTTCCCTCCCAGGTTTACCTGTACCGGTTTCCCCTTGATATGGGCCCATTGCCTATAGTCTTTGATATGCTTGTCCTCGCGGCTGTACATCCGGGGAAAGATCGTCGTAAAGCGGGGATCATATACATACTTTACCTTTCGTCTGATCACGGCATATTTCCCGTCTTTCGGCGCCCGGGTCTTTTTGGTGTATTGAATATCCGTGATGGGGGCGTTGTAATACGGGCCTTTGAACAAGGGCCGGTCGCCGTATTGTTCCCGGTTAAGATAATAGAGCAGTGAAAAAACATTGTCCGGATTGTTCTGATCCATGGGCGTGTCGGCATTGGCACGGATCACCGTAGCAGTATACGAAGAGTAGCCGATCAGTAAAACCGTGAGACTCAGCAGGGCCGTATTAAGAACGGGTTTGTTCCTGCGACGGGAGTAACGGATCCCCCAGACGATCCCGGTAATCAGCAGGGCCAGATAAAACAATACCCCCGAGTGATAAGGCAGGCCGAAGCCATTGACAAAAAGCAGCTCGAACCACGATCCGACGATTACCGTACCCGGGATAATGACATACATGATAAACCATAACAACACAATGGCGATAAGGAAGGTTACTGCGATCCCTTTTGAGGTAGGATGGTATTTCCGGAAATAATAAACGAAAACAATAGCCGGGATAGCCAGTAAATTCAGCAGGTGTATACCGATGGAGAGGCCTATGAGATAAAAGATCAGGATGATCCAGCGGTTGGCATATTTGGTGTCGGCCACGTTCTCCCATTTCAGGATGGCCCAAAAAACCATGGCTGTTATGAGAGAGGAGGTGGCATAGACCTCTCCTTCCACGGCCGAGAACCAGAAAGTGTCAGAAAAAGTATAGGCCAGGGCGCCGGTCAGGCCGCTGCCCAGGATGGTAAGGATCTGGCCGGTGGTGAGTTCTTCGTTACCGGTTTTATAAATTTTGCGCACCAGGTGGGTGATGGTCCAGAACAGGAAAAGAATGGTCAGACCGCTGGCCAGGGCCGACCAGGCGTTGATCATCACGGCAACATGCTGTGAGTCTTTTGCAAAAAGGGAAAAGAAGCGCCCGATGAGCATGAACAGGGGAGCTCCGGGAGGATGTCCTACCTCCAGCTTATCCGCCACGGAAATGAATTCGCCACAGTCCCAAAAACTGGCAGTGGGCTCCATGGTGGAGAGATAAACGAAGGAGGCGATGGCAAAGACAATCCATCCTGTAATCCGGTTGTATTTCCTGAAGTGGTCCATGCGTATATATAAATAAGGTATAGAGGGGTAAAATTAGTAAGAAAAGTTGGAATAATGGAATGATGGAAGAATGGAATGTTGGAATAATGGAAAGTTGGAAAGTTGGAATGATGGAACAATAGAAACCGCTGAGTCTCCGTGTGCTTTGTGTCTTCTTGGGGACCTCTGTGGTTATGATCCTGGGTTATTTGCAGAAGATTCCGTAATTTGCAGTGTTTATTTTTTCGGGTTATGAAGAAGATCATTTCGGGTTGGTTTGTATTCATGTTCTTGTCGGTCTGTTTCGCAGCCGGACAGCAGAGGTTACTGCCGGTGTTGCACCGCCCCGACAGCATGCAGGCGGAACATGCAAAGACCCTTTTTCTGCGCATCTCCAACAATAATTTTTTATTTGATGCGGAATACTTCAGTCCGCTGGAAGACGGCTATACCTGGATCGGTCTGCAGTTACAGCCTGAGTTGGTTTACCAGGTGTCATCAAAATTCATGCTGCACGGTGGCGTTTATCTCTTGAAATATTCCGGCAGGGAAAAGACATCTGAGGTACGGCCCGTTTTTTCAGCCGTATATTCCTTTAGTCCGGCGTTTAGCCTGGTGATGGGGACCCTGTACGGCTCACTGAATCATTGGTTGCCACAACCCCTGTATCAATATGACCGTTCTATGTATGATTATCCGGAAGAAGGGCTGCAGGCACTGGTTCACACTTCCTGGCTGGAAGGGGATTACTGGCTGCAGTGGCGCAATTTTATTTTGCCGGGTGACCCGCATCAGGAGGAGTTGGTCTTCGGGACTTCTTCCCTGTTTAAAATTTCTTCGGAAGAGACGGACTGGCGCTTTTCCATACCGGTATATACCCTGATCAACCACAGAGGGGGACAGATAGATGCTTCGCCCCAGCCGGTGCATACTTTCGGAAACCTGGCTGCCGGGGTGAAAGTTGACAAAAGTTTATCAGGCAATTTCTTTCAAGTCCTTGACCTGAGGATCATGGCCTATAACTATTTTGACCAGTCCGGGACCCCCCTGTTCCCTCTTTTCTCCTCGGGATATGCGCTGCAGCCGGAGGCGGAGATGACGGGAAAAAATCTTTCCCTGCGGGCCGGATACTGGTATGGCCATGATTTCTATTCGCTGCTCGGTGAACCGCTGTTTGCCACAGCTTCCGGAAAGACAGGGTCTGGTGCTGCTTATCACAACCGGCACCTTCTGACGTTGAAAGTACAGTATCAGAAAAATTTTGAAAAAGGCCTGAACTTCTTCTTTTACGGCAACGGATTTTATGACCTTGGCCTGGGAAGGTTTGATTACAATGTCGGGCTGCAGTTGTTGTTTAATATGGATTTCCGTTTAATTAAGGCTAAAGGCTAAAGGATAAAAGCTAAAGGCTAAAGGAATGATGGAATGATGGAATAGTGGAGGGAACCGGGGAGCCTTCTTTGCTTTGGGCTTTCATAGCGGATTTAGTGGCTATATAAACACACAGTTTAAGAGCTGAAAGCGCGCAAGCAACAGCATACGGGCAAAGCAAAGCCCTGTCTTAAGATAAACCACCGGAACCAAGCCCTGAAAGGGCGAAAGCAGAATATAACAAGGAAGTGAATGAATATCAAATATCGAACAAGGATAAACAATTATAGAGTTATGATGTTTTTTTGTCTTGGCCTGAAATAGATTAACTCGAAAAATCAACAAACCCCAGGACGATTCAAAATCCAGAATGACAATTGTATGACCACTGAATGACCACCGTATGACATGAGCGAAGCGAATGAATGGCCATCGTACCACGCAACCGGAGGGAGCAAATTACGTAAGGGTGCAGCCCGAACTAATTTCGCTGCGAGCCTGCGAGCAGCTAATTACGGTCCTGCTCGTCTTCGCATAAGTTATTTGGAATTTATGTGAAATATAAAATCTGGATTATTTGATATTTCATAATCTTATCATGTATCTCCAGGGTACATTTTTCCAGTATTCTCCGGCGTAATCCACCCCTATGCGGGGCAGAGTCGTATATTCTGGTCTGAGGCCGGCATCTTCAATCCAGATGCGGGGGGAGGTGCTAAGGTCTTCGTTGTTGAAGGTCTTGTCAATTTTAAGATGGCGGGTCAGTTTGCCGGGGCCGTCATAGCCTTCGATGCCACGTATCAGCACGGCCTGGGGATGATCCTCCGGGCCGGTGACGACATTCATCATCCAGTACATCCCATAGATTAAATAAATGTATAATACTCCACCGGGCTCATACATGACCGAGGTGCGGGGTGTTTTGCCTTTGCTGGCATGGCAGGCCAGGTCTTCTTCCCCGCGGTAAGCTTCCACTTCCGTGATCAGGTGTTTTACGAAACGGCCGTTATCAAATTTCCGGACGAGAAACTTCCCAAGCAGTTCCGGGGCTACTTCCAGCACATCACGACGGAAAAAGACAGGGTCCAAACGCCCTTCTTTTATTGCATTCGACATCTTATTCATTTCTTATTCTTCTCTTTCGTCGCTCATCGTTTTCCGGTAAGCAGGGATTTCCGCTGCACTCCGGCATCGTTCATTCTTCCACTAGTACACGTTCTGATCCATTCCCAAAGTGGGAGAAATCGTTGTATTGAGGTTTGAACGAATCAGTTTGTTTCATGTTCTTTTCATGATCAGTGAATTTGGTCAGCACAACATGCTTTGCTTTGTGCTCCGCGCCAACCTGCAGCTTTTCGACTTTCGACTTCGGTGTTTGACATTCAATAAGGGGTTTTATTAATTTTTTCTTCCCATTTTATGAAAGGCTTGCTTCTTTCCTGCAGGGGTAGATGGCAATGTGGCAGGTGGCGTTGTGTGGGGGGCAGAGCCAGTTCGGTGTAAATCATAGCATCGCGGAAGCCCGCGTTGGCAGCCTCTTCACGTGAGGCGGCATAGACAACGCGGTCGATGTTGGCCCAGTAGATAGCTCCCAGACACATGGGACAAGGCTCGCAGGAGGCATAAAGAACCGTTCCCTTCAGATCGAAGGTTTGTAATTTTTTACCTCCCTGACGGATCACATTCACTTCGGCATGAGCCGTAGGATCGTATTCCAGCGTGACCGTATTGCCGGAACGGGCAATGACCTCATCGTTTTTTACCAGCACGGCGCCAAAAGGCCCTCCTCCGTTTTTTACGCTCTGTTCCGCTTCCCGTATTGCTTCCCGCAGATATTTTTCGTCGTTATTATTCATTCTATCTTCTTATTTTATTTCTTCATGCAAATTTTTTTATCACCCGGACTCCAGGGCAACAAAAGCACAAAGATATTCAATACCGGTTTAAGTTTGATAAGTATATCTCCTTATAATTTTTCCCGGTGTACCTGGACTTCTCCGCACCCTGGTGGATAGCTTGTTGGTTATAAATAAAATAACCGGATAAAACTCATGATCTTTCATCATGGACCGTAAACGTTCCGGTGATGGTTTCCTCTTTCATTCCAAAAATCAGCAGTGCATAAAAGAAAACCACAAAATACACCCCCACCTGGGTCTCCAGGGTATCTTCATACACCATCGAGAGGGCGGCAATGATCAGAAATATAACGGCCGGATAATCATGTTGCTTTTTTTCCAAGAAGATGGGAGAGAAGAAAGCAAACAGGAACCACAGGAACCCGAAAATACCATAGGTAAGCCAATACGTCAGATACTGGTTATGAGCCCGCAGACGCCAGTCCGGTGTCAGGGAACTGTGATTTTTCTCATAATAGGCGTTATACATATCCGGTACGTCTCCGGTGCCTACTCCGTACCAGAAATGATCCCGGGCGATCTGCCATGCTGTCTTCAGGTATTCCACGCGCTGGATGTGGGAGTGCCCCGACAGCTTTCCTTTTTTGTACTGGTCCATTTCCCAGAGTACCTGGTAAAAATATGGATAGAGAGCTACCCGGTGGGCAAAAAGATAGTTGGCCATGCCGTTTTCAACATTGCGAATATCTTCCGGACTCATCCGTGCAAATCCTGCCGAGTCTTTTCGTAGATTACGGGAGGTCATATATCGTATCAGGGTCCTGCGCAGCTCCTGCCCCCGCTGATCACGGCCGTCATAGTCCAGGTTGCTGTGGCTGTTCCATGCCTTCCTGAGTTCCTTCTCACACACATGCAGCCAAACGTAATGGCCGTTTTCCGTGTCCGTCAGATTGGCGGGTTTGTCATAAGGATTGCCGTTCATGGTGTGTTCTGCCAGTACCTGCTCCGGAAGAGGGTCATGGGTGTGAAAACGGTCTATGGCATGGGTGAGCCAAGTAGCGGCCAGCAATACCAGGGTTATCCCCAGGACAACCACAAAGTATTTCAGCATAAAGTTTTTTATTTTTTTTATCAGGAAGATAAAAAGAACCAGGGCAAAAAGCGTCAGCATTAAGAAGGAAGTCCCTGCTTTCAGGATAAAAAGAAAGAATATAAACCACAGCAGGGACACCAGATATGCCGTTTTTCCCGCTTTGGATAAGGGGCTGTTATTTATTAAAAGGTATAACAGAATATGCAGGGAGAGGCCCAGAAGCAGTGCCAGGCGGATGTGGGAGATGAAAATGGAGATGTCCCGGATGTCCTGTACCGTCAGATGCAGATAGCCCAGTAAGGCAGCCGTATCGGTCAGGGAAGCAATCCACAACCCTGCCAGCAGGCCGCTGAAGACAATCCGGAATTCTTTCGGGGTGACCGGATCAGAGGTGCCTGTCAGTACCGGTAATACCAGGATCGGTAGTTTGATCACGATATCGTGCCAGGCATAAGAAAAATCGGAGGTGTTAAGCAGCCCGGCCAGACACAGCAGGAAAATAGAAGCGAAGATGAGGATGCCCGGACGCGAGACCAGTATGTTTTTTTTCTTCCTGAAATCTCCCTCCAGCAGCCATACTCCCAGGACCAGGAAAGTTCCTGCACTGATCCCGAAATGTGACACCGGAAGGGAAAAGGCAATGATCCACAACCCCGCCAGATAAATATACCGGTAACTCAGCTTGCGATGTGAGAAGTCGGCCATGTGACAAAATTGCATAAATTCCTTTGAATATCGAATAACGATTAAAGATTTTCAAAAGGTTTCTTGCCGGAAAGGGGATCTATTCTTAAAGTTCATGGCTGATTCCTCATTTCTCCTTCCGGATTTTTTACACAAAAACCGCAGAAAAAATCGTATAAAGCAAAAAATACATCTATGGATTTATCCGGATAAACGGGCATGAATTGTTTTTGGGAAGATGTTGTATTGTATTTCTACGTGTCATCCTTGGATCAGAAGTATAAGGAGGCAAAAATCCGGGAGCAATAAGCATAAAGGGAATTTCTTATTATTCTACCATCTGTCCGGCATGAACCAGAGGAAATAAATATCACATATTGTAAAGTATTACAGGTTGTTGTAAAGAATCTACGTAGGCGCCTACGTAGGAAGGGTAAACCGGAATATTTTTATTACATTTTGTTAATGCAAAAGTCACCATAAGTTTGAAAATATTTTGAAGTTTGAAGAAATAATACCTGCGGATTATCGGGCAAGGTAAAGAAGAATCCCGTTTTCCGGACAGTTTTTGTTGTGTTTATGAATCAACGACTTCATACTTTTAGGTCAAATACAAAAAAATAAAACAACTTTTTGTGGTAAAAAGAAAAAGATTTGTATTTTTGCAGTCCACAAAAAAAGGGTTGTGGCTGTATTTAGGTGTTAATTAAAAAATTAGGGCGAAAGTGAATACGTTAAGTTATAAAACGGTCTCGACGAATAAAGGCACGGTTGAGAAAAAATGGTATGTGGTAGATGCCACCGACCAGGTATTGGGCCGGCTGGCCTCACGGGTGGCGATGATGCTGCGAGGGAAAACCAAAACGGATTTTACCCCGCATGTGGCCGGAGGAGATCATGTGATCGTTATCAATGCTGAAAAAGTGAGACTGACGGGAAACAAATGGCAGGACAAAAAATATATCCGGCATACGGGTTATCCGGGCGGACAGAGGGAGATCAACCCTGCTGAGCTTCTGAAGAAAAATCCCATTGCGCTGGTGGAAAAAGCCGTGAAAGGCATGTTGCCTAAAAACCGGCTGGGCCGGGCAATCTACAGCCAGGACCTGCACGTGTATGCCGGACCGGAGCATCCGCATGAAGCTCAGAAACCAACTATTATTGACATAAATACAATCAAATAAAGAGAATGGAACTAATTCAGGCCATAGGTCGCAGAAAAGCTGCAGTTGCCAGGGTTTATGTAACCGAAGGAAAAGGAAACATCACCATTAATGACAGGGCGCTGGGAGATTATTTTCCCTCTAAGCTGCTGCAATATGTTGTAAAACAACCACTGGCACTTTTTGATGCTGAAAGCAAGTATGATATTAAGGCCAACCTGGATGGTGGCGGATATAAAGGACAGTCGGAAGCATTGCGTCTGGCTATTGCCCGTGCCCTGGTGAAGATCGATCCCGAGAATAAGTCCCCGTTGCGGGCACAGGGTTTCCTGACAAGGGATCCGAGAGAGGTGGAGCGCAAGAAACCGGGCCGTCCGAAAGCACGGAAGAGATTCCAGTTCAGCAAACGGTAATCTTGCCGAACGTGTTTAGTATCTAAACTGCCGGGACTTCCTTTTGCGGAACTACCCGGAGGTTGACAAAACGAATGTAAACATAAATAAATCAATCAAATGCGTAAAACAAATTTTCAGGAACTGCTGGAAGCAGGGGTGCATTTTGGCCATTTGAAAAGAAAATGGAACCCTAAGATGGCACCTTACATCTTTATGGAACGTAACGGGATCCACATTATCGATCTCGAAAAAACACTGGTCAAACTGGATGAGGCTGCCAATGCCATGAAACAGATCGCCAAGTCGGGCAGGAAGATCCTGTTTGTGGCTACGAAGAAACAAGCGAAAGACATTGTGGCCGAACGGATCAAAAAAACCGGGATGCCGTATGTTACCGAGCGTTGGCCCGGAGGTATGCTGACCAACTTCCCGACCATCCGGAAAGCCGTGAAAAAAATGGCAGCTATTGACAAAATGGCCACCGACGGCACCTTTAAAAACATGTCCAAAAGAGAACGCCTGCAGGTGATGCGCCAGCGTGCCAAACTGGAGAAAAACCTCGGAAGTATAGCTGATATGACCCGTCTGCCGGCTGCTTTGTTTGTGGTGGATGTTTTGAAGGAATATATCGCCGTCAGGGAAGCCAACCGTTTGTCCATCCCGGTCTTTGCCATGGTAGATACCAATTCCGATCCTTCCAACATAGATTTTCCAATCCCTGCCAATGATGATGCTTCCAAATCCATTGCCCTGATCGTGGATGTGGTGGCCAGTGCCATTGAAGACGGACTGGAAGAACGGAAAATGGAGAAAGAAAAGAGTGCTGCAGAAGCCAAAGAGAAAAAAGAAAAACCGGCGGAAGCTGAAGACACCGGGAAGGAAAAAGAAACTCCTGCTTCTGAAAAGAAAACAACTGCCCGGAAGAGTGCCGCCAGGAAAGAAAAAGCGGAGACCAAAGAGAATACGGCTGTTGAGACCAAAGCGGAAGAAGCTGCTGCAGAAGAATCCGGAGAAACGGCCGCTAAGTAAGCCGTCTCTTGCCGGAGAGTGATTTATTAAAATCAAAAAAATTCAAGATATTATGGGAACAATTACTGCTGCTGAAGTCAGCAAACTTAGAAAAATGACCGGAGCCGGGATGATGGACTGCAAAAAAGCCCTTCAGGAAGCGGATGGCGATTTTGACAAAGCCGTCGAGATCATCCGGAAAAAAGGACAAGCCGTGGCTAACAAGCGGGCCGACCGCGAAGCCACCGAAGGAGTTGTCCTCGCTGCTACTACCGAAGATAAGAAACACGGAGCCATGATCGTGCTCAACTGTGAGACCGACTTTGTGGCAAAGAACGAGCAGTTTGTGGAATTCGCCCGGAGTATCCTCCAAAAGGCACTGGATACTGATGCTGCCGACCTGGATACGTTGAAAAACACAAAGCTGAACGATCAGACCATCGCTGAAGCGATTACCGAGCAAATCGGCATTATCGGTGAAAAACTGGATCTGGCCTACTATGGAAAACTGAAGGCCGCCTGTCTGCAACCTTACATCCATCCGGGAAACAAACTGGCCTCACTGGTTGGGTTTGATAAGGAAAATGTGGACCTTCAGGTGGCAAAAGATATTGCCATGCAGGTAGCTGCCATGAATCCGGTGGCTGTTGATAAGGAAGATGTACCGCAGGAAGTGATCGAGAAAGAAAAAGAAATAGGCCGTGAACAGGCACTACGCGAAGGAAAACCGGAGAACCTGCTGGATCGTATCGCCGAAGGAAAACTGAATAAGTTCTATAAAGAAAGCACATTGCTTAATCAGGACTTTATCAAGGATAGTAAAAAGAATATTCGTACTTATCTGAAGGAATATGACCCGGAGCTAAAAGTAACCGGGTTCCTCAGGTATTCCCTGACCGTTTAGGCCCGGAACCGGAAAATAAAAAAACCGCTTGCCAGCAGCAAGCGGTTTTTTTTGTCCTGTGCTGGAACTTTGATCCCGGGTGCCTGCATATTTTCCCGGATATCACACGTTGTTTATACAAATTTTATCAAAGATGTTCAGTTATGGTATAAACTACACGGACTTTTTTATATTTTCGTTGCAACAAATAAACACAGGATGATAAAATACAAGAGAATTTTACTTAAACTAAGCGGAGAGGCCTTGATGGGATTGCAGCCCTCAGGAATTGATAAGTCTGTTCTCGACAAATATGTTTCGCAGATCAAAGAAGTGGTTGAGATGGGAGTGGAAACGGGGATTGTGATCGGCGGAGGCAATATTTTCCGTGGGGTGCAGGGAGCAGCCGGGGGCATCGATCGTGTTGCTGGGGACCGTATGGGTATGCTGGCCACCATTATCAACGGCCTTGCTTTGCAGTCTGCTTTTCTTGAGGCGGGCGTATCCTGTCGTCTTTTTACTTCCGTAAAGGTTGAATCGATCGGTGAACGATTTGTCCGTGAAGAGGTGGTTGCCACGCTGAAGAAAAAAGAAGTGGCTGTTTTTTCAGGGGGAACCGGAAATCCGTTTTTTACCACCGATACGGCAGCCGTCTTGCGGGCGCTGGAGATCTCTGCCGAGGTGCTGCTGAAGGGGACCAGAGTGGACGGAGTCTATTCGGATGATCCGGAGAAAAACCCTGCAGCGGTAAAATATGACTCACTCTCTTTTGATGAAGCTTATGAAAAAGAGCTGAAGATCATGGACCTGACGGCTTTTACCATGTGCCGTGAAAATGATCTGCCGGTAGTGGTATATAACATGAACCAGCCGGGTACCCTGAAGAGAATTATCCTCGGAGAAAATCCCGGTACGCTGGTTCATAGGTAATTTGGATAAAATTGTTTACTTTTGTTAGAAGTAATTTAAAAAATCTTGCTTATGGACGATGATGTTCAGTTATGCCTTGAAGAAACCAAAGAAAAGATGGAACATGCGCTGAACCATCTTGAGCATGAACTCTCGAAGTTGCGTGCAGGAAGAGCCAACCCTGCTATGCTGGATGGGATTATGGTCGATTATTACGGTACCAGCACCCCTCTGAGTCAGGTTTCCAACATAAACACCCCGGATGGCCGTACCATCACAATACAGCCCTGGGAAAAAAATATGCTGGGGGTGATCGAGAAAGCCATCCTGGCTGCCAATATCGGTCTGACACCGGTAAACAACGGGGAGGTGATAAGGATCAATATTCCCCCGCTTACCGAAGAGACACGGGCCCACCTGGTGAAACAGGTCAAATCGGAAGGGGAGAACACCAAAGTCGGCATACGGAATGCCCGGAAATGGGCCAAGGACGAGTTGAAAAAACTCCAGAAAGAAGGTCTGCCGGAAGACGATGAGAAAGAGGCCGAAGAAGAAGTGCAAAAGCTTACCGACGAATATTCCAAAAAGGTGGACGAAATCGTAAAACAGAAAGAAGAAGATATCATGACGATCTAAGCCCCTGATCGTTCCGGAAATCGTCGAATGATGTTTATCCCAGATTGCGCAATAGAGATTTCGAAAAATCTTCTATTGCGCACAGGCTGTAGGCCATACTGGGTTAATCCCGGTTTAGGAATTCATCGGTTTTGGTAAGTAGCCAAAACCGATGAAATCCTTAACCGATCAGCAATAAAAAGCACTTGCGATTTTCTATTGCTGGTTTTGGGTTTAGCAAACCGGAGTTATTCTGAAAAAACCAATCCTGTCTGAAGGAAAGCGTGATCAACATTCCTCAGATCTCCTGTGTCAGTTCCAGAAATCTTTTGTAGGGGATGGCTGGCAGGCTTTGGGCCTGGAATGCGCCATTGGCTAAACTGATCATGGAGACTTTGGCTGCTGATTCAGCGTCCGGGGCCTCATAGATGCCCAGGTAATCGTATTCGCCCAAAAGCGCATAGTGGGCGATGAATTTTACTTCGGGGCATTTTTCCTTCACCTGGTCGAACCAGTTTTTTCCCATTTCAGCCCGGTCTCTCATATGGGTTACCCGTTCCGGGGATAGTTTGGTTAACAGTATATAGGTTTGCATGGCAGTAAATTTTTAGGATTGAGTTTAATTTACGAAAAAATCAGAAAAAATAAAAGAATAGAGGGTTATTTTACTCCCGGCTTCGTTGACAGAGATCAACCTTCCGGTGCCTGAAGAGGAAATTCCAAATACCGGGAAAAATTAAATCCCGTTGATTTTATTTGGATATTGTTCTGTAATAATCAGGATATCCCCGTCAATTTCTTACAATAAACACCGGAATCTTTATTCCATGCCTTACCTTGTCCACGGTCGTTCCGTGTATCCAGTCCTGTACTCCATGGTGTCCGTGTGAACCGGCGATCAGGAGGTCAAAATCATTTTCATTGATGTATTTTATCAGCTCGGCCGGCGGATCACCATGCAGGAGAACATATTCTACGGGCAGGTTTTTTTCTTCCAGCTCCCTGGTCAGTTCCAGAAGGTAGTTTTCGTCCTGGCGGGAGTGCAGACTGCTGCTCTCCTTGCCATAAACCATGGTTCCCGGGGTTTCTGCCACATGGATCAGGGTCAGACGGGCATGGTTGGCTTTGGCCAGGGAAAGAGCGGTGGAGAGAATGGCTGCATCCAGTTCGGAATTTTCAACGGCAACGGCCAGGTTTTTGTACGTAACAGGCTTGAGCTTTTCGGCAATGATATGGCCCTTTTTAATGATGCCGCTTTCCCATTGTTTTTTCACTCCGAAGAATGGCGCTATGATTATATAGCCCAGTATTCCCAGGAGAAAAATTACTACCGGAAGCACCAGTACCCATATCCACAGGGGGCCTCCCGACAACCAGCCGGTGAGTTCGTCCAGGACAAGTTTCAGGTTCAGAGAAATAATAATGGCAGCGATAAGCCAGGCCAGGATCTTTACCCACAGGGCATTGGCAAATTTCCCCATCTTGCCGGGGTCCGAGGTAAAATGAATCAAAGGGATCGTGGCGAAGGGCAATTGCAGGCTCAGGATCACCTGCGAGAAGATCAGCAGTTTATACGTGCCGTGGCTGCCCGAGATAGCAATCACGATGACCGCCGGCAGCAGGGCGATACTACGGGTGATCACGCGGCGTAACCACGGACGTATACGAATGTTCAAAAACCCTTCCATGATGATCTGGCCGGTGAGCGTGCCGGTGAGGGTGGAGCTCTGGCCGGCAGCGATCAGGGCAATGGCAAAGGCGGCCGGTGCCAGGGTGGTGCCCAGAATAGGTTCCAGCAATTTATGGGCCTGTTGGATCTCGGTAACCAAAATGCCCCTGGAATGAAAAAGGGCAGCCGCCATGATGAGTATGGCAGCATTTACAAAGAAAGCCGCATTCAGGGCGATGGCCGAATCGAACAGGTTGAATTTGCCGGCTTCGGCTTTGCCTGTATAGGTGTCTGAGATGGAGCGTGATTGCACCAGTGAAGAATGCAAATACAGGTTGTGAGGCATAACTGTGGCCCCGATGATTCCGATGGTAATATACAGAGCAGCCGGATCAAAGTGAGGTACAAAGCCATGCAGGATACCGCCCCAGTCGGGTTGTGCCAGAAAGATCTCCACCAGGAAACAGGCTCCGATGGTGACGATGAGGGTGATGATGAAAGCTTCCATCTTTCGAACGCCCAGTCGTTGGATGGCCAGCAGCAGAAACGTGTCGAAAGCGGTGATGGCGGCACCCCAGAGCAGAGGCAGGCCGAAGAGCAGGTTCAATCCGATAATGGTTCCCAGCAACTCGGCCAGGTCGGTGGCGGCAATGGCGATCTCGGCCAGGATCCACAGGAAGATGTTCAGCCGCTTTGGGTATTCCCGGCGGCAGCCCTGAGCCAGATCATACCCGGTGACGATACCAAGACGGGCCGAGAGGGTCTGCAGCAGGATGGCCATAAGGTTGGAGGCCAGTAGTATCCAGATGAGCATATACCCGAAACGGGCGCCTCCTTCGATATCGGTGGCCCAGTTCCCCGGGTCCATATAACCTACACTTACCAGATAGGCCGGTCCCAGAAAGGCAAACATGCGACGCAGCCATGTGCGCTTACGGACAGGTACGGTACCTTTAATATTTTCCAGATTGTCTTTCCCTGTTGATGACAAAGCCATAATACGATAAACAGTGTTTGGTTATCAAATATAGAAAAGAACAAATAAAAAAAACAAGGAAACCCCTCATTTCCTTGCTCATCCTTCAACGGTCGTTCATCCTTCAACGATCAACAATCATCGTTCCAAAGCTGCCCCGCCAGGGTTTCCCGTCGCAGAGCTCGGGACAGGCTTCTCACCCTGGCTATTTATAAGAAAAAAGCACATTACCTTTGCTTTTGCCTTTTTACACTTTTGCCTTTTTACTTACCTTGCTGCCCCGCCAGGGTTCGAACCTGGACTTTCCTGATCCAGAGTCAGGCGTGTTGCCAATTACACCACGGGGCAAAAAACGGAGCACAAAAATATACTTTTTACGGTAAAAAATAAAATGAAAAGCCAAATTTCAGTTCTCAGATTATTTTTATTGTGAAATATTTGAGATTTGCATATTTACCTGTTGGAATTTTTAGAGATTCTTGCCCAGGCATCGCGCAAAGGTACCGTGCGGTTAAAGACCGGGTGGTTTTCCGTTGAGTCGGGATCAACGGTGAAATATCCGATGCGCTGGAACTGGTAATGATCTCCCTTTTTGGCCGTGGCCAGCGCCGGTTCGGCTTTACAATCCTTCAATATCTTCAGTGAATCAGGATTGAGAAATTCCTTGAAGTCCTTGTCCTTATGGCCGGCCGGATCCGGGTCGTTGAACAACCGGTCGTACAAGCGTACTTCCACATCCAGGGCATGACTGGCTGACACCCAGTGCAAGGTGCCCTTAACTTTCCGTGTGGCACCGGATCCACTGCGCGTTTCCGGGTCGTAAGTACATTTCAGTTCGAAGATTTCACCACGGTCATTCTTCACCACCTCCTCGCATTTGATGATATAAGCGCTTTTCAGCCGCACTTCCCGCCCGGGAGCCAGGCGGAAGAACTTTTTCGGGGGGTCTTCCATGAAATCATCTTGCTCAATATAGAGTTCTCGCGCAAAAGGGACCGTACGGGTTCCTGCTTCCGGATCTTCGGGGTTGTTAATGGTTTCCAGTTGTTCCGTCTGATCTTCTGGGTAGTTGGTCAGCGTAACTTTCAGCGGTTTCAATACAACCATATACCGCAAGGCCGTTTTATTCAGGTCTTCACGCACGGCATGCTCCAGCAATGCGACATCGATCACATTGTCCCGTTTGGCCACGCCGATACGGTCGGCAAAATTGCGGATGGAATCAGGGGTATATCCCCGGCGACGCAAACCTGAGATGGTAGGCATTCGCGGGTCGTCCCATCCATTGACGATTTTTTTCTCAACCAGTTCCAGGAGTTTACGTTTGCTCATCACCGTATAACTCAGATTCAACCGGGCAAATTCGATCTGACGGGGCCGGTAGGGGCCGGTGACAATCTGATCGAGGAACCAGTCATACAAGGGGCGATGTACCTCAAATTCCAGCGTGCAGACAGAGTGGGTGATCCCTTCAATATAGTCGGACTGTCCATGGGCAAAGTCATACATCGGATAGATGCACCATTTGTTGCCCGTGCGGTGGTGATGTTCATGCAGGATGCGGTACATGACCGGATCGCGCATATGCATATTGGGCGAGGACATGTCGATCTTTGCACGCAGTACCTTTTCGCCGTCCCGGTATTTTCCTTCTCTCATCTCCCGGAACAACTGTAGGTTTTCTTCCATGGTACGGTTGCGATAGGGACTGATAATCCCCGGTTCGGTAGGTGTTCCGCGCTGGGCGGCAATAACGGCAGCGGGCTGGTCATCCACATAGGCCAGTCCCTTTTGGATCAGCATCTCGGCCCATTCGTACAGTTGTTCGAAGTAATCAGAGGCATAACGGGGTTCCCCTTCCCACCGGAAGCCCAGCCAATGAATATCCTCCTTGATCGATTCGACATATTCTTCCTCTTCCTTGACCGGATTGGTATCGTCGAAACGGAGGTTGCACTTGCCGTGGTATTTTTCGGCCAGACCGAAATTCAGACAGATCGATTTGGCATGACCGATGTGCAGATATCCGTTGGGCTCGGGCGGGAAACGAGTATGTACTTTCCCGTCGTTCCTGCCCTCCCGGATATCTTCCTCTATGATCGCTTCGATGAAATTCAGGGATTCTTTGGTTTTTTCCGTATCCGGTGACTGATTTGTGGTATTCATATTGTTTTTTTATTCAACGGTTTTTTGTGTTGCAAAAATAACAGGAAATTAGACAGGAAGGGGTATTTAACATAAATTAATTTCCAAAAGCTTTTCTCGCAAAATTCCGGGGAAGGGCACCAGGTCAAGGATCATAGTTGTCTTTTTCCTGCCTGTGGCAGATTATGTAGATTTTTCATGGCATTTTTTCAGGCATTCATCAATTATTGGTTATTTTGCGGCAAATTCTGAATCATGGGAAAGATTGAGATCGAGAACATGGAGTTTTATGCTTATCACGGGCATTATAAAGAAGAACAGATTGTTGGGAACAAGTTTCTGGTGGATTTGTCTATTGAAGCGGACCTTGAAAAGCCTTCGAAGAGTGACAGCCTGAAAGATGCGGTCAATTATCAACAGGCTTATATGATCGTGGAGCGGGAGATGAAAAAAAAGTCACATTTGATGGAACATATTGCCGGGCGTATCATCGACTCCATATATAATGAGATGCAAGGGATCAGACAGGTCATGGTGAAAGTTTCCAAGATCAATCCTCCGGTGGGAGGCAAGGTGGAGCGGGTGAGTGTGACGTTGACACGATAATTTTATTTTCCCGCAGTTGGTAAGACCTATTTATTCGCATAGTTTTATTATTTTTGTACCCTGAAACGGTCGGTTGGCCGAGTGGTTAGGCGGCGGTCTGCAAAACCGTATACAGCGGTTCGAATCCGCTACCGACCTCAACAAAAACCTCTCCCACGAAGTGGGTGGGGTTTTTTATTTCCCGGCCGACCCAAACTTGTTTGAGGGAGGCTGGGAAATAAAAAAGTCCGTTTTGCCGGAGGCAAAAGAGGTTTTTGTTGAAAGGCTCCCCCCTTGCGGATCAGCGGAGCTAATCCGCAAGGGGAAAGATCCAAGCTTTCTGGCAGGTGAGATCAAGGAAATAAAAAAGTCCGTTTTGCCGGAGGCAAAAGAGGTTTTTGTTGAAAGGCACCCCCGACCGGATCAGCGGAGCTAATCCGCAAGGGGAAAGATCTAACCTTTCTGGCAGGAGGCATCCGGGAAATAAAAAAGTCCATTTTGCCGGAGGCAAAAGAGGTTTTTGTTGAAAGGCTCCCCCCTTGCGGATCAGCGGAGCT
>JANTHB010000066.1 GCA_024762655.1 Bacteroidales bacterium
ATTCTCTCACCTGTCCATCGCCATATATGATGTATTTGGTCGTGGTCAATTCGTTCAACCCCATGGGGCCGCGGGCGTGGAGCTTCTGAGTGCTTATGCCGATCTCGGCCCCGAACCCGAACTCATACCCGTCGGTGAAACGGGTGGAGGCGTTGACATACACCGCCGCCGCATCAATACGTTTCAGAAAGGTCTGGGCATGGGTGTAATTTTCCGTGACAATACTCTCCGAATGACCGGTACCGTATTTTGAAATATGATCTATGGCCTCCTCCAGCGAGTCCACCGTTTTTACGGCCAGGATCAGGTCGAGGTACTCCGTGGCCCAGTCTTCCGCAGTGGCCGGAACGGCCTCCTGATAATATTTCCGCACCGTTTCGTCGCCCCGGATTTCCACCTTTTTTCTCTCCAGTGCCTCGCATACCTGCGGGATAAAAACCTCTGCGATGTCTTTATGTACCAGCAACGTTTCGGCGGCGTTACACACCCCCGGCCGCTGGGTCTTGGCATTGACGGTGATGGCCGTTGCCTCCTCCAGGTCGGCATAGGAATCCACATACACGTGACAGTTTCCCACGCCCGTCTCTATCACCGGTACCGAGCTGTTCTCGACGACCGTGCGTATCAACCCTGCTCCGCCCCGCGGGATAAGCAGATCGAGATATTGATTCATGCGCATCATAGCCCGGGCGCTCTCGCGGCTGGTATCCTCCACCACCTGCACAGACTCTGCAGGAAAATCACAATCCGTCAGTGCCTCCTGGAGAATCTGACGGATGGCCTGATTCGAACGGATGGCTTCCTTGCCCCCACGCAGCAGGGAGGCATTGCCCGTCTTCAGGCACAGGCCGAAAGCATCCACCGTCACATTGGGGCGGGATTCATAGATAATCCCTATCACCCCGATAGGGACCCGTTGTTTTCCGATCATCAGTCCGTTGGGACGCTTGATCATGGAGACCACCTCACCCACGGGATCCTGCAGGACAGCCACCTCCCGCAACCCTTCCGCCATGCCGGCAATCCGTTTTTCATCCAATATTAACCGTTCCAGAAAAGCGCCTTTGATGCCGTTCTTCCGGGCTTCCTCCAGATCCACAGCATTGGCACTGACAATCGCATCCTGCTTTTCAATAAGCCGATCTGCGGCTCTCTGCAGCACCTCATCCTTGGCCGCAGAAGAAACCGTCCGCAAAAATACAGCGGCTTCCTTTGCTTTCTGTCCTTTGATTTCCAGTTCTTTATGATTCATTTTCCTGTTTTTATGTATGGTTTGTTATTGTAAAGCGATACAGGGCCTCACCTTCAACATTTTAACATTCTATCTTTTGCCTTTCTTCTTCTACCGAAGGTGCAAAATCTTGCGCCCCTACTTCTGCCTTCTGCCTTCTGCCTTCTGCCTTTTAAACAACGTTCCTGTCTTTTTCCCTTCCAGGATCCCGGCAATCACCTCCGGGTTTTTCCCGTTGGCAATGATCATGTCAATGCCTGCACCCATGCATATGCGTGCGGCATCCAGTTTCACCGACATGCCCCCGGTCCCGAACGCATTGTCACTGCCCCGGGCCGACCGCAGCACCTCGGGGGAAAGATCCCTTACAGTATCAATCAGCCGGGCTTGCGGGTCTTTTCGCGGATCAGCCGTATAGAGCCCGTCAATATCCGACAGGATGATCACAAGGCCGGCATGTATCAGTTCTGCCACGGTAGCCGCCAGTACGTCATTGTTGCCGAAACGGATACCGAAAGTGGATACCGTATCATTCTCATTAACCACCGGCAGGATTCCCATCTCCAGCAAACGGTTCAGGGTGTTGCGGGCATTGAAGCGCTTGGTCTCCTCCTGCAACCCGTCTTTGGTAAGCAACACCTGTGCCACGGTCTGATGAAACGGTTCAAAAAAACGTTGGTAAATCTTCATCAGCTCGGCCTGTCCCACCGCCGCCAGGGCCTGTTTTTCAGGCAACCCCTCAGGTTTTTTTCTCAGGCCCAGCAGGCCTCCCCCCACGGCGATAGCTCCCGACGACACCAGGATCAGCTCCTGTCCGGCATGCCGTACCTCACTGAGCACCTCAGCCAGCCGTTCAATGCGCTGCAGGTTGATCCTGCCGTTGGCAAAAGAGAGGGTAGAACTCCCTACTTTAACGACAATCCGTTTATGGTGCCGGTTCTTGTTCGTTTCCTTCATCGGTCAGGCCTCCAGCAATTCTTTATTCAGGGTAGCAGGAAAAGTATATTCCCGGAACGCCTCCCCGGACATAACCTTTTCCACAGCGGCCACTTCATCCACCAGCTCTTTTTCATGAATAAAGTGAGGACCCGCCCCGGGACTGCCTCCCAGCAGGATGTATGTATCCGGCATTTTGGCCTTGATAAGCAACAGATGCGCTCCGGTCAGACGGGCCACCGAACGAACCAGGTAATAGTTGTCATTCAACTCAATGTCTTCGGTAGAAACCGAGTCGTTTTCATTGATCACCGGAATTACCCCCTGCTCAAGCAGATGAATAAGGGTGTTACGTGCATTGCCGCTTTTTTCGGCATCGACAAAGATATCTCCGGTGAGCAACACCTGTGCCACCGTCTGGTTATACCCTTCAAAATACCGCCGGTAGAGTTTCATCAGCTCGGCTTGTCCCACCGCCGCCACCGCCTGTTTGTCAATGAGCCCCCCGGGCTGACTATCCAGCCCGAGCTTCCGGGATCCCAGGAAGATGGCTCCTGAGGATACGATAAGAATTTTGGCACCGCTGTTCACCAGGTTGGACAACACCATGGACAGCCGCTCCATTTTATAGGGATCAAACGCCCCCTCCTCATTGAGCAACACGCGTATCTCGACTTTTACCACTATTTTCACAGATTCCCCCTCCATCTCTCTCCGGTTTTCAGGTTTCCAGTAGTCCGTACATGATCTTCCCGGCTTTGTCAAAATCCACCTCCGCCGCAACGCGCTCCATTTTTGTTCTGATCTTGTCAAACCCCGGGTTGCCGAT
The DNA here is from genome assembly GCA_024762655.1 of Bacteroidales bacterium. Classification (GTDB taxonomy): domain Bacteria; phylum Bacteroidota; class Bacteroidia; order Bacteroidales; family VadinHA17; genus DRPN01. The sequence continues at coordinate 2,997 of JANTHB010000066.1, forward strand.
ACTGCCCGTATGGGTGTAAGAGAGTTTTTCCGGGGGACTGAATCTGCCTGATCGTATCTCCTCGGCCACCTGCCGGTAGGCTTCCCGGAAAGGGACTCCTTCCCCGACCAGACGGTTCACTTCCTCCACACTGAAAATATATTTATAGATATCTTTCTCCAGCAGATCTTCTTTTATCTCCAGATGCTCCAGCAGGAGATATGTGATCCTGAGACACGCAGACAGATCGTCGAAAGCCGGCAGATAAGATTCTTTCAGCAGTTGAAAGTCGCGGTGATAACCGGTAGGCAGATTGCCCAGGATAAGCTGCATCTCATGGGGCAGGGCCTGGATACGGTTGCAGCGGCCGCGGATCAACTCGAAAGCATCCGGGTTCTTCTTGTGCGGCATAATGCTGGAACCGGTAGTATAGGCATCAGGCAGGGAGATAAATCCGAAATTCTGGTTTATGAACAACACGGCATCCATGGCCAGGCGCCCCAGGGTAGAGGCTACCGACGCCAGGGCCGATGCCACCGTTTTTTCCGTCCTCCCGCGTCCCGTCTGAGCATAGACCGAATTCACCACAAGATTCTCAAACCCCAGCAGACGGGTGGTCTCCTCACGGTCCACCGGAAAGGAGGAACCGTATCCGGCAGCCGATCCGAGAGGGTTCTGGTTGATGATCCGGTACACTGCATTCAGCAACAGCAGGTCATCCGCCAGACTCTCGGCAAAAGACCCGAACCACAGTCCGAAAGACGAGGGCATGGCTACCTGCAGATGCGTATATCCGGGCATCAGATGATCTTTATACTTCTCTCCCAACCGGAGAAGCAGATCGAACAAAGCCAGCATCTCCTGCCGGATCCGGGACAAGCGGTCCCGGGTGAATAAACGGATATCCAGGATAATCTGATCATTGCGCGAACGGGCCGTATGTACTTTCTTCCCGGCTTCCCCAAGGATGTCTGTAAGGAGCTTCTCCACCTGTGAATGTACATCCTCGATCCCCGGTTCAATGACAAATTTGCCCGCTTCCGCCTTCCGGTAAAGGTCCTGCAACGCCGTCACCAGTTTCTCCTCGTCTCCGGCCCTGATCAACCCGGCCTTTTTCAGCATTTTTACATGCGCCACCGAGCCCAGAATGTCAAAAGGCGCCAGATCAAGGTCCAGCACGGCATCGTTGCCGATGGTAAACTGTTCGACAGCCTGGTCCAAAGGGAGATTCTTATCCCAGATTTTCTGCATTATTTCAGTTTTTCTATCTCGTTAAAAGAGGCCAGGATCCCTTTGATCAGCGCCGAGCTCAGACCATGATGTTCCATCTCGTTAAGACCGGCGATGGTCACCCCGCGGGGGGTGGTTACCTTGTCTATCTCTTCTTCGGGATGAATGCCCAGTTCGAGCATCAATTCGGCAGCTCCTTTGGCCACCTGCGCAGCGATGAGCTGGGCCTCGGAAGCATGAAAGCCGATTTGTATCCCTCCCTGCGAGATCGCCCGTATAACCCGCAGGAAATAAGCGATACCGCAGGCATTCAGGATGGTGGCTGCCGACATGAGGTTCTCATCAATAACATAGGTGCGCCCGATGGCATTAAATAACCGCTGCACAATATCCAGCTTGTCAGCACCTGTTTTGTTGACCGCCAGACCGGTCATAGAAGCTCCCACCGCCACGGCCGTATTGGGCATGGCCCGTACCACCGGCACCTGCCCGCCGGCAACGGCTTCCGTCTCCGCAATGGAAAAACCTGTCACCACCGACACCAAAATATGTTTCGAGGGATCCAGCACGGGCGCGATCTCTTCCAGCAAGGGTTTCATCTGGCGCGGCCGGACAGCAATCACAACAACCTCCGAGCCTCTTACCGCTGCCGGATTATCCGCAGTAACCGTTACCCCTGCAGATACCAGATGATCCAATAAGTGAAGCTTCCGCCGTGTAACAGTAATCTGTGCAGGAGCCAGGGCTTTCTTTTTCAGCAAACCTTCGGCAATGGCTCCGCCGATGTTTCCACCCCCTAAAATGGCTACGTTGTGTTGCATATGCTTTTGTTACTTTAAACTGATGAAAATGGATCTTTTCAACGATCAAATACTATAAATATGATTCTTATACTGTCTGCTCACGATGGCATGATGAGCCATCAAACGGATGGCATTGATCTTGATAAAGCCTTCGCTGTCTTTCTGGTCAAAGCCTCCTTCAATATCCATGCTGGAGAGATCCTGGTCATACAACGAACTGGGCGACTCCCGCCCTTCGATCAGGACATTCCCTTTATATAAAGAGAGATATACTTTGCCGTCGATCAACTCCTGACTTTTCCGGATAGCAGCCATCAGAAAGTCCATTTCGGGACTGAACCAGAAACCATAATACACCAGCTCGGCAAATTTGGGGGTGAGCATATTGCGTAACCGCATCACTTCGCGGTCCATGGCGATGCCTTCGATATCCTGGTGCGCTTTGAACAGGATTTCCGCCCCGGGGGTCTCATAGATCCCTCTCGATTTGATGCCCACAAACCTGTTTTCCACCATATCCAGCAGGCCGATGCCATGTTTGGATCCCAGATTATTCACATAGGTATACAGCTCCAGGGGTTCTGTTTTTACGGTACCATCCTCTTCGTTGGTAATCTTTACGGGGATTCCGTCCTTGAACTCCACCGAGATGCTTTCGGGTTTGTCCGGTGCATTGTATGGGTGTGTGATTTTGGAATATACTTTCATATCAGCCTTCAGGGCCGGGTCTTCAAGGATTCCGGCCTCATGGCTTATGTGCATCAGGTTGTCGTCTTCACTGTAGGGCCTTTCCCTCGTGGCTTTCACGGGGATGCCTGCTTCTTCGGCATATTTGATCAGGTCGGGACGACCCCGGAACTGCTCCAGGAACTCAGCATCTTTCCAGGGGGAGAAAACCGTGATCTTCGGATTCAGGGCATAAAACGAAAGCTCAAACCTTACCTGGTCGTTCCCTTTGCCGGTAGCGCCGTGCGATACCACGGGCGCCTCCATTTTGTTGGCAGCCTCAATCATTCTCTTGGCAATCAACGGACGTGCCAGGGCTGTCCCCAGCAGATAGCGGCTTTCATAAATTGCATTGGCCCGGATGGCCGGAAAAATAAAATCGGTCACAAATTCCCTTTTCAGGTCATCCACAATCACCTCGCCGGCCCCGATAGCCAGCGCTTTTTTCCTGACCTCGTCAAAATCATCATCCTGTCCTACATCGGCTACATAAGCAATCACATCATTCCCGCGATCGATGAGCCATTTCAGGATCACGGAGGTGTCCAGTCCTCCACTGTACGCAAGTACAATTTTCTGATTTTTCATGTTGATAAAAAGTTAATAAAATTATGATTTAATAAATATTCACGATCTGGCAATCTTATCGGCTACATCCGGGAAAATCCACTGCAGCGCTTTACGCACGGCTTCGCGGCTTACCCCGTCGCGGGGAATGACCAGAATGGTATCATCCCCGGCGATCGTCCCGGCCAGTTCGTACCTTCGGGCCCGGTCTATGGAGATGGCCAACATATTGGCATACCCCGGCAACGTCCGGATCAATGCCAGCTGCTGGGCAAATTCGATCGAAACAAATCCCTGTCCCGAGGAAGGATGATGATCTGCCTCCGGATCCAAACGGGCCGTTTCATCCAATACATATTTATATCGCCCGTCCCGGAACGGGATCTTCCCGGCTCTCAGAAACTTCAAATCCCTCGATAACGTGGCCTGGGTTACATGATAGCCCTTTTCTTCCAGCATCTCAAGCAGTTGCTCCTGTGTGAAAATCTCTTGATCCCTGATCATCTGGCGGATCAGATACAAACGGGTGTTCTTGTCATTCATAATGCATAAATATGTAAATTCGATGCAAATTTATACATTTTTATTTTATCAAACCAAATTTTTGCATTATTTTTCGGCCGGTTTTTTCTGTGCGGTGTATCTTTGCAGCGATACAAGGGCACCGGAAAAACACCGGGAAGGATAAAACGGAAAAAAATATCACGTGGAAAAAGCATCATTGAAAAAAGTATTGTTACTCGGGTCGGGGGCCCTGAAGATCGGCGAAGCCGGAGAGTTTGACTATTCCGGATCACAGGCGCTGAAAGCTTTGCGGGAAGAAGGGATACGCACCATCCTCATCAATCCGAACATCGCTACCGTGCAGACCTCCGAAAAGATCGCCGACCGGATCTATTTCCTGCCGGTCACCCCTTATTTTGTGGAGCGGGTGATCGAAAGAGAAAAACCAGACGGCATTCTGCTCTCTTTCGGGGGGCAGACAGCCCTGAACTGCGGCATTGAATTATTCAAACAAGGGATTCTTAATAAACACGACGTTCAGGTGCTGGGAACCCCCATCCAGGCCATCATGGACACCGAGGACCGTGAGTTCTTTGTCAACAAGTTGAAGGAAATAAACGTTAAGACCCCCCGGAGTATAGCCGTCACAAGCCTGGACGATGCCCTGAAAGCCGGGGAACATCTGGGATATCCGATCATTATACGGGCGGCGTTCACGCTGGGGGGGCAAGGCAGCGCTTTCTGCTCCGGCGAGGAAGAGTTAAAAGAAGAGGCTTCGAAAGCGTTTTCCTACACCGACCAGATTTTGGTGGAAGAATCGCTGAAAGGATGGAAAGAGGTGGAATACGAAGTGGTACGCGACCGTTTTGACAACTGTATCACGGTGTGTAATATGGAAAATTTCGATCCCCTGGGTATCCATACGGGCGAGAGCATTGTGGTGGCGCCGTCGCAGACCCTCACCAACAGCGAATATCACAAACTGCGTGCGCTCTCTATCCGGGTGATCCGTCATATCGGCATCGTCGGTGAATGTAACATCCAGTATGCGCTGGACCCGAAGTCGGAGGATTATCGCGTGATCGAAGTAAATGCCCGTCTGTCGCGGTCCAGTGCCCTGGCCTCCAAGGCCACCGGGTATCCGCTGGCTTTTGTGGCAGCCAAACTGGCGGTAGGCTATGGCCTGCATCAACTGAAAAATGCCGTGACCAAAACGACCACAGCCTTCTTCGAACCCGCCCTCGATTATATCGTCTGCAAGATCCCCCGCTGGGACCTCAATAAATTCGAAGGAGTATCCCACCATATCGGCAGCAGCATGAAGAGTGTGGGAGAAGTAATGTCTATCGGCCGCACCTTTGAAGAAGCCATCCAGAAAGGACTGCGTATGATCGGCCAGGGCATGCACGGTTTTGTCGGGAACCATCTCCGTTTCGACCATATTGAAAAAGAACTGGCCGAGCCTACGGATATGCGTATTTTTGTCATTGCCGAAGCTTTTGAAAAAGGATTATCCGTAGATCATATCCACGAACTCACCAAAATAGATAAGTGGTTCCTGTATAAGCTGGAAAATATTATCACCCTGAAAAAGGAACTCGAGGCCACTCCTTCCCTGGAAGCTCTGGACGACGATAAACTGCGTGAAGCCAAGATCCAGGGGTTCTCCGATTTCCAGATCGCCCGTTTTGTCACCGGTCCTGCTCCCGAAAAGATGGAGGAAAGCCTCCTGCAGGTACGCACCCACCGGAAAAACAGGAATATCATCCCGTATGTGAAACAAATAGACACGCTGGCCGCCGAGTATCCGGCGCAGACCAATTACCTGTACATGACGTATAGCGCCCGCGAGCATGACATTGCCTTCTATGACGATAAGAAATCGGTCATCGTGCTGGGGTCCGGAGCCTACCGCATCGGCAGCAGTGTCGAGTTCGACTGGTGCGGCGTCAGCGCTTTACATACCGTGGAAGAAAAGGGGTACCGGTCGGTTATCATCAACTATAACCCTGAAACGGTAAGTACCGATTATGATATCTCCGACCGGCTTTATTTTGACGAGCTCTCCCTGGAACGCACCCTGGACATCATCGATCTTGAACAACCGCACGGGGTCATCGTCTCCACCGGCGGGCAGATCCCCAACAACCTGGCCATGCGCCTGCACAACCAGAAGGTCCGTGTGCTGGGCACCTCTCCGGTCTCTATCGACCGGGCCGAAAACCGCCATAAGTTCTCCTCCATGCTTGACACACTCGGGGTGGATCAGCCCCGGTGGAAAGAACTCACCAGCATGAGTGATATCCAGGAGTTTGTAGACCGGATCGGGTTTCCCGTGCTTATCCGGCCTTCCTACGTGCTCTCGGGGGCAGCCATGAATGTGGTCTCCAACCGCGAAGAGCTGGAACATTTCCTGAAGCTGGCGGCAGAAGTATCCAAACAATATCCGGTGGTCGTTTCCGAGTTCATCCAGGAAGCCAAGGAAATAGAGATCGATGCCGTGGCACGTCAGGGGACCCTCATCACATATGCGATCTCCGAACATGTGGAATTTGCCGGGGTCCACTCCGGAGATGCCACCATGGTCTTTCCTCCGCAGAAAATCTACCTGGAAACCATACGCCGCATCAAACGGATCACCCGTGAGATCGCCCGCGAACTGAACATCTCGGGCCCTTTTAACATTCAGTTTCTGGCCAAAGACAACCAGATCAAAGTGATCGAATGCAACCTACGGGCTTCCAGGAGCATGCCTTTTGTTTCAAAAGTATTAAAAGTCAATCTCATCGACCTGGCCACGCGGATCATGCTGGACGAAGAGGTGGCGCCTCTGGAAAAATCCATCTTCGATCTGGATTATGTGGGGGTCAAGGCCCCGCAGTTCTCTTTCTCGCGCCTGCAACTCGCCGACCCGGTGCTGGGGGTGGACATGTCTTCCACCGGAGAAGTAGGATGTATCGGAGATGACTTCTATGAAGGGATATTAAAGGCGATGTTGTCGGTAGGGTATCATATCCCACAGAAAAAAATCCTGCTGTCCACCGGCCCGGCCCGTTCGAAGGTGGAACTGATCAACAGCGCCCGCGCCTTGCTTGAAAAGGGGTACACGCTTTATGCTACGCGGGGTACGAAGAAATTTTATGACCAGTACGGCATTAAAACGAAACTGGCTTACTGGCCGGATGAAGAAAAACATCCCAACACCATCGACCTGATCCGTAACCGGGAGGTGGACCTCGTGGTCAACATCCCCAAAAACCTGTCGAAGGGAGAACTGGATAATGACTATATGATCCGGAGAAATGCCGTGGACTTCAACATCCCGCTCATCACCAACGCCCGTCTGGCCAGTGCTTTTATCCTGGCTTTCTGCAAATACAAACCCGAAGAAATCAATATCCTGGCCTGGGATGAATATTAAACCTGTTTTATCATGATAACCGTCAGACCTGCTACCCCTGCCGATATTGAGACCATCGCCGGTTTCCAGATAGCCATGGCCCGGGAAACGGAGCATCTTCAACTTGAAGAATCCACGGTGCTCGCCGGCGTCAGGCAAGTCTTTCACAACCCGGAGCTGGGAAAATATTTCGTGGCCAGAAAAGACACAGAGGTGGTAGCTTCGCTGCTCATCACGTATGAGTGGAGTGACTGGCGCAACGGTACGGTCTATTGGATACAATCGGTATATGTTAAGCCGGAACACCGGGGCGGGGGGGTCTTCAAGACTATGTACAAGCACATCGAGGAGATTGTCCTGGCCGATGACAAGGTGAGGGGGATAAGGCTGTATGTGGATAAGAGCAACCGCCGGGCCCGGCAAGTGTACGAAAAACTTCACATGAACGGCGAGCATTACGATCTCTACGAATGGATGAAATGATCCGCACTCTGTTTTTCTCTCCCCTGTTGCAAGGGGCCCTCCTGCTGACGTTGTTTCTTTATGCCGGCATGATCCTGTGGTTCCGGAAAGGATGGATAAACCTGCCTGTTTTTGAAGAGGTCTGCCGTCATCCCGAAGAAAAAGTTTCTGTGATCATCCCCTGCCACAATGAACAGGAGAACCTGCCCGGGCTGATGCGTGCGCTGGCACGCCAAAGTTATCCGGCCGCTCTGACGGAGATCCTCCTGGTGGACGATCATTCGACCGACCATACCGCTACAATCATGGAGCAGGCAGCCAAAGAGCATGCGAATATTAAGATGCTGCAGAACCGGGGAAAAGGGAAAAAAGAAGCGCTGCTGACCGGCGCTGAAGCCTGTGCTTCCTCGTGGATTTTCACCACCGACGCGGATGCCAGACCCGGCCCGCACTGGATCTCCGTGATGATGGCCTGCAGGGAGAACACCAAGGCCGGTTTTGTGGCCGGACCGGTAAAGACCTTTCCGCAAAAAGGGATTTTCGCCCGTTTCCGGGAACTGGAATCTTTTAGTCTTATGGGTGCCGGCATGGGGGCGGCAGGTACCGGCCATCCGCTCTACTGCAACGGGGCCAATATGGCGTATGAAAAAGAGCTGCTCTTCCTTACCTCCGATCCGCTTCACAAAAAGACCCCGAGCGGGGACGATGTCTTTCTTCTCCATACCGTCAAACGGCACCGGCCGGAAAGCATCCGTTTTCTCAAATCCCGGGAAGCCACCGTAACGATCAAGGACAAATCCGGCCCCGGTATGTTTTTGCGGCAACGCAGCCGCTGGGCGTCCAAAAGCCCGGCCTACCGCGACCGGGACACACTTCTGGCAGCAGGAACCGTTTTCCTGACAAACCTGATCATCGTTTTTGCCATAGCAGCCGGTTTTTTAAAGCCGGCATGGGGATGGTGGGCTCTTCTCTTTTATCTCATAAAAAGTATCCCCGACTTTCTGTTCCTGCACAGCATAACCTCGTTTTACCGCCGCCGGAATCTGCTTGGCATCTTCCTCCTCGCCGGGCTGTTTTATCCTTTCTATATCACAGCCACTGCCCTGGCAGGCATCTGCAGTTATCCTTTCAGAGGGAAGGGGTGGGGAAAGTAAATCAATAACCTGAATTCGGAAAAAATGCTGTTAAAAACCAGAATAACACTACGGGTTATTTCCGGGTATATGACACAATTTTATATTATCAAATGAAGAATGGATATTCCAATTTAGAAATAGCCAAAAGTGGTTCTGAGAATGGGGGGATATTTTAGATTGATCAAAGAGTTGTATTTTATAGTTTGATTTATTTATCTATGTTTTGTATCTTTGTTGAAAGAATATTATACTGTTGTTTATGTTGTATTTACAAGGTTAAACAAGGATGTGGCATTTAAGATTCAGATTATGAAGACTACAAATATAAACATAAACTTACCGCTTAATTTTAAACAGATTGTTGACCTTGTAAAGCAATTACCTTACAGGGAAAAAATTAAATTAAGTGAAGTTTTAAAAAAGGAAATTAAGCAAAGACCGGAAAACGACAGCATACTAACACATCTTGTAAGTGAAAAAGCATTGGCCAAAGACTGGCTGTTGCCCGAAGAAGATGCAGCATGGAAAGATTTGTAAAAGGAGACATTGTTGTAATTCCGTTCCCGTATTCCGATTTATCGAATTCAAAGAAAAGACCGGCAATGGTTCTGTCTGACCTAAAAGGGGATGATATTATTCTTTGCCAGATAACAAGCCAATTTATCAGAGACAATTATGCCCTTGCTCTTGCTAATTCCGATTTTCAAAGGGGTTCTCTGAACAAACCCAGCAACATCAGGCCGAACAGGTTGTTCACTGCCGAAAAAGGCATTATTATCAGAAAGGTTGGGACTGTTAAAACGGCCATGTTCGAAAAAGTTGTAGATAAGCTATGCAAGATTTTCGGGGAATAAAACCCGGCCCGGCCCGGATCATTCTCTTTTTGTTCCCAGCATTCCGCTACGGCGGAAAAAAAATTATCCGGGCGTTTAGCTTCTACTCTAAAGTGCAGGAAACACATAAAGGAATGGCGGTTTGATGAAAAAAACCTGGACTGTCCGGGCTTTTTCATCTTTATTTATCTTTCAGGTATTCTTCGTAATCTACTGCATATTCCTTTAGTTTCTCCAACTCTTTCGCTATTTTCTCGTTCCATTCTTGTTGGGCAAAATCAATTGCTCCATGCAATGTCTCTTTGTCGTATTTAATATCAGTCGAATCTCTTTCTTCCAGCAATTTATCTATATCTTGTTTATAAGTATCATAGTTTTTTACACCTTGTCCTTCTAAAAGATAAATTTTCTGACGAATTTTTCTTGCATATAGTTCTCCGATATCAAAATGTAATTGCTCATGAGCTAATAGTTTCTTTGAAATTGTGTCTTTAGTCCAAGACTTGTCTTTTACAAACCTGCAATACACCTTGAAACTTATGGATTTACCAAGAATCATAGCTGGATAACTAATTTCTACAGCAGATGCCGCCATTGCCTCGGTTCCATAGTCTGTTAATTCGTGTTCTGGTCGTATTCCATGAAAATCTTTCCAAGTAAGCTTGGTTTGCTTGTTCCAATAGATTATACTATCCTTTGTTTCTTTATCCTGACAATACCCGGTGACTGAAAGAATACCGTATAACGATATTAATATTATAACTCTCATGATATTATTACTTATTCTTCCTAAACCTCAAAAAGATTCTATTAACTATTCTTGGTTTTACCACAAAAACAACTTGATTTGGGTCTACTCTAGCATATCTAATTTTTAAATTTAAAGGATAGTACCTCAAAACACATAAAGCCTCAATAACCGTAGAGTTTATTGTATATTTGAATTATAAATCTCACACTTTGGCAAAGCAGTTTTCAATTCTTCAATATAATTATCATTTATTTCATTACCATAAGTAACGAGTTTTTCCAGTTTTGTTAAACTTGACATTGCACTTAAAGGAAGACTATCTAACTCATTGCCGACCAACCATAATTCCTGAAGCTCCTTGCAATTACGTATTTCATCAGAAATAGACTTTATCACATTATTATTGGCTCTAAGAACTTTTAATTTAGTCAGTTCTCCTATGTAGTATGGTATTGTAGTAATTTTATTTGAAGAAATAATTAATACTTCTATATTTTTTAATTGAGTTATCGTTATAGGTATTGAATCCAAATTTTGATTTGACAAATTCAAACACAACACTTTTTCCTTATTTTTCAGAGCCTTATCAATATCTTTATAAACCCTATATTTGTTCGAATTATATTTTAGACTGGAACAATTGCTAAAAAATAGAGCTAAAACAATGAATACATAGGTTCTCATAGTTATCTATTTATTAGTTTATTCAAGTAACTCGGGGTTGAATTATCTATATGCTTGTTCCTATACCAAGAATCAGTCTTTGGGTCTGTATGCCATTTCTGTAGAGCACCAAAATATCCTATTGACGATTTTTGCTGAAAAGCCTTTTGTCCAAAACTTGCAGCTGTTTTATCTCCTCCATATCTTTGAAAAAGATTATTTGTTTCTAATTGTATTTGTCCAACAATAGCTTTAGCTTCAAACTCCCTATTACCAGGTGCTGGAAAATTAGAAACAAGATTTCCATTTGCTTTTACAATATCATCATATTGACCCGCATGAACAATTTCTTCGGCCAATGGACCCATTACATTATCAACATCATCCTTGCTATTGGCATCAAATAGATTAAAATTAACTCCTATAGTACCAGCAGGCGTCTCCTCATTCTTACTTTCTTCTACGGCAGTAATAATTTCTCCATTATCACCTTCCTCCGTCATTGCAGGTGTTATTGTTGTTTTTGTGCCATTAAAGTCACCCAAGTCACCTTTTCTCATTGTTTTATTGGTAAAAGTATAAACAACATCCGATTTCTTTATTTGCTTATATGTAGCTTTGAAAGTATCACTTGATTTCAGCCTTCTTATGGCTTTCTTTATCATTCGTTTTTCTTCTTTGTTAACTCCAGACCAATCTATCTTCATCCCATCTGGGTCAATATAAATAATCGGATTATTTGCTACATAGTTATAAGGTGAAAGAGAGTAATATTTTTCCGCCAATGGGTCAGCACAGTGCCAACGGGCTAAAGCCACATCATACATCCGTGCCCCATAGTCATACCAGTCCAGATTCACGCCGCCCAGGTCATCGTCCTGGAGTTCTTTGCCGTTGTACAGGTACTTATTCTCCACCCCGTTGCTGTAGCTCAAACCATCTTGCCGCATGCCAAACGGGAAATACGAATCCTCCTGTGTCCGCATGGCTGCGCCTCCACTATCGGTAAAACTCACCCTTGTGTTACCCAAGTGGTTCCCGACGACTGTGTGTCGGGATTTCCGCTTCGCTCCAACTTTGAGGAAATACTCATAGGTAAATCCGGCGATTGTATCGGATATGATGTATACATTTAGCATGAAAAAATACTATCTCTTTTGTCAACCCGGCTTTATTAATGAGATTAAATTTTCGAAATTTTCTGCAATTTTATTTTCATCCGGTATTTCCGAGAAAGCCAACATAGAAAGTTCTCTGTTATATCCCTGTTTAAGAGTTGACCAGATTTGATCAAATTTATAAAACAAAACTGATTCTTCAATATCCTTTTTATTCCATCCCTGAGGTTCATCGAATATTTCCCTGTCATGATTCAGTGTCTCCCAAAATACCTTTTTAAACTCATCCGAATCGACAAAAGATATACACGTATCATCCTTCATCAGATAATATAAATCATAAAAATGCCGGATCTTACCGGATAATGAATCAATCGGATCATCTGCGAGAGAAAAGCGTACAAGGGATACCAGTTTCTCGACCAGCGTACGGGTCTTGTCCAGTATATTAATGGGAAAAGAGTGCAAACCGTATTTTTCAATATAATCTTGTCTTCGGATATGTATCAGGAAATCTGTAATAAAACTTTGAATGCCTGTTTTATGATATGGATACGGATTGGAAAAAGAATTGATCTCAAGGACAATATTACCCGGAACAATGCCGCCTCTTTTGTCCTGGAATATCAACGGAAGTTTATAAACGGATCTGCGAAAACGGGATCCTTTACTGGTAATTTCATTTACATGCACTTCCCGGAAATCCGTAACCATCGATCTTTCAATATTTCTGATCAGGGTTTTGACCCGGTTCCCGGTCATATCCGCAGTGGTAAGTACTGCAATATCCACATCTTCTGAGAATCTTTCAATTAACCGGTATCCTTTTGATAATGATGTCCCACCCTTAAAAACTACTGAATCAAAAAAGGTTCCCGAGGATAAGTTTTCCAGTATTTGTGTAATGCGATAATCCTTTTCAACGATGACCGGATGAATGCCTTTCCATTGACTCGTAGCTTCTATAAGTTCACGAAAAACTTTTTCATCATCATGTAATATCATCGGATCCTCCATTTTGTTTTGTTTTGCAACACCTTTTCCGACAGGTTGTACTTATATTGTGTAATGTAATTTAGTGATTTCCATAAAGGCTTTGCAATCTCTTCTGATATTTCGGACTCAATAATCGCACCTGTCAGGACTCTTGTGGATGGCGGATAGTTCAGAGCAAGTTTGACAAGTAATTTTAAATCGTCGGGTGTCATTCTTTTAATAATATCTGATATCCGTTTACAGGAATTATCAATTGAGGCATCCGGAATGTTCTTGATATATCTGACAGTATCCAGGATTTGAAGCAACGGAATATTTTTTTTATTGATAGGATTTTTCTGACGAACGAAATGAATCCTATAGATACCTCTTCTTATATTTTTTTTCTCGGCATTTATTCCAATCTGTATGGTGTTGGATACCTGAGTTGTTAGGCCTAGTTTGTTAAATATGGAAAAACCGGTCAGATAACCGGTAGGCTTACCATCCTTTTCAAGCAAATCTTTTACGATCTGGTAAGTTTCCGGTTTTAACTCACCAAAATCAGTTTTTCTGGGCCTGTAATATTTGCCCCTGGAAATTTTCTTCAGTTCACCTCTTTTTACCATTCTGTTTAATGCCTTTATGACTGCTTCGGTTTTGTCTGCCGGCATATTAAGATCGGTATAGGTAAACACATAGCCTTCCCGGAACTTTTCTGTTTTTTTCCTTACAACATCTGATACTATCACAAGTTTTTTTTACAAATATATAAAATTGTCCAGTTATTACAGGACATTACTGGACAGATGTAAAATATAGTTAAAGTTTTGCTCTATCACAGGTAATTGTAGATTTACAAAAACTGCCAGGCAAACTAAGAAGATTTAATCATCCGTTCAATATAATTTGCTTGATAAAATCATGCAAAATGTAAAGTATATCTATTATAAACGATGTTATTGGATATAATTTTATCTAAAAATCAATATGACAATTTATTTGGTCAGTAGAATACTTATTTAATAAAATTAGTTTTTTGTTTAATAATTCTCTCCATTCCTTTTGACGCTTTATAAGAGTTC
>JANTHB010000067.1 GCA_024762655.1 Bacteroidales bacterium
GGGTGGAGAAACTGGAAAAGAGAAATGAGAAATGAGAGAGGAGAGATGAGTGAGGAGAAGTGAGAAATGAGAAGGGAGTGATGAGAAATGAGAAGAGAAAATAAGGGAACTATAGATACAAAATAAAAATACACCCATGAAAAAAACATTTGAACTGAATATAGATCATGTCAGGTCTTTTGTTTCTGAAGACCAGTTACAAAAACTTTCTTCTTCGGTGAAGGAAAAGTTAGAGATGGTGCACCGGAAGAGCGGGCCCGGAAGTGATTTTCTGGGTTGGGTGGACCTGCCGTCCTCCATAACGGAAAAGGATTTTGAAAAGATCGAACAGGCGGCCACCGACCTGCAGAAAAACACAGAGGCGGTTGTGATCATCGGTATCGGAGGATCATACCTGGGAGCCAAAGCGGTGATTGAAGCTTTGTCTCACGGTTTTATAAAGCGCTCGTCGGGGGGGAAATTTCCGGAAATTTATTTTGCCGGTAACAATATATCCGAGGATTACCTGTCGGAATTAATGGATGTGCTGGAGGATAAAGAGTACGGGCTGGTGGTGATCTCCAAGTCGGGGACGACTACCGAACCGGCCATTGCATTCCGTATTCTGAAAGATCATCTGGAAAAGAAAGTGGGCAAGGCTGTAGCCGGTAAACGGATCATTGCCATTACGGATGCACATAAAGGAGCTTTGCGTTCGCTGGCCGACCGGGAGGGATATAAGACCTTCGTAATCCCCGATGATGTAGGGGGACGTTATTCGGTGCTGACGCCGGTAGGACTGGTACCCATTGCCATCGCCGGTTTTAATATCAGAGCCCTGGTTGAAGGGGCCGTGGAAATGGAAGAAAAAACCAGAGCGGCGCATGGGCTGGAAGACAATCCTTCGGCCCTGTATGCGGCTGTGCGTTATCTGCTGTACCGGTCGGGCAAAAAAGTGGAAATCCTGGTGAACTACCATCCCAAACTGCATTTTTTTGCGGAGTGGTGGAAACAGCTTTTCGGCGAGAGTGAAGGGAAAGACGGGAAGGGGATTTTCCCGGCGGCCGTGGATTTTACTACGGATTTGCATTCGATGGGTCAATATATTCAGCAGGGAGAAAGGATCCTGTTCGAGACGGTCTTATCCGTTGAGCTGCCGAAGCGCACCCTGAAGATACCGGAAGACCCTGACAATCTGGACAAGCTGAATTACCTGGCCGGCAAACGTATCGATGAGGTAAACAAAATGGCTGAGCTGGGGACACTCCTGGCGCATGTGGACGGAGGGGTTCCGAACCTGAAGATATCCCTGGAAAGACTGGATGAAAAATGTCTGGGACAACTGATCTATTTCTTTGAAAAAGCATGTGCTGTCAGTGGATATCTTCTGGGGATCAATCCTTTCGACCAGCCCGGGGTGGAAGCTTACAAACACAACATGTTTGCCTTGCTGGGGAAGCCGGGGTTTGAAAAAGAAACCGAAGAGATCAGGAAAAAGGTTAAATAATTTGCAGGGGCACAGGCGCTATATGTCCTTGTGCTGACGGTTACAGTTTCCCGCCACAGTATTTACAATACACGGCGTCGGCGTCATGTCCTTCCCGCAGACAGTGGGGACAAACCTGTGTGGTTACGGTTTTGGACTGACGGGCCCGTGAATATTCCACCGTAACAATGCCGGTAGGGACGGCGATGATGCCATACCCCAGGATCATTACCAGGCTGGCGATGAACTGCCCCAGGTTGGTGGAAGGAGCGATGTCGCCGTATCCCACGGTGGTCAGGGTGACAATGGCCCAGTAGATGCCTTTGGGGATACTGGTGAAACCGTTTTCTTCGCCTTCAACCATATACATGAGGGTTCCCAGGATGATCACCAGCGTGACGACGGTTAGCAGGAACACGCTGATCTTGGCGCGGCTGGCTTTCAGAGCCCGCATCAGGGTGTCTCCCTCGCTGATATAACGGCTAAGCTTGAAAAGGCGGAAGATACGCAGCAGACGCAGTGCCCGGATGATGACCAACCCATGGGCGCCGCCGACAAACAAACCGATATAGCTGGGTAAAACCGCCAACAGGTCAATGATCCCGTAAAAACTGAAGATGTATCCGGCAGGTTTTTTCACCACCCATATACGCAGAAGATATTCCAGGGTGAAGAAAAAGGTGATGCTCCATTCGATGATGATAAACCCGTGTGCAAAACGGTCATGATATGCCGGGACACTTTCTATCATGACGGCCAGGATGCTGATGACAATCATGATCAGCAGGAGGATATCAAACAGCCTGCCTGCCGGGGTATCTGCCTCGAAGATGATCTCATACAGTTTTTTACGGAAAGAAAAGCTCATAGGGAAAATGTTTTCAGTATAAAGCTACGGGTTTTTTATGAAATTTTCGTGATTTTGGGAATTTAGCAAACATTTTATTATCTTTCAAATGCCCAAAGTGAGGATTTTTTCAGCGACACGGGCATCATTGTACCATTTTATCTTTTGTTTCATGTTAGTAAAAACCTATGGTAGTGCTGTTCATGGTATCCGGGCCATTACGGTTACCGTGGAAGTGAATGTCTCTACCGGCATCCGTTATTTTCTGGTAGGGTTGCCGGACAGTGCCGTCAAAGAGAGTCAGCACCGGATACAATCGGCCTTACGCAGTAATGGTCTGAAGTGGCCGGGGAAGCAGATCGTGATCAATATGGCGCCTGCCGATGTGCGTAAGGAGGGATCATTGTATGACCTGACCATAGCCATTGGGATCCTGGCTGCCTCCGAGCAATTACCCTCCGGCAACCTGGGGCGGTACATGATCATGGGCGAGCTGTCGCTGGATGGGGGACTGCAGCCTATCAAGGGAGCGCTGCCCATTGCCCTGCAGGCCAGGGAAGCCGGTTTCGAGGGGATCATCCTGCCGAAGAAAAATGCCCTGGAAGCTGCCGTGGTGGAAGGACTGAAAGTATACGGAGCGGACAATCTGAAAGAAGTGGTGGCTTTTGTGAGTACGGAGAATACCCTGCCGGAAACCCGGGTGGATGTGAAAAGCCTGTTCCTGTCGAAGATGAACCGTTATCCGTTTGACTTTGCCGATGTCCGTGGACAGGAGACCGTCAAACGGGCCCTGGAGATCGCGGCCAGCGGAGGACATAATGTCCTGATGATCGGGAGCCCGGGGGCGGGGAAAACCATGCTTGCCAAACGCCTGCCTACCATCCTGCCGCCCCTGTCACTGGATGAAGCCATAGAGACCACAAAAATTCACAGTGTGGCAGGCAAAATAGGGGATGCCACCTCGCTGATGACACGCCGTCCTTTCCGCAGCCCGCACCATACCATTTCCGATGTCGCCCTGGTGGGGGGAGGGACGTATCCGCAACCGGGAGAGATTTCCCTGGCTCACAATGGGGTGTTGTTCCTGGATGAGCTTCCCGAATTCAAGAGACAGGTGCTGGAGGTGTTGCGGCAACCCCTGGAAGACCGGGAGATCACCATCTCAAGAGCCAAATTCACCGTGAAATATCCGGCCAGCTTCATGCTGGTGGCCTCCATGAATCCCTGTCCCTGCGGGTATTACAATCATCCTACCAAGGCCTGCGTCTGTACCACCGGCATGATCCAGAAATACCTGAGTAAAATCTCGGGACCGTTGCTCGACCGGATTGATATGCACATCGAAGTGATCCCCGTGGAGTTTGATAAACTGGCGGGAACCCGGCCGGCCGAGACCAGTGAGATGATCCGCAAAAGGGTTATACGTGCCAGAGAGATACAGGCCCAAAGGTATGCTTCTTATCCGGGGGTCCACAGCAATGCCCAGATATCCAGGAAAATGATCGAGAAGTTCTGCCGGGTCGATGAGCAGGGTCAGCAACTACTGAAAAATGCCATGGAAAAACGGGGGCTGTCGGCCCGCGCCTACGACCGGATCCTGAAAGTCGCCCGTACCATTGCCGACCTGGAAGGGGCTGAGAATATCCGGAATAACCATCTGGCCGAAGCCATCCAGTACCGGAGCCTGGACCGCGAAGGGTGGGGAGGGTGAAGAATGACGAATGATGATTGATGAATGATGATTGAAGAAGGGTGATTGATGAAGGATGATTGATGAAGGATGAGAAAGAGAAGGTGTTCCTCAACGCAGATGTTACCTGAGCGGAGGTGATGTGCTCAAAAAAATATAAATATTTAAATATGTAATTAAATATTTATTTAAATACATATTTTACAAATCACTGATATCCGGAAAAATGATTATTCCGGCAATAGCTAAGCGAAAGCTTTATCTGTATGCTGATTTTGGGATTATTTTTTTACAATATATCCCCGGGGCTATGTATATTTGCAGGGATAAGAAACATTTTAACATTCATGGGGTATGATGAGGAGGAAGAAGTCAATACGAAATAAAGGGCGTATTTATCCTGTGCTGGTGCTGTTGTTTTTATTTTCCGGGATGCCTGCCGGGGCTCAGGGTTTGCGTATTCTTCTGGATTTTACACCTCAGTTGAATTGGTTTCAGTCCAATAATCCGGCCCGGGTGCATACCAAAGGGAGCACATTCGGTTATGATGCGGGACTTCAGTTCAATTATTTCTTCAGTGAAAATTATGCTTTTGTCACGGGAATCAAGATTTTTCATACGGGGGGCAAGTTATCCTATGTGGACACGGTGGATCTGGCCGTGAGCAACAGGAGCGTTACGGTACCTGCGAACACGCCGGTTACTTACAAAAATGAATATGTGCATGTCCCCTTGGGTATTCACCTGGAGAGCGTGGAGATCGGGTATCTTTCCTTTTATTTTGAAACGGGAGAAAGTATGCTGTTTCGTTTCAACACCTGGGTTAACGTCGAGGGTATCACGGATATCAGGGAAAACGGAAAAGAGGACATTAACATGTTCAACCTGGCTTACTTTGCCCGGATGGGAGTGATGTATTCGCTCGGGGGGAAAACCGCGCTCACAGGGGGTGTCTCCTATGTCCATGGATTAACGGATATGACAAAAGATTTCGGAGGAGGACCGGAGGACCGCTTAATATTTCATTCACTCGGTCTCCGGATGGGTATTGTTTTTTAAAACCAGAACTATGAAAATCACACTTGCCCAGTTGAATTATCTTATTGGTGATTTCAAGGGAAACGCTGAGAAAATAAAAAACACCATCTTACAGGCCCGGGACAGGGGGTCGGATCTGGTTGTATTTTCCGAGCTGACGGTTTCGGGGTATCCGCCGCTGGATCTGCTGGAGAGGAAAGAGTTTGTGGAACAATGTCTCCGGACGGTGGAGGCGTTGGCTCCGTGGTGCCACGATATTGCCGCCATTATCGGCAGCTCTTCCGTCAACCCGGCACCCGAAGGAAAGAACCTTTATAATTCCGCTTTTTTGTTGTATGACGGCAAAGTTCAGGACGTGATACACAAGTCTTTGTTGCCCACCTATGATATTTTTGATGAATACAGGCATTTTGAACCCAATACGGAGGTTCATGTGGTGGCTGTGGGAGGGAAAAAGATTGCCCTGACAATCTGTGAAGATTTGTGGGACGAACAGCCTATTGAGATGGAGTTTGGTAAAAGCCGGCTGTATACTTTTTCTCCGATGAAAGAACTTGCTCCATCGAAACCGGATCTGATCATCAATATTGCGGCTTCCCCGTTTGCCTATAACCGTATCGGCGCCAAAAGGGAGGTTTTTACAAAAAAAGCCAGGGACTACGGCATTCCCGTATTTTTTGTTAACCAGGTGGGGGCACAGACCGAGTTGATCTTTGAAGGGGGTTCGCTGGTGGTAAACCCACGCGGAGAGATTGTGGCCGAGTTAAAACGCTTTGAAGAAGATGTCCGGGATTTCGAGCTGGAAGAAGTGATCAGGACGGCGAAGGTCGTTTCTGTTTCCGATCCTGACGACTATATCCCGGAGGTTCATGACGCCATTGTGCTGGGATTAAAGGATTATTTTGGCAAGACGGGTTTTACCGATGCCGTTCTCGGAGTGTCGGGAGGTATTGACTCGGCGGTGAGCCTGGTACTGGCCAAAGAAGCGTTGGGGGCGGATCATGTTCATTCACTTCTTTTGCCTTCACAGTTTTCCACCGATCATTCGGTAACGGATGCTGAAAAACTGTCCCGTAATCTGGGAGTGCCTTATCATATTATTCCGATCAAAACAGCCTATTCTGAATTTGAGAAACTATTACAGCCGTACTTTAAGGATCTGCCTTTTGATGTGACCGAAGAAAATCTGCAAGCCCGTATCCGTGCCGTATTGTTGATGGCTTTTTCCAATAAGTTCGGATATATCCTGTTGAACACCTCCAACAAGAGTGAAGCTGCCGTGGGGTATGGCACCCTGTACGGGGATATGGCCGGGGGATTGTCGGTATTGGGAGATATTTACAAATCGGATGTTTATAAACTGGCCCGTTATATAAACCGGGAAGAGGAAGTGATCCCGGAGAACATTCTGGTTAAGCCGCCTTCGGCCGAACTAAGCCCGGGACAGAAAGACTCGGATACTCTGCCGGATTATTCCTTACTGGACCAGATCCTGTATCAGTATATCGAGTTGCAGAGGCCTGAAAAAGAGATTATTGAAAAAGGGTATGAGCCAGAAATGGTTAAGAAAACGATCCGTCTGGTCAACAGAAATGAGTATAAACGTTATCAGGCTCCTCCTATCCTGCGCATCTCTTCCAAAGCTTTCGGAGCAGGCCGCCGGCTGCCCCTGGTGGCGAGTTATGATTATGAGGAAAAAACAGATGTGTTGTAAAACATTTTTTTTATCTTTGCTTTGTTTTTAATCAAAACAACATTTTTCCCTGATGGCAGCAAAAAATCATGAAGTAGCATGTGATTATTTTCTGAATAATCCGGATTCGGTATTTTATCCTTTGACAGACGAAGAAAAAAAGGAACTGTTTAATAACCATATTTGTACGGTCTATAAGAAAGGAGAGATTATTTTTAAGGAAGGAGATAAGCCTGCAGGATTGATCTGTCTGGCCAACGGGAAGGTTAAGATTTTTAAGGAGGGAGTAGGCGGACGCGAGCAGATCGTAAGGATGGCCAGTCCTCTGGGGTTTATCGGATACCGGGCCTTGTTTGCCGAGCAGAATTACTCGGGTTCGGCAGTGGCTTTGGAAGATTCCGTGGTATGTATTCTCGAAAGGGAGCCCCTTTACAAAGTGATGCGCGCTAATGCCAACCTGACCATGCGGATGATGAAAAAGATGGCTACCGAACTGGGTATTTCCAACACCCGTACCGTCAGTCTGACGCAAAAGCATATTCGTGGTCGTCTGGCCGAATCCCTTCTGTTGCTGGTGGATACCTATGGGCTCGAGGAAGACGGGAAGACGATAAAGGCTTATCTGTCACGGGAAGATCTGGCCAACTTATCGAACATGACCACCTCCAATGCCATACGGACCCTTTCCACATTTGCTTCGGAAAGTCTGATCACTTTGGATGGCCGTAAAATCAGCATCCTCGATATGAAGAAGCTGGAGCGGGTGAGCGATATGGGGTGATAACGCAAAGGCGGCAAGGAGGGATTTGATCCCTGAAGCCGGGATTTACTTTTCGAAATCTCTATTGCGCAATCCGGGTTAAATTTTTATAAAGATCTTTCTTTTGTACATCCACCAGGTGATGTACCAGAGAGAAGCCCATATTACGGTGGCGGTAAGAATGTTCTCGACGGACTCGCCGGTCCAGGCAAACAGCGCATGGGTAAAAGGGTAAAGAATGTGCAGGATAAAACTGCTCCCTCCCACATGGGCAAAAAGGTAGATAAACAGGGGATTCATGCCCACAACGGCAAAAAAGATAACCCATCTGCGGGATTTTTTGATATCGATCAGCCAGTAAGAGAGGGCCAGTACCAGTAAGGCATATCCTCCACTGACGACCACAAAAGAAGATGTGGCAATTCTCTTGATGATAGGGGTTACCGGGCTTAGTGCATAACCGGCCAGGATACCGATAATGCCTGCAAGGGCCAGAATCCTGAATTTTTTCGCGGGGGATTTTTCGCTGATTAGAAGGTTTCCCGCAAGAACGCCCCAGATGGTATGAGCCGTGGTGGGGATGGCATTGAAGGATACCCAGTGTCCGCTCAGGTCTTCCCCGCCGTATTGCAGGTCGAGCCATGTTCCGAAATTTTCGTTGGGGGTGAAAGGATGATTAAATCCGGGTACCCGGAAAAGCCTGTAAATAAGTTCGGTAACAAGTAAAAAAGCAAGAGATACCAATAACTGATAACGGAAGGATTTATTACGGATTAAAAAGGCGACGATGTAGGTAACAGACAGTTGTGCCAACACGTTCTGAAACCGGAACGTGATCTTTCCCGGGTTGATGCAATACAGGGCCCACCCCAGAATAAGTAACAGTAAAGCACGCCTGATGGCATGGTGCAAAAGATCGCGGGACGACTGTCCCTGCCTGACCCTTTTGGCTACGGAGAAAGGAATGGCCACGCCGACAATAAACATAAAGAAGGGCTGCACCAGATCCCAGAAATGAAGTCCCTGCCAATGCTGGTGATGAAATTGCATAAAGAGGGAGTGAAGGATCGTTCCTTCAGGGGTTGCATGGGTAAGATAAGAAAAAAGATGAGTGAATTCTCCGATCAAAAGGAACATGGTTGCGCCCCGGAAGAAATCCAGAGAGAGTAATCTTCCTTCGGGGATGTAAGGTTGTGATTTTTTCATAACAGGGGGGCGTTTATTTCAGGTTAGTTTTTCTTCTATGAAGGACCCGAGTGTCAGGTACTTTTTATATAGTGTTTCATATATTCTGACGTTTTCCGGTATGGGCAGGTATTCTTTTTCAAAGCCGTTTCCCATGGCGTTTTGTGCTTCTTCGAAAGTGCCGTAAATACCAGCGACAACGGCGGCGGCCATAGCGGCGCCCAGGGCAACAGCCTGTTCGGCCCGGGCTATCTTGATTGGACGGTTCATAACATCGGCCAGTACCTGCATGACAAAGGGTGATTTTTTGGCGATTCCGCCCAGGGCGATGACTCCTTCGAAGTCAATGCCTTCTTCGATGAAACGGTCTGCAATTTTTCTGGACCCATAGGCTGTAGCTTCTACCAGGGCCCTGAACACTGCAGGGGCGTCCGAACCCAGTGACAGTCCGGTGAGGGCTCCTTTCAGAAGGGGATTAGCATCGGGTGTGCGGCGGCCGTTAAACCAGTCGAGGGCCAGGATACCGGATTGTCCGGGAGATGTTTTTGCTACTTCCGTAGTGAGCATGGCAAGGATATCTCCTTCCGGGGTCAGGGGCTGGTTGTCATGGTTCAGGGGCCATGACAAAAGATTTTTGAACCAGGCATATACATCCCCGAAAGAAGACTGTCCTGCTTCGAAGCCCAGCATTCCGGGGATAATGGACCCGTCCACCTGGCCGCTGATACCACGCACCAGTTTATGGCCGTAACGCTCTGACGGGGCCACCATCATGTCGCAGGTTGAGGTGCCTACCACTTTGCTAAGGTACCCGGGTTTGATCTCTCCGCCCACAGCTCCCAGGTGTGCATCAAAAGCACCGGTACCCACAACTGTTGCGGGGGTGAGTCCCAGGCGTGCAGCCCATTCTTCCGAGAGGGTGCCGGCCGGTATATCTGCCGTGTAGGTAACAGAATAAAGACGTTTACGGAGATCTTTCAGCATAGGATCCAGACGTGTCAGAAATTCTTCGGACGGAAGACCTCCGAACTCTTCATGCCACATGGCTTTGTGTCCTGCGGCACAGCGGCTTCGTTTCAAGGTTAGAGGGTCGGTGTTGCCGGTGAGCAGGGCCGGCATCCAGTCGCAATGTTCGACCCACGACCAGGCTGCTGCCTGCACTTTTTTATTGGTACGTAACGTATGCAGGATCTTGGCCCAGAACCACTCGGAGGAATAAATGCCCCCTGAGTATTTGGTAAAATCCGTCCCTCCCCACGTATGAGCCAGGTGGTTGATCTCTTCAGCTTCTTTTACGGAAGAATGATCTTTCCACAAGATAAACATAGCATCCGGATCCTCTTTGAATTCGTCGGTAAGCACCAGGGGTGTGCCTTGACGGTTTACAGCTACAGGGGTTGAACCGGTGGTGTCGAGGGTCATCCCCACCACTTCTTCAGGATGTACCCCTGCTTTACGCATGGTGTCATGTACGGTCTGTTCCAGGCCTTCCAGGTAATCCAGCGGGTGCTGGCGAAAACGGTTGGCAGCAGGATCACAATACAGCCCTTTCTTCCAGCGGGGGTACTCAAAGACCGATGAGCCCAGCTCCTGACCGTTGGTCGTATCAATCAATACCGAACGGACCGAATCGGTACCATAATCAATGCCAAAGACAAGTTTCCGTTTCATTAGATATATTTGTTTGTTTGGAGGAGGAATTCCTTCAGTTCTCCGTAGTCATTCCCCATACGGAGGGTCTGCTTTTTACGGTTCATGCACTTTGCGAGTCTTTCCGGGATATCAGGGAGTTTCCCGGTTTCTTCGGCCACCACATCCTTGAATTTAGCCGGGTGGGCTGTGGCGAGAAAGATCCCCGGAAAGCGGTCCTCTTTCAGGCCGGTTTTAAGCCCCAGGTACCCGATCGCACTGTGAGGATCCAGCATATATCCGGTGTTCAGGTAAACGCTTCTGATGGCATTTCTGATTTCTTTTTCTTCAAAGAAACAACCGGTGACATCCCTGCGTAATTCACGGATATTGTCATCATACATATGCCGTATGCGAGCCAGGTTGCTGGGGTCTCCCACATCCATTGCATTGGCGATGGTCTGTATGGACGAACGCGGAGTATATATGCCTGTTTCGAGATATTCCGGAACCACCTTGTTTATATTGGTAGCAGCCACAAATCCTGCTACCGGCAATCCCATTTTTTTGGCCATCAATCCCGAGGTCAGGTTTCCAAAATTGCCACTGGGAACAGATATGATTGGTTTGACCTCCTGGTTTCCAAGTTGTGCCCAGGCGTAAAAATAGTAGAAGGATTGGGGCAGTAATCGTCCTATATTGATTGAATTGGCAGAAGAAATGTTGATCCGGTTACGTAAATACTCGTCCCCAAAGGCGGATTTTACCATACGCTGGCAGTCATCGAAAGTCCCGTCAATTTCCAGTGCGGTAATATTTTCTCCCAGGGTGGTAAATTGTTTTTCCTGTAGTTCGCTGACTTTTCCTTTCGGATAGAGAATGACCACCTCCACGCCTTCCACGCCCAGAAACCCATTGGCGACGGCGCTTCCGGTATCTCCGGAGGTAGCTACCAGGATGGTTATTTTTGCGCCTTTTTTTGCCGTAAAGTAGGCCAGACAACGGGCCATAAAACGAGCTCCCACATCTTTAAAAGCCAGGGTGGGGCCGTGAAAAAGTTCAAGGACATGGATTTGGTCATGCAGGTGGATCAGGGGGATATTAAAATGGAGCGCATCGGTAATGATACTCCACAGGGCATCGTCGGGCAGATCATTCTCGGTGTAGGGCCGTGCTACTTTGAAGGCGATCTCGGCCCAGCTCAGGTCCGGAAGTTCCCTGAAAAAAACATCAGGGAAAACAGGAATCCCTTCGGGAACAAACAAACCCTTGTCGGGAGCCTGTCCAAGAAGGATTGCCTCACGAAAAGAAACAGAAGGGGTTGATCTGTTTGTGCTAATGTATTTCATGCTCAGCTGTAAATTTAATCAAACTGATTATATCATGAAATTATTTTGACTCCATCTGTAGCAATTTTTGAAACATAGGCGTTAAAATCTATTCCTGTATCCCGGTAGGCCTTAACCATGGCGTTTTTTACCTTCTCCGCAGTCTTTTCTCCGCGCATGAGAGCAAAGACCGACGGTCCCGACCCGGAGATCCCACACCCGAGGGCTCCGTTTTCCAGAGCTGCATTTTTTAATTTATGGTAATCCGGGATCAGCAATGAGCGCACGGGTTCCGCCACCACATCTTCCATAGATCTGGCTATCAGGTCATAATCTTTTTTCAGGAGGCCGGTGACAAGACCGGCCACATTTCCCCATTGTTTTATTGCCGCATCCAGTGCCAGGGTTTTTTTAAGGATATCGCGGGCATCGCGTGTTTTGATTTCCACCAGCGGATGAAAAAGGGTACAATAGAGATCATCAGGATAATCCAGCCGGATGATATCCAGGGGGTCGTAGCTGCGTATCAGGATGAATCCTCCGTAGATTGCCGGGGCCACATTATCCGCATGCCGGGTCCCGGAGGCGCTCATTTCCCCCAGCATGGCATAAGGTACCAGTTCTTTTTCGGTATACTTTTTTTTCAGCAATACGTTCACAGCAAAGGCGGTACCGGCGGCGCTGGCCCCGCTGGACCCGATCCCGCTTCCCGGCACAATGCCTTTATCCAGTTCAATTTCCAGGCCGAATGGCATATTATTATCCTCCAGCATTTTACGGGAAACAACGCCTGCAATATTCCGGTTTGTTTCGAGAGGTATACTGTCAGCTCCGCTGATACGGGTGATACGGATCTCTTTGTTTTCCGTTTTCCGGAAGGTCATAATATCTCCCGGGGCTTCTACGGGAAAACCCAGGATGTCAAAACCACAGGTTACATTGGACACGGTAGCCGGGGCAAATATTTTCAAGGTTTCCATGGATCGAAATTTTAAGGATTATTTTAATGAACGGTACGCATAATGTCTCCAAACACTCCGGCGGCAGTGACCTCGGCCCCAGCCCCTGCTCCCTGAATCACCAGAGGCTGGGATTTATATCTTTCTGTAGTGATAATCAGAATGTTATCTTTGCCTGCCAGAGGGTAAAACGGGTGAGCATGATCAACTTTTTTCAGGCCGATAGAGGCATTTTGTCCGTCGTATTCCGCCACATAACGCAGGCTTAGCCCTTTATTATCGGCATCTTTTCTTATTTGTTCGAAGTAATCATCATAGTTTTCCAGCAAGGCGAAAAACTCATCCAGATTTCTGGCACGGGCACATTCTTCGGGGAGGAAAGCATCTCTTTTCACTTCATCAATATTCATAACGGCACCTGCTTCGCGGGCCAGGATCAGGATCTTCCGGGCTACATCTTCGCCACTGAGGTCTATCCTCGGATCAGGTTCGGTGAGGCCTTTCTGCATGGCCTCGCGTACGGTCTGTGAGAAGGGATGTTCAGGTCCGAAGATATTGAAGATGTAGTTTAACGTACCGGACAGTACCGCTTCTATGCGGAGGATCCTGTCGCCGCTTTGTACCAGGTCGTTCATGGTTTTGATCACGGGCAGGCCGGCTCCGACGTTGGTTTCAAAGAGGAGGGAGACATTTCTTTTGCGTGCCAGGATCCGGTTTTTCTGATAGAAGGGATAGTCGGCCGAAATACCGGTTTTGTTAGAGGCTACCACGGAAATACTGGCATCGAGAATTTCTTCATACCATGCCGGGATGTCTGCGCTGGCTGTATTATCTACAAAAACACTGTTTCGGAGGTTATAGGCTTTCATTTTCCTTACGAAGGAATCCATATCCGTCGGAGAACCTTCAGCCTGGAGTTGTTTTTCCCATGCGTCAAGGTTTATGCCTTCATCGTTTAACAACATCATTCTGCTATTGGACACACCCGCCAGATTGAACTCGATAGAAAATTCATCCCGCAGGTATTTTCGTTGTGTTGCAATTTGTTGCATCAGCGTCTTTCCTACATTGCCTACTCCCACGACAAACAAATTGATTTTTCTGTATTGTGAGAGGAAGAATGTCTCATGCAGGACATTCATAGCTTTTTTCAGGTCTTTCCGGTTGATAACCACCGATATGTTTTTTTCGGTGGATCCCTGTGCGATGGCTATGACATTGATCCCGTTGCGACCCAATGCGGCGAAAGTTTTTCCGGAGAGGCCGATACTACGTTTCATATTGTTGCCGACCAGGGCAACCATGGCAAGGTTGGTTTCCACCTCAACCGGGTTAATGCGGTTGTATTTCATCTCCAGGGAGAACTCATCACGTATCAGGGTGATCACCAGGTCGAGGTGGTCTTCCGGGATGCCGAAAGTGATAGAGTATTCGGAAGAGGCCTGGGTAAGAAAGACTACATCCACGGACTGGTTGCTCAGAAGACGGAACAGCCTGGCTGCTATCCCGGAAGGGCCGGAGATGCTGGTGCCGGAAAGCGTAAGCAGGACCAACCGGTCAATACCGGATATTCCCTTTACCGGATGGCCGTTGGGGAGTGTTTCGCTGGTGATAAGTGTACCCGGATCGTCAGGAGAGAACGTATTCAGGATATGAACGTTTATGCCTTCCCTTAGCAGGGGTTGTATTGCGGGAGGGTGGATGATCCGGGCGCCGAAGGTAGAAAGCTCCATGGCCTCTTCATAGGTAAGATTTTCGATGGGCCGGGCTTGTTTGACGATCCGCGGATCAGCCGTCATCACACCGGATACATCCGTCCATATCTCCAGTTGTCCGGCTTTCATGGCCCCCGCAACCAACGCAGCGGTATAATCAGAGCCGTTTCGTCCGAGCGTGGTCGGTATGTCGGTCATGGTGGATGCAATAAAACCGGGGAGTAAATAATTGTTTCCTTTTTTAATATTGCGGCGTAATAGTTTGTAGGTGATTTCCATGTTTACCACCGCCTGGCCGAACTTATCGTCGGTACGGATCAGTTCACGTGCATTGAGAAGCGTTACGGGGAACTTATCTGCTTGCAGGGTTTCGTATAAAATGTAGGAAGAAAGGGTTTCTCCGAATCCCAGCAGTTTATCACGGGTTTTTACAGAGAGGTCGCGTGTCAGGAAAATGCCGTTGGTCAGGTCTTCCAGTTCATTCAGGGATCTTTTAACATGGGAGAGTACGCGGCTTTGTAAGGTTACGGGAATCAGTTCATATACCATGTGGAGATGAAGGTTTTCGATTTTCTTCAACTCTTCAGTGTACTTTTTGTTTCCTGCTGCGGCCAATTCTCCTGCCCTGGTCAGGTGGTTGGTTGTGTCTCCAATGGCCGATAACACCACTACCATGCCTGCAGGGTTGGCACGGCTGAGGATAATCTTTTTCACTTTTCTTATACATGGGGCACAAGCCAGGGATGAACCGCCAAATTTTAATATTTTCATGGGTTATAACTTTCCGGTTATTTGATCTGAGTCGTTATGTTATTTATAAATCCTTGACCATGTTCTAACAATAGGATAAAAGTATTGCAACGAACAGGAAATTAATAAATATATATGTATTGCGGATAAAAAATCATGACAACCCCTTACGGGGTCATGGTCATGGTGGCAGTGGCAGCACAAGAGACACACATTCGGCTTTCACGTCCAACAGAACGGTTTACTATAAGTGTATAAACATTCATAATGATCTTTCTGTCAACAAATATATATCAGAATTCTTCAAACGAGGTAATCCACAGAGAAATTTAAATTGTTTCTAAATAAGTTTTTGCCTAATACGGACAGTATACTGCACCGCTATTCTGTTTAGCAGGAAAATTATAGATGATTGAGACAGAGATCAGATACATAAAATCGTTGGCCTGGGAATAGGGTGAAGAAAAACCGTCCATATAGTCTGAAAAAACAAATTGTGGCATCAATTCTCCTCTGACGGCAAGGCTTTTGGAGATGCCGTACTGAACCCCTACACCGAAAGGAATGGCAGGGGAAATGTTCTTCAGTGTTGACGGGTCGGTCGGGGAGAAGCTATTGCCCGGTGCAACGACGGCATATGGGAAAGAGAATCCCCCTATCACATCTACGCGCCAGCGGTCCCAGTATCGTACCAGCTTTTTTTTGTTAAATCCTCTGTGTTTGTCTATAAAAAAAGAATACACAGCCTGAACGGAAGGCTGCCATAACGTAGAATGATAGGCATAGTTTCGGTTGGCATTGACGGTTCCTTCATCGCTGTCCGAGACGGTTCCGTACATAAAGGAGATTCTGAAAGCCCATTTATTCAAAGAGTAAGTACCTGTGAGATGGTAACTGTTACCTATTCCCATATTTCCGATATCACCGAAAAGCAATACAATTCCGGAGCCTGCTGCGGCAGAAAAATGCGATGGACGGAAATCTTTCTGGGCCGGAAGCAATGAACCGGAGATAAGAAAAAGGAGCAGAAGAAAAAATGTGCTTTTTAGTTTCAAGCCAGCCTGATATTTTAGAGGGTATAATACATGGGAACTGTTCTCAAAATTTCGTATATTTCGTCATGAAGTTATAGTCATTATGTTATAATTGTTACAAAGATGGAAACTTTAACAGAAGAAAACAAAAAGGAATTCCGGTATGGGGGTTTCTGGCTTCGGTTTGTAGCTTACCTGATCGATTATTTTATTTTACAGTTTGCCGGTTTTATCTTATCCCTGCCGTTTATTGGCGGGATCATATTATCAGCTATCAGACTGGATAATAACGCAATGAATGAAGAGATGACATTCCTTGGTGTGGCCGGCATATTAGGTTTCGTGCTGCTGATTGTCCTGATCAATCTTTTACTGGGATGGTTGTATTATGCCTTCATGCAATCCTCCGGGACACAGGCCACCCTGGGGAAAATGGCATTGAATTTAATTGTGACCGATCTGGAAGGAAACCGGATCACTTTTGGCAGGGCTACGGCAAGGTATTTCAGTAAGATCATCTCAAATATGACCCTGTATATTGGCTATATTCTGGCCGGGTTTACTGAAAAGAAGCAGGCGCTGCATGATATGATCGCCGGGACGCTGGTAATTAAAAAGTAGGAAATATCTACGTATAAATAGCTGATCTGTTCCGGAGTAAAGCCGTTAAGGTTTAACGGGTTTATACAGGTGGAATATTGTTTCATGAAAATACGCACTGGGAATGCAAAAAACATCTGAAAAAAGATCCTCCCCGGCAGGGAGTGAAAAAGTAGGGGTTTATTCGGAAACCGGGAGGCTCGGAACGGTAGTGGTACACACCCCCGGGCCGGAGATTGAAGACATGACCCCTCAGGATGCCGAGCGCTTACTGTATAGCGATATATTAAACCATTCCATTGCCAGCGAGGAATATGCACCGTTTTATCAGGTGCTTTCAAGGTATGCCGAGGTGTTGGAGGTGAGGGATTTGCTGACAGAGGTGCTGCAGGATGAAAATATCAGGAGGAAAATCATCCGGGAAACCTGTTTGCGCGAGACGGCAGCAACACTTATGGAGGATATGATGAACCAATCTGC
>JANTHB010000068.1 GCA_024762655.1 Bacteroidales bacterium
GCGTTTTTCATTTCTTCCACCGGGAAGCTTGTCAGTAGTCCCAAAACCCTGGCACCTGCTTTTTTCCCGGCTTCCACCCCGGCCGGAGCATCTTCCACTACGAGGCAAGCGGCCGGAGAAAGGTTTAGTTTTTCGGCTGCTTTCAGGTAGATGTCCGGAGCGGGTTTTTTGTGTTCCACATCTTCGGCGGTTACCAACGCATCAAACAATCCCTGCGACATTCCGGTCTCCCTCAGATTTATCTCCAGTTTAATACGATCGGCGCTGGTCGCTACTGCCAGTTTCAATTTTTTGCTACGGCATGTGTCAATAAAAGAGCGTACCCCGGGCAACACTTTCAGCTTTCCTTTAACGATCTCACCATATATTTCATAAACCCTCTTTTTGGCTTCCCGGGGATCCAGTGGGAAATTATATTTTTCAGCCACCCCGCCCAGGTAACGGATCTCTCCCATCCCGGTAAAAGGGATAAAGTCGGAGGGTTTCACCTCCAGGCCTTTTTCCCGGAACATTTCCACGGAAGCCAGGGCAATATATTTTTCCGTATCTACCAGTACCCCATCCATATCAAACAAAACTCCCTTCAGCATAGCCGGTAATTTTAAGAAACGATATCCCCTACTCCGTTCATCACAAACTTCGGCATATACGGAAAGTCTTTTATGGTCTCTCTGTCAGATATTCCACTAAGAACCAAAAGGGTATCTATTTCCGATTCGATGCCTGCGATCATGTCGGTATCCATGCGGTCTCCGATGATAATGGCATCTTCTCTTCTGACCCCCAGGCGTCTCAAGGCAATTCTCATCATCAGGGGGTTGGGTTTTCCCACGAAATAAGCCTGTTTCCCGGTGGCCAGTTCTATGGGTGAGATCAGGGCCTTTGTAGACGGGGCGATCCCGTTTTCCACCGGTCCCGACACATCCGGATTGGTCCCGATCAGTTTGGCTCCTTTGATCACCAGGTTCACCGCCTGTTCCAGTTTCTCATAGCTGTAGTTGCGGGTGTCTCCCACCACCACATAATCCGGGTCAATATTATTCATCGTATAACCTGCGTTGTACATAGCATTGATCAGACCTGCTTCGCCTATGATGAAAGCCGTACCTTTGGGCTTTTGGGAAGAGAGGAACTGTGCAGTAGCCAAAGCGCTGGTATAAAAAACGTTACGATCCACATCTATACCCATACGGTGCAATTTCTCCTGCAACTCACGGGGGGTCCGTTCGCTGGAGTTGGTCAGGAAGAGAAAGTGCTTCTTTTCTTTTTTCAACCATTTCACAAAATCCTTCACCCCCGGGAGCAAACGATCTCCATGATAAATAACCCCGTCCATGTCAGAGATAAACCCTTTCTTCTCCAGGATATAGTTCTTTATTTTTTCCAGTTCCATTGTTTTACAGTTAATTTTCTCCAAAAATAAGACAATCCTTTGGATCAGACAGCGGATTTATCATTAAAGAATGTTTAAATTCCTTTTCTTTTCTGCAGCAGGAGGTTATCATTGGTATAGTTGCTCTTTACCTTATGTCCTTCGAGGGGCATAATCCTTTCGTGGACGGCATCCACGATCCAGTCGGGTTGCGGGAAGAAGAAATGTTCCAGTTCATGTGCCGGGGTGATCCAGTTGCGTGATGCCACCACTACGGGCGGTGCATCCAGGTCGTCAAAAGCCAGGTCGGCGACCGACTGAGCCATATCCTTCAGATAAGACCCTCTTTCGGTAGCGTCTCCTGTGATCACGATTTTTCCCGTTTTTCTGACCGATTCCAGCACGAGGCTATAATCAAAAGGCACCAAACTGCGTGCATCGATCACCTCGGCGGCAAGGTTGTATTTCTCTTTCAGGATATCGGCGGCCTCCAGCGCCCGGTAGAGGGTTGCTCCGACGGAAAGTATCGTAAGGTCTTTGCCTTTTCGTTTGATATCCGGCTGGCCTATAGGGATTTCATAATAATCTTCCGGCACCCCTCCGGGGTGGAAGTATTCACCGACGTCATAAATCCGCTGGCTTTCGAAGAAAACCACCGGGTCGGTGCCCTGCAGGGCAGCGTTCATAAGTCCTTTGGCATCGTAGGGGGTAGCCGGAAAAACCACTTTCAGACCGGGGATATGGGCTACGAGAGAAGTCCAGTCCTGCGAGTGCTGAGCTCCGTATTTGGACCCCACCGATACCCTCAGCACCACCGGCATCTTGAGTATCTGTCCGCTCATGGCCTGCCATTTGGGCATTTGGTTGAATACCTCGTCACCGGCACGTCCCAGAAAATCACAATACATAATCTCGGGGATCACCCGGCCGCCACACATGGCATAGCCGATAGCGGTTCCTACAATGGCACCTTCGGATATGGAGGTATTGAATAACCTGTGGTAAGGCAGGGCTTCCGTCAGTCCGCGGTAAACGGCAAAAGCGCCGCCCCAGTCACGGTTCTCTTCCCCGTAAGCCACCAGGGTCGGATCTTTGTAAAACCGGTCCAGGATCGCTTCAAAAATCCCGTCCCGCAACTGATAGGTTTTTAACTTTGAGAAGGGCTTTCCGTTTTTGTCCAGAGCAAACCTTTCTTTTCGTTTCAGTTGTTGCAGTCTGGGGTTTTCTTCTTTGGGTATCAGCACCTCCGGTTCCCGGTCTTCCATTTTCTCCACCGAACCGTTCGAGAACATCAGTTCACCGATCTCATCGGGGTTTCCGTTCAGGTCCATGCGGGGAGAAAGGGAATCATCCACGGCCCATTTAAGTATTTTTTTCAGGCGTTCCGTGATTTCTTTACGCAGGGTTTTTATTTCACCGGCGGTAACCATTCCGTTTTTTTCCATTTCGCTCTCAAAAAACTTCAGGGAATCCTGTTCCATCCAGGCTTCAATTTCTTCTTTGGTACGATACGTGGAGGCATCCGAGGGGGAATGTCCGCTGTAACGGTAGGTCAGCGTATCCAGCAACACGGGACCGTTCTTTTCTTCCAGGATTTTTTTCTTGCGTCGGAAAGCGTCGATCACGGCCAGGGGGTTATATCCGTCGATCCGTTCGGCATGCATCATCTCCGGGTTAATGCCGGCGCCGACGCGGGCCAGGATCCCATATCCCATGGTCTCGCCGCTGGTCTGCCCACCCATACCATACTGGTTGTTCATAAAGTTAAAAATCAGCGGCAGTCCTCCGCGGTAGGGTTCATCCCACAGGGTTTTGAACTGGTCCATGGTAGCAAAGCTGATTCCTTCCCAGACGGGGCCGCATCCCATGGAGGCATCACCGATATTGACCACAACGATACCGGACTTACGGTTTACCTTTTTATACAGGGCGGCGCCCACGCCGATGTCGCCCGATCCTCCTACGATGGCATTGTTCGGGTAAATACCGAAAGGGGGAAAGAAAGCATGCATGGATCCGCCCAGCCCTTTGTTGAAGCCGGTTTTTTTTGCAAAAATTTCTGCCAGGGTACCGTACAACAGGAAATCCAGGGCCAGATCATGCACGTCCGGGTGTTGCTCCTGCTCTACCACCTTCAGGGTGGCTCCTTCCATATAATTTTTCATGGTATCCAGCAGCATATTGTCTTTCAGTTTCCGGATGGCCGACATCCCTTTAGCCAGGATCTCTCCATGACTCCGGTGTGATCCGAAAATATAATCTTCAGGTCCCAGCAGCCAGGCCATGCCCACAGCCGCCGCTTCCTGACCGATGGAGAGGTGGGCCGGCCCGGGATGATTATAGGAAATCCCCTCGTATTCATTGGTAGTCTTGATCCGGTTCAACATGGTCTCAAACTCACGGATGATGAGCATATCGCGGTATATATCCAGCAGCTCTTCACGCGTGTAATGATCCTTTTCTTCCGCCAGCGTCTTCTGGTACTGGTTGACAGGAATTTCACCAAAGATGATCTTTCCGGGTTTTCTTACTTTTTTCGGATCGATAAACAGTTTTTTCGGCATGATAAATGGATTAGGGATTAGAGTTTAAGAGATTAGGGATGAATGTTAAAGCTTTTCTATTTGAGGGTTGAAGTTCTCAATTTCCTTGACTACCGTTTGCAGGAAGCGGGAAGCGGGAGCTCCGTCGATAGCGCGGTGGTCATAGGTCAGCGACAGTCCGATTCGGGGGATAAAGCCGAAGCCGCCGTCTTCCAGTTGAGCCGGTTGATAGCGTATGGTATTCACGCCCAGGATACCCATCTGTGGCAGGTTCAGTACCGGCGTGAAATACTCTATTCCGAAAGCGCCCAAATTGGTCAGCGTGAAGGATGCGTTTTCGGGCAGCAACAGGTCCGGGTTAATGCTTCCGGCCTGGCATTCTGCAGCCAGTTCCTTCATACGAATGCTGAGGCCATTGAGGGTAAGCAGATCGGCATCACGTATTACGGGCACCATCAGTCCGCGTTTGGTATCCACGGCCACCCCCAGGTGGATATGATGAAAAATGCGTACGCTTTCTCCCAGAAAATGTCCGTTGATTTCAGGATGTTTCACCAGGGCACGTACCAGGGCATAACTGACCATATCGTTCAGGGTGATATTGGGCAGTTGTCCCGCCTCGGCAAGGGGTTTGACCTTTTTGCGGAGAGCCTGGATTTTCCGGGCATCGGCACTGATGTGGTGGGTCAGCTGGGCTGCGTTTTGCAATGAACGGAACATACTGTCAGCGATCAGTTTGCGCATACGGGTGAGGGGTTCCTCATGATAGGCACCTTCAGCAGCCGGAACAGCAGATGCTTCGACCAGATCCCGACTGGTAACCCGTTCTCCGGAAGCTGCTTTTTCTGGAGGTACGGCCAGGTGTTCCTTTTCCATTTTTTTTCTGGCCAACGGTGTGATGACCAGCTGTTTCTCCAGTGCTTTCCGAATATCCCTTTCGATGATCCTCCCGCCAGGTCCTGTTCCTTTCAGCTTCATATAGTTTACGCCTTTTTGTTCGGCCAGTTTTTTGGCACGGGGGGATATTTTTAAAGTTTCTGTTGTTTCTATAGTTTCTTTTGTTGATGTGGTTTCCGGGGTTTCTATTGTTTGGTTGGTGTCAGGAGTTTGGGCCTGTTCTTTTTCTAGGGTTTCTTCCGGCACAGTGGTTTTGAACTTTTCTGTGGATTCTCCCTCTTCACCTATCACAGCCACTGTTGACAAGACAGGGACTTCATCTCCCTCCTTATAAAATATATCCAGGAGGGTACCTGAATCTTTTGCTTCTTCGTCGAAAGCAGCCTTATCGGTTTCATAGGAGAACAGGATATCTCCTTCTTCAACGCTATCTCCTTTTTCTTTAAACCATTTTGTGATCACACAGGTTTCAACGCTTTGCCCCTGACGGGGCATGATGACAGGTACGGCCATTATGCTATGTTTTAAAAGAACGAGACAAATGTAATGGATTTAACTTGTAATAACAAGCTAAATACTTAAAAAATATTAAAAAATTATATCAAGCTGATATACTGATATTTATAATATTATATCATTCATATGATTACACATGATATATAATGTGTTGTTACAGGATTTTTATTTTCGATAAAAATGCCATATCTTTGATTGTGAAAACATTTGCCATCGGGAAATCAGTTATGAAAAAAAGCACACTAATCCCTCAATACCGTCGTTTGTATGAGATCCTGCGTAAGCATATTGAGGAGGGTATTTATCGTGAGGGGGATCTTTTACCTTCTGAAAATGAACTATGTGCTACCTACGGGCTGACGAGGCCTACGGTGCGTCATGCGCTGGATGAACTTGTTAAGGATGGTTTTATTAAAAAGCAAAAAGGAAAAGGCAGCATTGTTCATTCTCTGCCCAAAGGAATAGGCATCCTGTCGGTGGCTGGGACGACTTCGGCCCTGGGCAGTCTGGATCTGGAGACCCGCATCCTGGTGAAGCCGGAGATCCGGCCCTGGGAGGAGGATTTTTTCTTTCCCCTGCCGGATCATCTGCGTGAATCGGGATGCATTTATATGGAGCGACTGCGTTTGATTAACGGCAAACCGCTCTTTTATGACATTACTTATCTGCCCAACATCAACCTGCCCCGTTTTACTTCCCGGTCGTTTGAGAACAGATCGTTGTTTGATACCCTGCGTACATCTTACCAGATAGATGTGACTGGTGGCGAGCAGCGTATATGGGCCATCAAAGTAACCCCGGAGATTGCCCGTTATCTGGAAATGAAACCCGAAGAGCCGGTGTTGCACCTGGAACGCAAGATTGACACCAACCGTGTGGGCTTTAGTTTTTTCTCCAGTCTTTATTGCAACACCTCGGAACATGCCCTGTTCGGGGTGTTTTAAGGGGAGTTGATCAGATAAGCAGTTATAATGTCACGGCTTTAATACCGTTATTAGTAACGTTATTATTTTTTACACACAGGTCCTTTTATGGAATCGGAATCCTGTACACTAAAACACAGAGGAGTTTCCAATAAGTTGTCTAAGGATACTATGCTTAGATAATTCTGTGATTACTGCGTTAAAAAGATATAAATCTTCGTCAACCCCATCCGGGGTTGTTTTGTGTGTTAGTACTTCTTTGTACCCCGGGTGGAACCGGGGTTATTCTCTGCGACCACTCCGTGGTCGGTACGATTAATAACCACCACCCCCTGCGCATAGAGGAGTTCCTGTAATCCAAAAGACCCCGCCTCGCCTTTGCTTAGCCGCTTCGGCGGAGCAAGGGAGGGGTAGAAGAATTGTCCCGGGTTCATAAATTCATTTGCCTTTTTTAATATCTCTGGAGTTTTTCCTGATCTCAGAAGGAGTAACTCCCATTTTACTTTTAAAGAGCCTGCTGAAATAATAGACAGATTTAAATCCGAGTTGATAACTGATTTCTTTGATTATTTTATCTGTGGACAGCAACATCTCCCTGGCTCTCATGATCTTCAGGGAAAGCTGGTACTGTCCGGGTGAAACGCCGGTATATTTCTTGAACATTTTACGAAAATAGGAATAGCTGATATTATTCGCTTCAACGTACTCTTTCAGATCTATTTCGTTTTCAATGTTTTCCCTGATTTTAAACCGTACATCCTGAATAATTCTTTCCACCCGTTTATTGGAAAAATCGCGTTGCTTTTCCACAGCGTACACATATCCCAGAAGTTTCATGATCATTCCGGAAGCTACCTGTTGAAACCCCGGTTTCTCTTCCCGGACATATTCAAAAATTTTATGATATGTATCAATGATCTCTTCCCTGTAACCAATATATTTGACCGGTTTGTCTGATGAAAAGAACGGATGGTGAAAGATTTCTTTTGCAATAAAACCATTAAAGCCGATATAATTTTCCATCCACCCTGTTTTTTGTTCAGGACGGAACCGGTGCCACATCCCCGGTTTGGTGATGATCAATGATCCGGCTCCGGCCAAATATTTCCCTCTCAGGTTTTCATAGACGCCCCCTCCTTCGGTTATATAATGGATCTGATATTCATCCAGGACCCGGCCATTTTCCCAGGTAAAAAAATAGCCCCTGGGATGATTTTTGGGAGGATATTTGGTTCCGGGAGGAATGAGGCTTTTTCCGGCGACCGTCAGGTAAAGGCCCCATTCTATGTTCTCTTTCCCCGGGGTGAGGTATGTAAAAAAATCTTCCATAGCCAGACAAATTTACAAAAGCAATATGTCAAATTTGTCTGATTCTACAAAAAAGAAGCACACTCTAATCTCTTAATCCTCCAGGAAGATGGATAAAGGTGAATTTTACATTTTCCGTAAATTCGTTAATTTACAACCGGTTTCCCGTAAACAACAAAAATTATCTTTTACTTAAAACCTCTTTTTCATATTTCTCCACTTCTCCGATATAATCCTCTCCAACGGGTACGTTTTCCACAAGGCAGAAATAATCCCACACGGCGCCGAACAATTTGGTTTTCAGCTCTTCCATAAGCGCCAGTCGCTCGAAATATCTGTCTGCTTCTTCATATTTTCTCAACAGGGATGCCGGCTCCAGCAGTGCTTTCATAAAGGCTTTTTGTGTGGCCCGTGTGCCCACCACATAAGCCCCGATACGGTTTATGGATGCATCAAAAAAGTCAAGCCCGACATGCACCCTGTTCAGAAAATCATTCCTTATGACCTCTGAGGCGATCAACTGAACATCTTCATTGAGTGTTACAACATGATCAGAATCCCAGCGGACAGGACGTGTAATATGCAATAATAATTCATCTACAAACAGAAGACAGGAAGAGATTTTGTCCCCTACCTGCTCGGTCGGATGAAAATGTCCGTTATCCAGGCATATCAGTTTGTTGTTTTTTACGGCATATCCCATATAAAATTCATGGGAACCCACAGTCATAGATTCCAAACCTATGCCGAAAAGCTTACTTTCCATGGCATCTTTCATATATTCTTTGGGATAATCCACAGCCATTGCTTCGTCCAGTGATTTCTTAAGCAGCAAACGGTGACCATACCGGTCAACGGGAAGGTCTTTTGATCCGTCAGGTATCCAGGTGTTGTGGATACAAGGGGTACCGAGTTGTTTTCCTATTTCTGCGGAAATAGCCCGGCATTTCTTCAGATGCTCCACCCAGAATCTGCGATCTTCTTCATTTTTTGACGACAAGGTAAAGCCGGAAGCTGCCCTGGGATGAGAAAACAAGGTTGCGTTGAAATCCATGCCGATGCCCTGGTCTTTACACCAGTCGATCCAGCTTTGAAAGTGTTTGGGCTCGATCTCATCACGATCCACTTTTTCACCCTGAAAGTCTCCGTAGATCGCATGCAGATTCAGCCGTTGTTTACCGGGGATCAAAGACATGGCTTTTTCAATGTCTTCCCTCACTTCCTGAATGGTAGTGGCTTTCCCCGGATAACTGCCGGTGGCCTGAATGCCTCCCCCCGATAAAGAGGAATCTTTTGTTTCAAATCCACCGACGTCATCTGCCTGCCAGCATTGCAGACTGATCACTACCTCTTTCATTTTTTTCAAAGCGGTGTCGGTATCCACACCCAGGGAGGCATATTGCTCTTTGGCCAGGTCATAAGCCTGCTCAATAAGTTTACTTTTAGTCATCATTATTTATTTTAACGGTTATTTTAGATAAAAAACTTCTTTGAGTTCTATGGTAACAGGAGAATTGTCCGGATTGACTTTCATGATATCTGCCATATATTTCCACCATTTCTTTACGGTCTCATTTTCTGCCAGGTTTTGAGAACCCTTATCTCCTGTGATCTTTTGAAAAGCGAACAACGTATTGGTTTCCTCATCCAGAAAAATGGAATATTCACTGATCCCTGCTTCTTTCAAAACTTTTTTCAGTTCCGGCCAGATTTCGTCGTGCCGTTTTTTATATTCGGCTTTCTGCCCTTCGTTCAGATACATCTTAAAAGCTACTCTCTTCATTTCAATGCATTATTTTATGTTCAAAGAATTCCCGAAACCAACCAGGGCCACAGAAGCCAGGATCACAATGATCCCCACTGAGATGGTTATTTTTGTTTTTGAAGAAGTTCCTTTCCATTCTTTCCGGTAGATCCCCCACAGATTGGCTGTGAGGATGATCGTGGACATATGGAGGATCCAGGAGCTGGCCCCGTTGCCCAGCTTGCTTTCGCCCATGCCGTAGAAGAAGAACTGCAGGAACCAGGTCGTACCGGCCAGGGCCGAGAACATGATATTCTTTGCAATGGGAGAAGATGTGTCGACAAAATCTTTGTATGAACCATTTTTAACACTCAGGATGGTCGTCCAGATGAGGTTGGTGGTGAGTCCGCCCCAGAGGATGACCACAAAGATCACATTGTTCTGGAACAACGGGTTGAGGCCGGCTGCTACGGCAGCGTCAGCCATGGGTTTGCCTACTTCAATCCCAAAATTGAAAAAGGCGCTCATGATACCTGAGAGGACGGCTATAATAAGGCCTTTCACGAGAGCAAACTCTTTGATGGAGGCCTTTTGAACTTCTTCCGGTAATTCTTTCTCTTTCATCATGCCTGCCTTTCCCGACAAAGCAATCCCCGTCAGGCTGATCACTACCCCCAGCAACACAAGCCGGCCGCCCATACTGTGCAACATATCCGTGAATGTGATCTTCCCGGCAACATGATGAAAATTATAATATATCGCAGGCACCAGGGAGCCGAAAGCAGCACAAAAACCCAACACCACGGAGTTGCCTAGTGACATACCCAGATATCTTACACCCAATCCATAGGTCAGTCCTCCCACACCCCAGATCAAACCCATTAAAAAGGTAAGCAGGATAATATGAAAAGCACTGGTTGCAATGATGTGGCCAAATCCGGGAATGGTAAGCCATGCTGCTATAGGAGGGACTATAAGCCACGAGAATAATCCCCCGACGATCCAGTAACTTTCCCAGGCCCATTTCTTTACCTTGTTAAAAGGCATATAAAAACTCCCTGAAGCAACACCACCTATCGTATGGTATATAACACCTAAAATTACGTTCATAGGGAAATGAATTGATTTTTATCGATCATTACAATAGATTCAGAAAATCAAAAATAACCGATATATTATCTTTCATCAATGCACAAAATGATATAATCTTTGCATATTATGGCTTTTCTCTTTTTTGCGAAACAATGGTCATTCGGTTGTCATGCAGTAGTCATTCGGTTGTCATTAAGCTGCTTCGCAGCAGTAATTAAGTAGTAATTAGCTCGCTGACGCGAGCGAAATTAGTTCGGGCGATGCCCTCACGAAATTCAATTGTCATTTACTTTGAGCATTAGCCTTTAGCCTTTGAACTTATTGACCCGTCTGTAAATAATTTGTTAAAATGTGACCTTATTTATAGATCCGTTTCATCTCCTGAAGACGTTTTATTAATTTATTTTTTACCGGTTGTAAAGTAGAATCCTTTGCCAGATTATTTATCTCATACGGATCATTGTTTATATCAAACAGCCATTCATAGGTTGTATCCCTGTCTATAAAGTGAACATATCGCCACTCATTACTGACCACTCCTTCAGACCTCGGAATTGTTTTATATTTAAACCGGTGTTCGATCATAAATTCTTTTCTCCAGTCTTTAACCGGTCCACAGACCAGTTTCCGAAGACTTTTTCCCTGCATGGAAGCTGGTATATCCACGCCCGCATAATCCAGGATGGTAGGGGCAATATCAATATTCAGCACATAATCATTACGCCTTTTCCCCTTTTCTTTAACCGGCAAGGCCGGATCATAAATAATCAAAGGTACCCGGAGTGACTCTTCATGCCCATACCATTTTCCCGCCAGGCCGTGCTCTCCAAGATAATACCCGTTGTCCCCCATCAACATGATAATCGTATTTTTCTCCAAGTGGTGTGTTTTAAGATATTTCCTGATCCTCGCAATCTGAATATCCGCACCATAAATCAGGCGATAATAGCCGGCCAGAGAGGTTTGGTATTTTTCCGGCGTTTCAAAACGGATCTTCCAGCGTATTCTCCCTTCATTGTTCTCGCGGAAAGATTCAGGAAAAGTGTTCCAATAAAAAGAATCCGCCGTTTCGGACATGGGGAATAACTGTTTTTTATACAGATTAGTATATGCCGAATCATACAAATACTGACGCGGGTCCCCATCCTGACTATGAGGGGCCTTGAAGCTTACAGACAGACAAAAAGGCCCTTTGTCCCCATATCGTTCAAGAAACTCAAGTGCCTGAGCGCCTATTATCTTTGTGAGGTGGATATTCCTGCCTAAGCTGTCTTTATGCCAGTAATATCCCTGACCGGGGAAACACCGCCAGTAATCATACTCTTTCACAGGAAAATCCTTCCCTTTGCCAACCCCATACTTTCCGATAAAACCTATTTTATACCCTGCCTTCTTCAATAGCATCGGGTAGGTATATTGATACGCACTATCGTTGAAAGAAGTGGCAAAATCCTCTATCCCGTGACGCCATGCATATTGCCCGCTCAATATGCTTGCCCGGCTTATCGCACAAATAGGCGTTGTCACGTAAGCTTTTGTGAACTGTACTCCTCCTTCGGCCAGTTTGTCCATATTAGGTGTTTGAATGTAAGGATTCCCGGCACATCCCATCGCATCCCAGCGCTGGTCATCGGTAAGAAGAAAAATAATATTCGGTTGCATTCTTTTTTTCGTGCACCCCATGTGCATCAATGCAACCAAGACAACGATTAAAAAAGTAATTTTTCTCATCTGCCTGTAATTATGTTTTTAATTTTATAGAAGCAACATTATTACCGACCCATATCAGTACATGATATGGCGTAAGCGTTTCACATTTTGGCACATAACGGTTTGTAGTCATTATGGTCACCTGGAAACCCTGAAATATAAAAAGACTCCAATCATATTATCAGCAAACCTGTACGACTTCCAGGTTTAGTAATTCACCCAGCTTTTTTATTTTTGACGCGATATGCCCCACTCCTACCGCACAGTGATGGGCCGGTCCGTGAACATTCCAGTTGTTTACAAAATTCCGGGCGCCGATAGAAAATCTGTAACGGCTGTTCGTATTTCCTATCTCGAGGATAGGTCCGGAAACAGATTCTCCTTCGGCCACCAGCAATATAAATTTTTTATCTGCATTTTCAACGACAGAAAGGAGGGTCACCGGACCCTGTTTGACAGACATCTCGACCGACAATCCTTTGCCTCTTTTCCCGTGGTACACCTTCAGCGGACGGACTTTGGTCTTTCCTTCGGCGATAGCGATGTGTCCGGGACCATCGTGTCCCATCAGCACCACGTCATCCTTAAAATCCATGGCGTAGTATTCGGTAAAGGATCCTCCGGCGCCGAAACTGTCCATGATTTTCATGGCCACAGCATTTTTGATCTCATACTCGCCGGCGACAGGGATCCCCCGGGCCGTCAACAGGGAATTGCCGAGAATGATGGAGCTGATTGTTTCCTCGTTTTCCGGGCCTCCTATTCCTTCGTAATAATAAGCCATAGAGCCTAATTGCTTTTCTTCGACCAGCTTGTCCAGTGCCAGGGAGGTACGTGCAGCGCTCTGTAGTTCCTCCGGGGGGCAATCTTCCTGCACATCAAATTCCCGGTAAAACAATTGTATCCGTTCGTTTATCTGTTGTTTGCCGACCTCCCTGCGGGCTTCAGCCAGCTCACCGACCTCCAGCATTTCAAAGTGACCTCCAAAAGATGCCGCCAGGCTGGTAAGATCCGTATAGATATCCAACATTCCGCCATAATAATGGCCCATACATCCCATGCGGTTATGCTCCAGTATGTTGGCAACGCGGGCCGCCTCCAGCCACTCCGAGACTTCACCCCAGCATTCCGGATCATTTTTCAGCACGCCGGTTATCTGATGAAACCTGATCCCTGCACGTTTAAATACATTGGCGATCTCCGGAACGGGGCAGGCAGCGCAATAGGCAAGCCATTCCCCTGTCATTTTCGTCCGTTCTTTCAGACTGTTGAAATAAGTATAATCAATGGCCTCTTCGGGTGACAGGTTCAGGATGATCACGGGTACCCCGGCACGTCTGACCACCGGTAATACGGTGGAGGATAAGGCATAGGTGGTAACATGCAAAAAGATGATATCCACATCCTCC
Organism: Bacteroidales bacterium; assembly: GCA_024762655.1. Taxonomy (GTDB): domain Bacteria; phylum Bacteroidota; class Bacteroidia; order Bacteroidales; family VadinHA17; genus DRPN01. The sequence continues at coordinate 13,515 of JANTHB010000068.1, forward strand.
TGCCTGAATCTGTGTCCTGCTTCCATTGCTTTCTCAGGCGTGTCTATCAAACCCAGGTTTATTACTTCAATATCCTTACCGGAAAGTTTATTATTTACCTCGGAAAGGTAGCCCCGGAGCCGGTCTTTCAAGCCTGCAAACTGAGCCCAATAGGTTTCCAGACCAATACCGAATAAACCGACTTTGAGAGAATTTAATTTTTTCATATTACTTTATGTCATTGAGATACAACTTATATTATTCTCTTTGGCCCGGCCGAGGCCGGAGGTATTTGTACATCCTTTATATCACCGGCTTTTCTGATAACTTTTACATCAATCTTTTTTGAAAAATCGGAGTCAAAAGAAACAAACGCCTTGTGACCGGCCGGCTCCTTGCCATATCCGCCATCCACACCCGCATCATATTCATACAGATCGATCTTGTCACCTCCTTCATATCGTACAAAAACATCATAAGTATCGTTCCGGGGAGCTCCTTCCGGAGCTTTGTAAACCACTAACTCCGGTGAGTTAATCTCCACCCTCGTATGTATTTTATCTTTATTCCCGGCGCTGAAAGTACAACCCTGCAGCAAAATGATCAATACAAGTATCCGGAAATTCATTTTTACCTTGATCATTTTTACCATCATGGTTTACTGTGTATAATTCTGGGACACATCTCAGTTGACTACAAATGTGATGTTTCCGGCAAACTCATTTATATCAAAATCGCCTTCCTCAGCATTGTGGATATATGAGCCATTGATCATCAGATCAGTGAAAGAGACTCCGTTGACAGTCCTGTCGGCGGAATACCCGTAAATAATATTTTTTAAAGGCAGAGCTGAGTTTAAACTTACATTGTTAAAACTGATATTCTCAATACTCTTCCCAACCGACCCGGCATAAGGAGCATCAACAAAATTAAGGGTAATAAGATTTGTTTCAGGACCGATCTTATCTACCCTTATATCATCATAAGAAACATTTCTTACCGTTGCATCATCTCCGCAGTTGATCGCCAACACCCCTTTTGCCCACTCCGTGCCCGCGCTGCTATAGTTCTCGGTATAAAGAATATCCATATTTCGTACCGTTACATCTTCCACGACCTGTCCCGAATACGGACTTGCCAGCTCGGGACCGATCAAAACGGCGCGGCCCTGATCCGTCCAAAAAATACTATTTTGAATGACAATGTTCTTCCCGGTCAGCGACTGGTCTGCCGGAGGAGTATTGTTTCCCTGGAACCAGTTCAGCTTGATTGAGGTGCAATCATCGTGATTACGTATAAAACAGTCCTCTATCGTAACATCACTACAGACCTGTGGGTCAATACCATCAGAGTTGATGGTCCAGCTCATTATTTTCAGATTCCTGGCCACCACTCTCTTACAGAAATACATGTGGATGTTCCAGGTAACGGTATTATGCAGGATAATACCTTCAATATTTACATCCTGTACTATGTTCAGAAGGATAAGCGGCGGTGTTTTCGCGTGATCAGGGTTACTGTAAGGGTGCGTTGTTTCCATATCCCCTGATAAAATGCCGCGTCCTCTGATCGTAACGTTACTGATCCGCCGGTATCCCGGGTCCTTCACCGCAATGTGACCATAAACGATGGCTCCGCCCGCAATATATACCATTTCATCGCTTTTGACCGTAAGCGTCCCGGTTCCGTCTTCCCCCATCTTATGTATCCCGGGACCAAAATAGTGTACCTTCGTATCTGTTGAATCGGGGATGTCCGTTTCAAGACCGTTTGCGAATATCATCAGGTTGTTAAGCTGATCCCCGTTTACTTCAACAGACAGCTTTTGTGGTTTTTTTAATGAAAATTCAATAACATTCCCGTTCACTTCAGGCTCAATACCGGCTGATGCAGGACGTATGTCTACGTCGTTTACTGTGCCACTCCTTTTTTCTACTTTCACGTCTATCCGTTTGGAAAAATCAGCATCGAAATAAACAAACGACATGTGGCCCAGCGGAGCCGTTCCGAACCCGCCATCCACGCCTGCATCATATTCATACAGGTCGATCCAGTCACCTCCTTCAAATCTCACTAACACGGAGTAGGTAAAATTCTTCGGAGCGCCGGAAGGTGCTTCATAGACTGTTAATTCCGGCCGGGAGAGAGAGGTGGCATATTCCTCATTATTATCCGGCGGTGGTTCTTTTTTACAGCCCTGAAAGATGAGCGCTCCCGTTATCAAAAGTGTCAACCATGTTATTTTTCTCATACGTCAGTTTTTTATTAGAGTTATTCAATCGTAATATGCACCCTGTACATATAATCATGATCCTGGTTTGTTATTATCTTTCTGGGAAAGTAAATATAAAAATCCCCATCCACAATGTGGCAGTCATCTGAAGGTCCGTTGAAGTCAACAAATGTTGAATAGGGTTGCATTTCATCTTTTCCGTTTGCGACATCCAGTACCGCTTCCTTTTTCCATCTCACCCCATCGACTGACGAGTAGAGAAGTAATTTTCCGAACGCATGGGTTTGAACGGTCAGCAGATATTTTCCCAGGGCGGTACAATAAGCTGCGTCGGAATGAAGATCTTCTTGGCCCAGCTCCACCCTGAAGATGGGATCTCCTGCAGTATCTGACAATCCCGGAGTCTTCCATTTTCCGTTTCTATACTTGAACCACTTCCCCACTTTTCCTTCTGCAGCATCCGCCAGTACTTTTTTCAGTTCGGCGCGGACTACCGCAGGCCTACGGGGTTCGGGTCCCTCTTTCCCGTAATCATTAAAATAAGCATAGATATAATCGTCTTTGATGATATAAGCACCTCCACCCACATTTGTATGCGGGTTGGCAGCCCGGGCGATCTCACCGCAATATTTCCAGTTTTGGCCGTTATCGGAAGAGTAACCTATCCCAAGGGCATAAGTTAGCTCTGTATCGCCTTGTTTAAGAGGAGAACTTGCCACTTCTGTATGTGTGATGGCCAACAGATCGCCGTTCCGGGCTTTATACATTCCCAGGATCCATGTTCCTTTGGCTCCGGCATCTTTGTACCATCCGTTGTAATCCCAGAGCTCATCATTGGTCTTGCTCAGAACGTGCGTTTTTAAAGGATCTGAAGGCGTCCCTTTATACCACGAATGACGGCTTCTGCGTGCTTCTCCCGGGGCGAAACGACAACCGAAAGAATGAAAAAAATACATTTGCCCGTCCCATCTTTTGATGGTGGATAAGGAACCGTCATAGCGGATCGGCATTTCATCATCGGTATAGATCAACTCACTTTTTCCAACGTTTATTTTTTGTGCAACAGTTGTAACCGTCGAAATAAGAAAAACCGAGATCGTTAGAAAGAATACATTTTTTTCCATTTTGTGACCAATTTATTTCAAACCTTATTTCATTCCGGTATTATGCTTATCAACACAGTTTAAGATCGCTTTTACGTTCACGTAGATCGTCTCTGCAATGTTCTCCATGCCATAGTCTCCGGGATGAATTCCTATTCCTTCCACCTTCCATTTGCTTTTGTCCAAAGGGGAACCCGGATCGTTCTTTGCCTGATTTTTTTTATCAAGCAACGCCAGGCTTGACAGATCGATCA
>JANTHB010000069.1 GCA_024762655.1 Bacteroidales bacterium
GAACTGGAATTAATGAAACCCTCTGCAATCCTGGTAAATACGGCCCGTGGGGCAGTGGTGGACGAACAGGCCCTGATCCGGGCGCTGCAGGAGAAAAAAATTGCCGGCGCCGCCCTCGACGTGTTTGAGAAAGAACCGGAAATACCGGACGCTCTCCTCCAAATGGATCAGGTCGTTGCCGTACCTCATATCGGTACGGCCGCCTGGGAAACTCGCGTAGAGATAGGCCGTCAGGCCGCCCGCAATATCCTTGACTTTTTTTCAGGGAAGACACTCAAATATTGCGTTAACAAGGAAGTGCCGGACGCAAATCCCGGGTAATGTTTTTTTTCCTTATACCCGAAAAACAATACCTGATCATTTTTCATCCGCCCAAGTCCGAAGGGTGAAAAAGTCCCGCGATTCCATTTAAAAACCTTATTTTTACCGAAATCAATAGGGGAGAGAGATGATCAATGAAAAACTACTGAACCCCGGGAGCATCGTGGTGATCGGGGGATCTGAAGATACCCGCAAGCCCGGGGGCAAGGTGCTGGAAAATCTGATAAAGGGAAACTATGCGGGACGGTTGTATGTGGTCAACCCCAAAGCAGACCGGGTACAGGGCGCTCGCTCCTTTCAGGATGTCAGAGACCTGCCTCAGGTAGACCTTGCGATCCTGGCCATTGCTGCCCGGTTTACTTTACCTGCCATAGAAGTGCTGGCACGGGAAAAAGGGACGAAAGCTTTTATTATCCTTTCGGCCGGTTTCGGAGAAGAAAGCCCCGAAGGGGCCGGGCTGGAAAAACAAATCGTCCGGGTGATCGAAGAGAATGGCGGAGCACTGATCGGACCCAACTGCATCGGGGTGATCACCCCCGCGTATAGCGGTGTTTTTACCACCCCCGTACCCAAACTCGATCCGCAGGGTGTGACCCTCATCTCCGGCTCCGGAGCTACGGCTGTTTTTATCATGGAGGCCGGCATGCCCAACGGGCTTTCTTTTTCGGCCGTCTTTTCCGTGGGTAACAGCGCACAGAACGGTGTGGAAGAGGTGCTGGCCTACCTGGACGATCATTTTGACCCGGAAAACAGCGCTAAAGTGATCCTGCTCTATCTGGAGACCATACATAATCCTCTATCCTTGCTGAAGCATGCCTCCTCCCTGGTACGGAAAGGATGTCGCATAGCGGCCGTGAAAGCAGGCACCTCGGCGGCAGGCAGCCGGGCCGCCTCCTCACATACCGGTGCCATGGCCGGCTCGGAAGAAGCCGCTGCAGCCCTCTTTAGGAAAGCCGGTATCGTACGCTGTTACAGCCGCGAAGAACTGGTGACCGTAGCCGGTGTGATGTGCCATCCCCTGCCTGAAGGCAAAAACTTTGCCGTCATCACACACGCCGGCGGCCCGGCGGTGATGCTTACCGATACCCTCTCGGAAGAGGGTCTGCACGTGCCTCCCCTGACAGGACCGGCGGCAGATGCCCTGAAACACAAACTCTTTCCCGGATCGTCGGTAAAGAATCCGGTCGATTTCCTTGCCACAGGCACGGCGGAACAACTGGGGTATATCATGGATGCCTGTGAAAAGGACTTTGAGAACATTGACGCCATGGTGGTGATATTCGGAAGTCCCGGACTTTTCCCCGTGGATGATGTGTATGACTTGCTGGATCAGAAGATGAAAAGCAGCCGGAAACCGGTATTTCCTGTCCTGCCTTCCGTGATTAATGTGAAGCGGGAAATTGAAAATTTTATTGCCAGAGGCAGAATTAATTTTCCGGATGAGGTGGTGCTGGGCAGGGCTTTGGGGAAGGTCTTGAATCGTCCCGGGCCTTTTTTTAAGGAAAAAACGGTTGAGAAAAAGAGAAAAGCCGGGGCAGACTTCCCGGAAGGATACCTCGATCCGTCAACGGTACATCGTTTGTTGACAGAGGCGGGGATACCCGTAGTGAAGGAAAAGGTGTGCAGCACGCGGCAGGAAGCGCTGGCTTTTATCCATGAGACGGGCTTTCCGATTGTAATGAAGGCCGTGGGGCTTATTCATAAATCGGATGCCGGGGGGGTAATTACCGGCATTGCTTCCGGAAAAGAAGCGGAGGAGAGTTTCGAAAAAATAATGCAAATAGAAGGGGTCGACAGCGTTCTAATACAGCCTATGCTACAGGGGACGGAACTGTTTGCCGGGGTGAAATGGGAACCCGGCTTCGGTCATGTCGTCCTGTGCGGTCTGGGAGGAATTTTTATAGAAGTGTTGCGTGACTACATGGCTGCGCTGACACCCCTCGAAGAAGAGGAAGCCCTCTATATGATCCGCCACCTGAAAGGCTATAAACTGTTCGGGGGCGTACGGGGCAAACCGGGAATAGAAGAACATGCATTTGCCCGGATCCTGATGGCCCTGGCCCGCCTGACGGAGAAATACCCGGACATCGCAGAAATGGACCTGAACCCCCTCATGGCGGAAGAAGACAGAATTATCGTCGTGGATGCAAGGATAAGAATCGGGAAATGAAAAATCCCGCATCACCGGAAACCGTACCGGAAAAACATAGGGGTGAACCTGTAACCTGTCAGGGTAATTTGTCAATCCTAATGCATCGTGTTATATGTTATAAAATATATCCGAAAATCCGTATTCTATCATTTATCATGATTAAAATCCCGAAATAATTTTAAATTTGTACCTTCGTTTTTTTTATGAAATGAACTGGCAATAAATTAAGAATACTGGAATATGGAAAAAATTGGATTGTTTTACGGCCCGGAAAGAGGGAGTGTTGAGAAAGTTGCCCGGATGATCAAGGACCGTCTGAAAGACCAGGTAGATCTGATATTGGTGAAAAACAGTACGGCAAAAGACCTGGAAAAATACAGGAATATCATTTTTGGTATATCTACCGTGGGCACGGAAACCTGGGCCATGGAAAACCCCAGTGATGACTGGGCACGTTTTATGCCCGAACTGGGAAAAGTAAATCACCAGGGGAAAACCTATGCCATATACGGTCTGGGTGATCATCTTACCTATGCCAACCATTTTGTGGATGCCATGGGGGTACTGGGCAAGGAATTGCTCAGACTGGGTGCCAGGATTGTCGGGCAGGTGCCGGTGGTGGAGTATGAGTTTGGGGACTCGGAAGCCGTAATCGACGACCATTTTATAGGCCTTCCCCTGGATGAAGATTATGAATCGGAAAAAACCCCGGAACGTCTGGATAAATGGCTGGACAATATCCTTAAAGAATTCAGCTAAAGAATAAATATGGAGGGCAGCAAAAATTATGCTGCCCTTTTTGTTTTATTGAATCCTGATCTATATGAGAAAAACACCTGTTGATGCACAGATCGTTGAAGAGGTCATCCGGACGAGTTGCCTGGAAAGGGTGGGGAAGGGTTCTATCCGGGAGATCGTACGTACCGTAAATCAACTCCAGGAACGATCCGGTATACGTTTCATCCGTATGGAAATGGGCGTGCCCGGCCTGCCGGCAGCGCCTCCCGGCGTCGAGGCCGAAATAGAAGCCCTGAAAAGAGGGGTGGCTGCCAGTTATCCGATGATCGAAGGCGTGAAAGAACTGAAAGAAGAGATATCCCGCTTTGCCAGATTGTTTATGGATATCGAAGTGGACCCCAAAGGCTGCCTGCCTACCGTAGGCAGTATGATGGGCTCTATGGCTGCCTTCATGGTGGTTAACCGTACCGATCCTTCCAAGGAAGGAACCCTGTTCCTCGATCCGGGATTTCCCGTGCAGAAACAACAATGCCACGTGCTGGGACACAGCTTTATGTCATTCGACGTCTTTGATCACCGTGGGCCCAAACTGAAAGATAAACTGTTTGAATACCTTGAAACCGGCAAAGTCTCCAGTATCCTCTATTCCAGTCCCAATAACCCGGCCTGGTTTATCCTTACCGAAGAAGAGCTACAGATTATCGGCGAGATGGCTACCGAGTACGGGGTGATTGTCATTGAAGACCTGGCTTATTTCGGCATGGACTTCCGCAAAGACTATTCCAAACCCGGACAACCGCCTTATCAGCCTACCGTGGCAAGATATACAGACAATTATGTGTTGCTGGTGTCCAGTTCCAAGTCTTTCAGTTATGCCGGACAACGGGTCGGAATGATGATCATTTCGGACGTGCTTTACAATCGCCGGTTCCCGGCGCTGAAACGCTTTTTCCCCTCTTCCGAGTTCGGCTATGCCATGATCTACGGTGCACTCTATTCCCTCTCGGCAGGTGTATCCCATTCATCACAGTATGCACTGCAGGGAATCCTGAAAGCGGCCAATGACGGAACTTATGACTTTGTGGAGCAGGTGCGCGAATATGGCAGGAAAGCCGCTATTATGAAGGAGATATTTACAAAAAACGGTTTCCGCATCGTTTACAACAAGGATGTGGATCAGCCGGTGGCCGATGGATTTTACTTTACAGTGTCTTATCCGGGACTCTCCGGGGTGGAACTGGTGGAAGAACTGCTCTATTACGGTATTGGAGCTATTTCACTTGAAATTACCGGAAGCAGCCGCACCGAAGGAATACGAGCCTGCGTCTCCCAGGTTATGCCCGATCAGTTTAAAGACCTGGAAAAGAGACTGAAATGGTTCCGGAAAGATCATCCGGTGGCCTGAAATTGTTAAGGAGCAGTTTTTAATATGACAAAAAACAGGATCGGATATTATTTGAAAATATTACTTTTAGGTCGGTTAAATTAAAAATATATAACTATGGCTAAAGTCAAAGGGGCGATCGTGGTGGATACGGAACGATGCAAGGGCTGTGAGCTTTGTGTGATCTCCTGTCCGACCCATGTGATTGCCATGTCCAAAAAGGTAAACAGCAAAGGCTATCACTATGCCTATATGGAGAATCCCGATGCATGTAACGGATGTACCAACTGTGCCGTTGTATGTCCCGACGGGGTGATCACGGTTTATCGTATGAAAGTGGAGGAAAAAACCGAAGTTTGAAAAAATTGAAAAATATGGAAGAAGATTTTGTATTAATGAAAGGAAATGAGGCCCTGGCCGAGGCAGCCATCAGGGCGGGTGCCGATGGCTACTTCGGCTATCCTATTACACCGCAGAGTGAGGTGATGGAATATCTTACCGCTGCCAAGCCTTGGGAACGTACCGGGATGGTGGTACTCCAGGCCGAAAGTGAAGTGTCGGCGATCAATATGTTGTATGGGGGCGCCGGCGCCGGGAAAAGGGTTATGACCTCTTCCTCCAGCCCGGGGATAAGCCTCATGCAGGAGGGAATCTCCTATATCGCCGGCGCCGAATTGCCGGTGGTGGTCGCCAATGTTGTGCGGGGAGGCCCGGGATTGGGGACCATCCAGCCCTCACAGTCGGATTATTTTCAGGCCACCAAAGGCGGAGGACATGGCGATTATCACCTGCTGGTACTCGCACCCTCGTCCGTGCAGGAAATGGCCGATTTTATGCCGCTGGCATTCGACCTGGCCTTCAAATACCGCAATCCCGTGATGATCCTGTCTGACGGTGCCATCGGCCAGATGATGGAAAAAGTGAAATTCCAACCCCAACGCCCCAGAATGAAAGAAGAGGAGCTGCCGGATTGGGCTACCATAGGTAAAAAACCGGAACGCGAACGAAATATTATCACCAGCCTCGATCTGGATCCTTATCGTCAGGAACGGTTCAACCGGAAACTGGTTGAGAAATACCGGAAGATGAAAGAGGAAGAGGTGCGGTACGAAACGTTCCAGTGTGAAGATGCCGAGTATCTCTTCGTGGCCTATGGCACCAGCTCCCGGATATGCCAGAAATCCGTTCAGCTGGCCCGGGAAAAAGGCATCAAGGCTGGCCTGTTCAGACCTATTACCCTGTTTCCATTCCCGGAAAAACAGGTGGGAGCCCTCGCCGGTCAGGTAAAGGGGATGCTGAGCGTAGAAATGAGCGCTGGCCAGATGGTGGAAGATGTGCGGCTGGCAGTGAATGGAAAAGTGCCGGTCGAACATTATGGCAGGATGGGAGGAGTGATCCCTACTCCCGATGAAATCGTAGAAGTGTTAATACAAAAATTTATCGGAGGTTGATATGGCTGAATTAGATATTAAAGATATTGTTAAGGAAGAAAATATAGTCTATAAAAAGACCAGCGTTCTTACCGACAATGTGATGCACTACTGTCCGGGATGCGGACATAGTACAACACACCGGATCATCGCTGAGGTGATCGAGGAAATGGGCATCCAGGACAAGACCATCGGTATTGCGCCGGTGGGTTGCTCGGTGTTTATGTATGATTACATTGATGTGGACACCCAGGAGGCAGCCCACGGCCGGGCACCTGCATTGGCCACTGCCATCAAAAGACTGCTGCCCGACAGGTATGTATTTACTTATCAGGGGGATGGCGACCTGGCAGCCATCGGCACAGCCGAAACCATCCATGCCTGCAACCGGGGCGAGAACATCACAATGATCTTTATCAACAACGGCATCTACGGCATGACAGGCGGACAGATGGCCCCTACCTCCCTGGAAGGTATGCGCACGTCAACCACCCCTTACGGTCGGGATCCCGGCCTGATGGGACATCCGATAAAAATGACCGAACTGGTGGCCCAACTGCCCGGAACCTACTATGTGACCCGGCAGGCCGTCCATACTCCGAACCTGGTAAGGAAAACCAAAAAAGCCATCCGCAAGGCTTTCGAATATCAGAAACTTAACCGTGGGGTTTCTTTTGTAGAAGTGGTCTCCAACTGTAACTCGGGATGGAAAATGCCTCCGGTACAGGCGGTCAAATGGCTCGACGAAAACATGCTGCCTTTTTATCCGTTGGGTGATATCAAAGTCCCGGAAATGTAATTGAAACGAAACAGGAAAATATACAATTATGACTGAAGAAATTATCATAGCCGGTTTTGGCGGACAAGGGGTTCTTTCCATGGGAAAAATCCTTTGTTACTCAGGCGTAATGCAGGGAAAGGAAGTGAGCTGGATGCCTTCCTACGGACCCGAGATGAGAGGAGGCACTGCCAACGTGACCGTAATCATCAGTGACGAACGCATCAGTTCGCCCATCCTCAATGCGTTCGACTCGGCCATTATCCTGAATCAGCAATCCATGGATAAGTTTGAAAAAACAGTTAAACCGGGAGGAATACTTCTGTATGACGGCAACGGCATCTCCCGGCATCCTTCCCGCTCGGATATTAATGTCTACCGGGCCGACGGGGCCGAGGAAGCTGCCAGAATGGAGACGACCCGCACCTTTAATATGATTATGCTGGGGGCCTTCCTGAAGATCAAACCCATTGTCGAACTGGATAATGTGATCAAAGGCCTGAAAAAATCCCTGCCCGAACGATACCACCATCTCCTTCCCCTGAACGAAAAAGCCATCCATCGCGGTATGGAAATTGTCCGGGAAGTACATGTGGTGGAAAAAGTGTGAACGGACCGGCCGGAATTCCCCCGGGAGAATGCAGTATAAATCTTCCGGTACAGGTTACATGATGAATTATAAATCTACGTAGGGGCCTACGTAGGTGTCTTCGACGTTTCCAGAGGAGCAGAAACAAGCAGAAAGGTCCTGGTTTTTGAGAAAATCTTCCCTTTCCCGGGATAGATTCCGGGGTGGTCTTTTGCCTTGGGTTGAGGATTCCTTTCGTTTACATCCCGGTGTTTGTCACAAAAGCAATTTTTTTACTGTCAGGAGACCAACTGGGAACATTTATGGTGCCCTGGCCTCCGTAGATATATGCCAGGATCCTCGGTTTTCCCCCTTCGTAAGGCATGATGCGTAACAGGCAATGCTTGTAAAAAGGATGGTCCTGAGGATCAACTTCCTTGGGAAACGAGATGAAAACAATCCATTTCCTGTCGGGGCTTACATGCGGAAACCAGTCGTTATATTCGTCGCCAAAGGTAAGCTGTACTTTGTTTTTCCCATCCGGGTCCATGCGCCAGATCTTCATCTTCCCTGTCCGGGCCGAATTGAAGAAAATATATTTTCCGTCAGGACTGTATTCGGGTCCGTCATCCAGCATCGGTTTATCGGTCAGTTGGGTTTCTTTTCCCGTATGAATGTCTACCGAATAGATATCAAACTTCCCGTGCCGGAATCCCGTGAACACCATGGTTTTGTTGTCAGGAGCCCATCCGTGCAGATAGGAAGCATCGGCGCTGGGATGTGTGACCCTGACCGGTGTAGAGTCGCCGGTAGCCGGTAAGTAATAAACGGCGGATTTGCCGGAGTGATTATCTGTGTTGCTGATCCCCAGCAGCGTGCCGTCGAATGTCAGCACATGGTCGTTGTTGCAACGTGTGGCAAACCCTGTATTCAGCGGTTGAACCGTGCCGTTTTTCAGGATATACTGAAAAAGATGACCTTTGGAATTATAGATCAGTTTTTTCCCGTCCGGTGTCCAGTTCGGAGCCTGAATGGAGTTGGCGGTGCTGAAAATGATGTTCCGCAAACCGCTTTCGATATCCAGTATTTCAAGATGACTGCCCAGATAGTCATGATAAGGCTGTAATCCGGGTCCTGCCGGCCGTATGATACGCACATTCCTGAAGGTGGCAGTTTCCACAATGTCAGGGTCGTGAGAACAGACATAGATCCCTGCGAATAGTTCATGGTCGAGCTTCAGAGAGTCCAGCGAAACACGGGTAAACGGTTCCCCGAACCGCGCCACAGACATAATAAAAGTGTTCCCTTTCCTTTCCAGTTGAATGACATTCGGGAAAGAATCGGGTAAGACGATCTCTTCCGTTGTTCCACCCGTGATTTTTCGGTATTGCAGGCTGGTCAGGCCACTGCCGTGAACGGTGGCATTGACCTGTGGCGCATTGTCATCCAGCGTATTCCGTACCACCCATCCCGCTTTTCTGTGCGGATTCACCCCCTTACCATGAAAAGTAAGTTCGGCACGTAGAATAAAATCTCCCTGCAGGGTAGTCCACAGATAGTGAAACTCATCCCGGCCAAACCACATGTTGGCCCCGGCCCCCCCGACAAGGTATGTCTGGCCGGCAGGATTGAAAACGGCAAAACCTTTGTTTTTGCAGTTCCCCACATCGGTCTGACTGTCGAAAACACCTATCTTTTCCTGGGCTGACAGTGTTCCTGTGGTCAGTATCAGCCCCGCCAAAATTCCAAAATAATACTTAAATGTTTTCATAATGAAATTTTTTATAACGTTTCATTTAGGCACTTTTCCTTTCCGTACTTACTTTTCATAGAAATGCATGTCCATGATATATTCCCACACGGGTTTTTGAAAAAAGAATCGCATATCCTTTCCTTCCCGGATCGCCTGGCGCAGAAAGCTGGAAGATATCTCGATGAGCGGTGCCCGGGAGTTGCTGATGCGGGCTTTCGGCAAGAGTTTCTCTAAAGACGGATGCAGTTGTCTGGTATCAGAGCCCCTTCTGGGGTACACAATGATTTCATAGTTTCGGACCAGTTGCTCAAAATTTTTCCATTTGTGCAGGGTCACCAGATTGTCAGCGCCCATGATCAGCACAAATTCCCGTTTCGGAAATTTTTCCGTCAGGTAAGCCAGGGTGTCTATGGTGTAGGAAGGTTTGGGCAGGCGAAACTCCATGTCCGTAGCCCGGAAACGGGGATCATCGTCCAGCGCCAGGTTTACCAGCTCGAGACGGTGGTATTCGGCCAGGAGGGAAGCCCGCTCTTTCAGCGGATTTTGAGGAGATACAACAAACCATATTTGTTCCAGCCCGGCATATTCCACAAAATAATTTGCAATGGCCGTATGGCCGATATGCACCGGGTTGAAACTGCCGAAAAAAAGTCCCGTTTTCATTCTTCTATAAAATTTCTTACGATCTCTTCGGCCCTGGGCAGGCTTTCTTCCAGTCTGTCATTGATAAGAATGACATCGAACTTGTCTGCGTATTCCATCTCCTGCCGGGCCTTGGCCACCCTTTCCCGGATACTGTCTTCCGGGTCGGAGGAGCGGTGGTGCAGCCGTTTCTGTAACTCTTCGATGGAGGGAGGCATCACAAATACCGCCAGTGCCTGTTCTCCGTATAATTTTTTTATGTTCAGCGCTCCTTTAACATCCACATCAAAAACAACATGGTAGCCTCTGTCAAGGAGACGTTGTACTTCCGATTTCAGGGTGCCGTAATAGGTGCCTTTATACACTTCTTCCCATTCGACAAAGGCATCCTCATCTATCTTGTTTCTGAACTCATCTACGGATAAGAAATAATAATCTTTGCCGTCTTCCTCATGATCGCGGCGGGGCCGGGTAGTGGCGGATACCGAGAATGCCAGGTTGGGAAATGTTTTGAGCAGGTGCCTGACGATGGTGGTCTTTCCGGCGCCCGAGGGCGAAGAGAAGATTAATATTTTTCTCGCGGGGCGTGGGGGTCTTTCCTGACGGTTTCTTGTAGACATAAACAAGGTGTGTTTAGAGAACGTTAAAAGTTTGTTCCTTGATTTTTTCCAGTTCATCTTTCATCATGACTACCAGCTTCTGTATGCCGGCATGATTGGCCTTGGAGCCCAGGGTGTTTATCTCCCGTCCCATTTCCTGAACAATAAACCCGAGTTTTTTTCCTATATCCCCGCCGTTGTTCAGGGTCTCTGTAAAATACCTGCAATGATTGGCCAGACGGATTTTTTCTTCGTTGATATCCAGTTTGTCCAGATAGTAAGCGATTTCCTGTTCAAAGCGTTCGCGGTCGGTGGTGTTCATGCCCCCCAACTCATGCAGGTTTTTCTCCAGCCGTTTCCGGACAGTTAGTATTCTCTCTTTTTCAAAAGGGGCAACCTGTTCCAAAAGAGACTGGATGCCCTGCACATGGGTACGCATATCTTCCACAATCGAGCTTCCTTCCTGTTCCCTGAACTTTTTTACCTGGGTGATGGCCGCTTCGACAGTTTGAACAATCTGCTCCCATTCGGTCTCATCAATTTCACGCGCGATATCGGAAAGTACTTCCGGCCACCGCAACAGACTCTGTACCAGGGCTTCTTCATTCCGGATATCCAGCTCCTCGGCCAGGTTCCTTAACTGATGCAGATAATGTTTAACTGCAGCCTTGTTGACATCGGGATAGGTCTCTCCGGTAAAGTCGAGTACCGTCATGGAAAGATCAATTTTTCCCCGTACCAGTTTTTCTGTCAAAAGCTTTCTGAGAATAAGATCCTTGTTCCGGTAAGCGGCAGGCAACCGGGTGGATATATCCGCCTGTCTGGAGTTGAGGGACTTGATCTCTACCGTGATCTGCCTGTCTTTAAAATCACGGGTCGCCTTTCCGTATCCGGTCATTGACTGGATCATGGTTTGTGTGTTTTTCGCATTAAAAAAAAACAAATTTACGATAATTTATGAGAGGGAAAAAAACAGCCGGCTTTGCCTGAAAAACAGAGGCTCTAATATTCACGAAATTAACGGAATACGTCCACGTAATCGGCAGGCTTTGCCGCTTTGCTTCGCCCACTCGGCCCCTCGATACCCCTCTGCGGGAGGCAGGTAACCGTCGCTTCGCTCCGCCCACTCGGGGACCTTGGAACGGCGGCTATTCCCCCCGCATGACTACCGTATGACTACCGTATGACTACCGTATGACTACCGCATGACTACTGTATGACTACCGTATGACTACTGTATGACTACTGAATGACAACCTAATTTCGCTGCGAGCCTGCGAGCAGCTAATTACGTGAGGGCGCAGCCCGAACTAATTTCGCTCGCGTCAGCGAGCTAATTTCTAAATAATTTCGCATGCGTAGCATGCTAATTTCGTTCGCGCAGCGAACCATATTATCCCCTCTTTACAATCACTTTGTTCCTATACTTTCCCGTAAGATAATAGAGGAATGACAACAGGAATCCGGTAAACATCCCCATGGGTACGGCCCACCATATGCCAACGACACCCAGGTGACGGGATAACAGCCAGGCTGCCGGGATACGTATAAACCACAGGGCAAAAAGAGTGATGAACATAGGAACCAACGTATCTCCTGCTCCCCGCATCACGCCACTGATGGAGAACATGGCCGAGAAAACAATATAAAAGGCACTTACGATAATCAGGTATTGCCGTCCTATTGCGATCACAGAGGCATCTTTGGTAAATAAACCCATCAGCTGGGAGGGGAAAATTTGTACAATGAGTGTTATGGTGAGTGAGATGATACTGCTCATCCAAATGGTGGAAATCAGTCCGTGTCTTACCCTTTCGGGTTTGCCGGCGCCCAGGTTCTGTCCCACGAAGGTAGCCAGCGCCGCTGCAAAGTTCATGGCCGGGAGCATGACCAGGGAATCGATACGTCCTGCCACGGAGTAAGCGGCTATGACGTCCGTACCGAAAGTGTTGACGATACCCATGAGAGCCATCATCCCCAGGGCTACAAAGGTTTGCTGAAAACCTGTAGGAAGACCGATGCGCAAGCTTTTCCGGAAGATGTCCCGGTCGAATTTCATCCCGAATAAGGTGATACGGATGAGGGAGTGGTATTTATTGAGATACCATATGGCGGTAACCAGGGCGCCGGCCTGGGCCGTGACGGTGGCAATGGCAGCTCCCGCTATGCCCCAGCCGAAAACCATGACAAAAAGGATATCAAGCCCGATGTTGACGATGGTGGCTGCAATCTGAAAATAGAGAGGCGTCTTGGAATCGCCCAATCCCCGAAGAATGGCATTGGTGCCGTTAAACCCGAAAAAAATGATGATCCCGGCCAGGATGATATGCAGGTAAGTCTTGGCCTGGGGTAATACCTCTTCCGGGAGTTTAAGCAGGTGAAACAGATCTCCGCTGAAGAAAATACCCAGTACGGACATGATAATGGATGCAAAAAAAGCAAAGATGTAAAACGTGTCCATGGCTTTTTTTACTTCTTCCAGCTTGCGGGCACCGAAATACTGGGCGATCACAATGGTGGTACCGCTGGCAACCCCGATCAGCAGGGAGATGACCGTGAAAATTACCGGGAAAGATGCCCCGACGGCTGCCAGTGCCTGTTTCCCCAGAACGTTCCCCACAATAATACTGTCCACAATATTATAGAGCTGCTGAAAAATGTTTCCCAGCAACATCGGTGTGGCAAAATGAAGGATCAGCTTCGCTTCTTTTCCTTGTGTCAGATCTTTCATGGGACGATTAAAATGCCTCACAAAGGTGTGAAAAAGTCCCGAAACAATGAATAAAGAATCATGGGGAAGAAAGAATATGCCCGGTTTGGTTCAATTTTTGTTGTCATAAATAAGTTTTAACCAACACCTTATAAAAACTTGACATTATGCTTATATCCACGTAAATTTGTTTAAAATACCAACTTAATCAGAGGAGGAATTATCATGAAAAAATGGATTTTTACTTTCGTTTTTATCCTGTTCATCCTTACGGCTGCCGTGCCGCAGAATATTCCCAACAGGGGGTTTGAACAATGGGAGACCCGTCAGCTGTTTGAACAACCACGGTCGTGGCTTACATCCGACATTATGGGCGCTTTTAACGGTGATACTGCGTTGTCAGTAAGGAAAACCGATGATGCGTATTCCGGATCTTATGCTTTGTATCTGGAAAATCGCGTATATGACCAGGAGAAAACGCCCGGCTTTGCTTTCTGCCAGGGACGTGTGTCCGGAGATTATCCCGACCTCAAATATCTCGGCGGATTTCCCTATACCGGACAACCGGATTCTCTGGTCGGATATTTTAAGTACCATGTCGAAAGCGGAGACACAGCGCGTATCCTTGTTATATTTAAAAAAGACGGGAATGCCCTTTCGGAAAACTGGTTTACGCTGACCGGGGAACAATTGTCGTATAAACGCATGGCTTTTCCGTTCAATCCGGTTTCCGGGGTGCCTGATACCGCTCTGGTTGGGATCTCTGCCGGAACTCCTTGGGATCCGGTTACGGGTAGTTACCTGTATGTCGATCATCTTCAGTTTGATCAGGATGCCCAGTCCATCCCCAACGGGGATTTTGAAAATTGGGATATGCTTACCTATGAAGATCCTGTCGGATGGGAGAGCGGTAACTGGGTGTCTGTGCTTACACAAAGTGATAAGATGTGCTTTCAGACAGAAGACGCACACTCGGGAAGCTACGCCATGAAACTGAAAACCGTGTATCTCGATTTTGCAGAGCAAAATATCGGAATTGCATCCGTGGGAAAGCTGGAGGTGGAGAATATCAGCGGAGGGTTTCCTTATGATGAAACCCCACGGGCCATCAGCGGGTACTATAAATATATGCCGGTGGGTGTTGACAGTGCGCAGGTTGTGGTTTTCTGTACGCATTGGAATGACCAGACTGACAGCCGTGATCAGACCATTAGGGTGTTCAACCTGCCTCCTGTCCCCGAATATACCTACTTTAATGAACCCCTCAATCTGGGAGATATGACGGTAGATACGGTTAACATTATCTGCCTTTCGGGACAGGCTTTCGGAGGCGGAGGAAGCAATGCCCCCGGATCTGTTTTATATCTGGACGATCTGTGGCTGGAGAGCAAATGCAGTTATGCCGATACGACCAGCCTGTTTGCTTTCCATGATACGACCATCTGTCTGAACGATACCCTGGTGCTGGATCCGGGCAGCGGATATTCCGGGTACCTGTGGTCCGACTCCTCCATGGCACAAACCCTCCCGGTAGGTGACAGTGGTACGTATTGGGTGACGGTGGTGGATACCGGCGGCTGTACCCTCACCGATTCGGTGGTGGTGCATGTTGATGCCTGTACCAAAGTGGAACCGGTCATGAAACAAATAGCAGATTTCAGAATCTATCCGAACCCTTTTAATGAAACCTTTACCCTAGAATTGCCTTCAGATCTGACAGGGATTATTAACATTTCGGTAACCAACATCCTGGGTCAGCAACTGGAGGAAAAAGAAATGTATGCCGGCACGGCATCCCGTTTGCGGATAGATATGAACAGTCAGCCTAAAGGACTTTATTTTGTCAGGATACGTACAGGAGAAAAGGAAAAGATATTTAAAATCATTAAATATTGAGAGGAACGGTTGGCTTACGCTCATGTCATTAGCAGCTATGCTGCGTGATTAGTTCGGGCTTGCGCCCTCACGAAATTAGCTCGCATGCGCTCACGAAAGTTGCTCCTCACTTCGTTCGGAACGTAATTATTAATTATATACTATTTAATTTCTTTGATCGAAGCTTTCTAATTTCCATTTAAATTCTATTTGATGTAAACTTCCAGCAGCCTGGATTCTCCTTTGGGGATCAGCGTGATATCTTTCAGGACGGCAGGTATCAGTAAACTTTCTCCCTTTTTCAGGGAGGAACTGCCGTTTTCATGTTCGAGGGTGGTTTCTCCTTCCACGCCAATATAGATAACAAAAGAATCCAGATCGTAATAGTCTTTTTCCAGGGGTTTGTTGATGTGAATGAGTTGGGTGCTAAAATAATTACATTGCACCAGGCCGGTAGTCTCGTTAAGCTGATCCTGATAAGGGATCTTATATTCAGGATAAGACTTGAAATCTATTACGTCAAGCGCCAGGTCGGTATGCAGCTCCCTGCTTTTGCCGTTGGCATCCACCCGGTCCCAGTCATAGATGCGGTAGGTGATGTCTGAGGTTTGCTGGATCTCGGCAAGCAAAATACCGGCGCCGATAGCATGAACCCGGCCGGGCGGGATAAAAAATACATCACCGGCCCGGGCTTCCTCGCTGTTCAGTATTTCCCGGAGCGTTTTATTTTTGAGGTGTCGCAGATATGCCTCCCTGCTCACATCATTTTTAAATCCGATGATAATTTCCGCCCCCGGGTCGGCCTGGAGGATATACCACATTTCCGTTTTGCCGTAAGCATGATGCCTCTCGAAAGCGGTCTTATCGTCGGGATGTACCTGTACGGATAAGACGTCGCTGGCATCAATGAATTTTATGAGCAGGGGAAACTCCACCCCGAAGGTGTCATACACCTTGTCGCCTACAAGATCGCCCATATATATTTCTACCAGTTCCTGCAGGTTGTTTCCGGCCAGAAATCCGTTCTTAACAACCGTAATATTTTCCTGAACGCCTGATATTTCCCAGCTTTCACCGACATTTTGCAGGGTACCCGTTTCTTTGTGGAGCAGATTATGCAATTTGTCGTCGCCCCAGATCTTGGTCTTGAAAATTGGATGAAAAGAGAGAGGATATAATGATGTCATAACATGAGATTTATTCGGTTTGATAATCAACTACAGAAGAGGTTTTGGGAACATGAGCTGCCTGTTCGATGGCTTTTTAAAGAGGAGAAATTTTTTTTCAGAAAATCAAGTTGCTTTTTTTTCTTCATTTCATCGGGATTTCCGGATAATCTGAAAAAAACGATATGCCTGACCATTGCAGATAAGTATATGAATGTTTAAATTGCTGCCATATTTGTATAATGACGACTGCGAAAATATAAAAAAATGCTGATTGTCGGGATAGCCGGAGGTACCGGTTCGGGAAAAACTACCGTCGTACGGAAGATTATTGAACGGCTGCCGGCCGGTGAAGTGGCCGTCCTGCCTCAGGATGCCTATTACAGGGATAACAGTCACCTGCCTTTGGAACAACGACAGGAGATTAATTTCGACCATCCTTCTTCCATTGAGTTTTCTCTGCTGGTGAAACATCTGAAAATGCTGAAGGCAGGAAAAATTATCCAGCGACCGGTATATTCCTACCTCTCCTGCACAAGAGCCCGTGAGACGGTGACGATAAGCCCCAAACATGTTATTGTGGTGGAGGGAATCCTGATCCTGACAGATGAAGCCTTGCGGGACCAGATTGATATCAAGGTTTATGTGGATGCCGACGCCGACGACAGACTGAGCCGCGTGATACAGCGAGACATCCGTGAACGCGGCCGTTCGGTGGACAAAGTGCTGGAAAGATATGATAAGACCGTAAAACCCATGCACCTGCAATTTATCGAACCTACGAAAAGGTATGCCGATATTATCGTTCCTCAGGGCGGAAGCAATGAAGTGGCTATAGATATCCTGAC
>JANTHB010000070.1 GCA_024762655.1 Bacteroidales bacterium
TTAAGCTTTTTGGAGCACATCCCAACAGTGTCTGAAATAAAAATGGTTTATTGTCCCTTTCTGCGAAAATCTGCGTAATCTGCAAGAAACAAAAAAAATAAATATTTAAATATTTATTTAATTATTTATTTAAATACATATATTTTTCCAGTAGGAATCCGCACGATCAACGAGCCCCCTGTCACCTATTTCTTCTCCCTGAATAAATACACCATGCCCCGGTATTCTTTTCCTTTGTATTGCACATCATCCCATCCCACTGCGCGAATGATGTAGTAATATACCCCGGGGCTGGCAGCACCACGGCCGTTGATCCGGCCGTCCCAGCCGTCATAATCTTTCAGGGCTGCCCCCTGACCCTCATATTCATATACCTTCGCCCCCTGCCGGTTAAAAACTTTGACATGGATATAACGTAACGATTTGCCATAGACGCGGAAACGGTCATTGTAGCCATCTTCGTTGGGTGTAAAAACGTTGGGTATCTCCAGTGCCGAAGGCTCTACATGAATGGATTCGAAAGAGAGGCTGTCTACACAGCCTTCCTCGCTCCGGGCAATCAACACCGGCACATAGTCGTCCGGGATGTAATAGGTGTGCGGATCGGGTGTTTCCCCGTGAAAAACGGAATCATCCCCGAACTTCCACTCAAACTCCACCCCGTTGATGGATTTATTGGTAAACGATACCTCCAGAGGCGCTTCTCCGCTTTCCGGGTTCACCTCAAAATCTGCTTTGACATGAATGGTCTCGTAAAAAACAGAAGAGCTGGCTTTACACCCGAAACTATCAGTCACCGTAAGATAATACCGGGTATCTTCATAAGGCGGCTTGTATATGATCGGATTGGGTTCAAGATCGGGCCAGGGTATGGCAGACGAAGGATCTGAGGTCCATAAAAAAGAAAGCCCGTTTCTCAGGGTTATGGCCGAGTCTTTGACCGGATTATAATAAGTAAAAGGGATCGACGCCGTATCGCCCTTCAGGGCAACGTAATCACAGGTAAAATTCAGCACGGAAGCTTTCACCTGCGGCGTATCCATGAACACCCAGGCATAAAAAGTGGTGTCCAGAGAGACGGCATCCCGGATTCTGACGGCATACCCCCCACTGTTAAGGTCACTGACGGTGGAAGTCGCTACTCCGTTTTCCGTCAAAAGCGTTGAATCATAGCTGTGGGTGACCGGGTTGTAGAAGGTCCAGGTAAAATCCCAGCCGGCAGTCCCGCCGGGAGGCGTGGCCGTCATACTGCCTGATACCGGGTTCCCGTTTCCATCCGGACAGTAAATAAAAATCGGATCCCTGTGTGTGGATCCCGTATCGTAACGGGTCCATTCCAGCACTGAATAGCCGTTGCCCTCTATCTGCGCCTGCACATTACCTTCGACCCATAAAGTAAGGACCATAATCATAAAAATCCTTCCTGACAGTATGTGGCCCAATCTCTTCAATATCCCGTGTGTAAAAATGTAAGAATAACCTGCGAATTAATTAAAAAACGAAAATACGGCAAAATATTTTACCGGAAGGTTTTAAATAAGCGAAAAGTGACAAAAGTTATGAATAAAGAAATTCCCATGAAAGCCATTTCACTCCCCGGGGAGAGACATAAGCAGCGCCCGGGGGCTTCCCTGCCCGGGAATCCATTGGGTGCCCGGTATGAGAAAAGGGCCCTTTTGTGCAGACTGTTGATAAAAAACACAACAGAATTTTCCCATATTCCGGAATTATTCCCAAAGGTTCCGTATTTTTGGATGATTTTTATACTTGTGGACTTTTTATCAGAATTAAATAAGGTACAGCGCGAGGCGGTTCAGCATATCAATGGGCCTTCTCTGATCATTGCCGGGGCAGGCTCGGGGAAAACCCGTGTGTTGACCTACCGGGTGGCTTATCTGCTATCGCAGGATACGCCGGCCCACAGCATCCTGGCACTGACCTTTACCAACAAAGCCGCGCGTGAGATGAAGGAAAGAATCACCCGGTTGGTAGGAGAAACAGCAGCCCGCTATGTCTGGATGGGAACCTTTCACTCTATCTTCGCCCGCATCCTGCGCAACGAAGCCCATCTGCTCGGATACCCCTCCTCATACACGATCTACGACACCGCCGACTCGAAAAACCTGATCAAGACCATCGTGAAAGAAATGAGGCTGGATGAAAAGATCTACAAGCCTTCCGAAGTATACAGCCGCATCTCCTCTGCAAAAAATTCACTCATCACCCCGGACGTTTACAACACCATCCCTGAGCTGACACAATATGACAAATACAAAAAAAGGGATCGTATGGGCGAGATATTTAAGATTTATGCCCGCCGTTGCCGCAAGGCCGGAGCCATGGATTTCGACGATCTGCTGCTCAACACCAACATCCTTTTCCGGGATTTCCCGGAGACCCTGGATCAATACCGCCGGCGATTCCGGTATATTCTGGTAGATGAATACCAGGACACCAACCTGGCCCAGTACATGATCCTGAAAAAACTATCCGAAGTTCATAAAAACATCTCGGTCGTCGGAGACGACGCCCAGAGCATTTATGCTTTCCGGGGGGCACGCATTGAAAACATACTCAACTTCAGAAAAGATTATCCCGAAGCCAGGGTCTTCAAGCTGGAACAAAACTATCGCTCTACACGCAACATTGTGGATGCCGCCAACAGCCTGATCCGTCACAACGCCGAACAAATCTCCAAAGAAGTGTTTTCGGAAAAGGATCAGGGAGAAAAAATAAAAATCGTGGAGGCCGAAACCGACCGGGAAGAGGGTTTTCTGGTCGTCAATGAGATCTTCGATGAACATCTGAGCCTCCAGATGAAATACAATGACTTTGCCGTGCTTTATCGCACCAATGCGCAGTCGCGGGTGTTTGAGGAAGCGCTCAGAAAACGGAATATCCCGTACCGTGTGTATGGCAGTATCTCTTTCTACCAGCGAAAAGAGATCAAGGATGTGCTGGCTTATTTCAGGCTGGTGGTCAACCTCCGTGATGACGAAGCCCTGAAAAGAATCATCAACTACCCGGCACGGGGCATCGGAAAAACCACCCTGGAAAAACTGGAATCCCGGGCCAACGATACGGGAAAACCCATGTGGGAGATTGTTTCCCATCCGGAAGAAAACGGACTGAAAATTCATGCGGGAACCAGGAAGAAACTGGAAGAGTTCTCAGGCATGATCCGGGAGTTTGCCGGCCTGCAAAACCAAAAAGACGCTTATGAGCTGGCTTTTGAGATCACCCGTAATAGCGGCATCCTGAAAGACCTCCACAACGGCACGGCCCCCGAAGAAGTGAGTAAGTATGAAAATGTACGTGAGCTGCTCAACGGCATCAGTGAATTTATCGCTACCCCCGAACAGGAGGGTCGCTTCGTCGGACTCGATGAATACCTCCAGAATGTCACCCTTCTCACCGACCAGGACACCGAAACGGAAGAGCTGGATACGGTAAAAATCATGACCGTTCATGCCGCCAAAGGACTGGAGTTCAGGCATGTCTTTATTGCCGGCATGGAAGAAAACCTGTTTCCCTCCCAGCTCTCGGTCAACTCACAACGCGAGCTGGAGGAAGAACGCAGACTTTTTTATGTGGCCCTGACCCGCGCCAAGGACCGCGTCACCATCACATATGCCAAATCACGCTTTCGCTGGGGAGATGTTACCTTCTCGCGTCCCAGCCGTTTTATCCGGGAAATAGATCCACAGTACCTGGATGTTCCGGCTTCGGACGCGGTTTTTCCTGCTGCCGGGACCGGAAACGAAGCATACAGAAATACAAGGTACCAAAAAAGATCTTTTACATCTCCCGAACGCAGGCCTGCCGGGAATAAAACACATGTCATTTCCACCGGCAAAAAAACGGAGATCCCCTTTGCGCCGGATGATCCGAAGCAAATACAGCCGGGCATGGAAGTGGAGCATGCCCGGTTCGGAAAAGGCAAGGTATTGCAAATAGAAGGTGTTTTTCCGGATACAAAAGCAACTGTTTTCTTTAAAGAGTTCGGACAAAAGCAATTATTGCTTAAATTTGCAAAACTAAAAATTGTAAAACCGGTTGTTTGATTCAATATGATTCTGATCCGATCTTCCTGCCGTAAAAATCAGGAATCAATATTTTCAGGATCTGATATTTACTTCAATACATTTTATCTATGAAACAGAAATTTGATTATAACACAACCCGCGATCCTTTGAAGCTGCCGGAATACGGCCGGAGTCTCCAGCGGATGGTAGATTATATGCAAACCATCGAAGACCGCAAGGAGAGAACCCGTGCTGCCCGTACCATCATCTCTATCATGGCTGGTATGTATCCTCAAACCCGTGACCTCGAGGATTTCGAACATAAATTGTGGGACCATCTGGCGATCATGACCAATTTCCAGCTGGACGTGGATGCTCCCTATGAGATGCCTACGGAAGAGAAACTGGCAGAGAAACCCCGTCGTGTTCCTTATACCTCCCGCAAGATACGTTTCAAGCATTACGGTTATCTGGTAGAAGAAATTATCAAAGAGATCATCAGGTTGGAAGACGGGCCGGCCAAGGAGCAGGCCATCGAAGATCTGGCCAACCAGATGAAACGACAGTACCTGATGTGGAACCGTCGTCAGGTGTCTGACGAAGCCATCTTCAAAGATCTCGAAACGCTCTCTCAGGGTGCCCTGAAGGTGAATAGAAACATAGTGCTGCGCAGTGACAAGGATCTTGTTATTCCTATGCCGCCAACAGGGAACAGGCATAGCCGAAGAAGCAAAAAACGTAAAAAATAACCTTATCGGATGGCTACCTTCACGATCACAGGAGGAAAAACGTTATCCGGAGAGATTGTCCCGCAGGGGGCCAAGAACGAAGCCCTTCAGATCATAGCCGCCACCCTTCTCACCCGTGAGGAAATCAGGGTTCACAACATCCCGCTGATACGGGATGTTCTGCGCATGATAGACCTCCTCAGGATCCTTGGTGTGGAGGTAAAGCCTCTGGGTGATCACAGCTATTCTTTCCGGGCCGCCCATGCTGATCCCGACCGGATGAGGACACAGGAATTCCGCGATATTGCCGCGAGCCTGCGAGGGTCTGTGATGATCACCGGTCCTATGCTGGCACGTTTCGGGCAAGGGTATATCCCACGCCCCGGGGGCGATAAGATAGGACGCCGCAGGATAGACACCCACCTGAAAGGCTTCCGGCATCTGGGCGCCACCTTTCAATACGACCAGGATGAAAACGCTTTTTCCCTGCAGGCCTCCCGCCTCAAGGGTACCTACATGCTGCTTGAGGAAGCTTCCGTCACAGGCACGGCCAACCTGATCATGACGGCCGTACTGGCCGCAGGAGAAACCACCCTTTTCAACGCCGCCTGCGAACCCTACATCCAGCAACTCTGTCGTATGCTCAGCAATATGGGTGCCGACATCAGCGGCATTGGATCCAACCTGCTTCATATCAGAGGCGTCGGATCATTGCACGGATGTGAGCATACCATCCTGCCGGATATGATCGAGACAGGCAGCTTTATCGGTATGGCCGCCATGACAGGCTCGGCCCTCACCATTAAAAATGTGTCCTTTGATCATCTCGGGTTGATTCCGGACGCTTTCAGACGCCTGGGCATCCGGCTGGAAAGAAAAGAGGATGATATTTTCATCCCCGCCCAGGATCATTATACCATCGAGTCATTTCTCGACGGTTCGATCATGACCATCTCCGACGGGATCTGGCCGGCCCTCACCCCCGATCTGATCAGTGTCTTCCTGGTGGTGGCCACCCAGGCGCGGGGAAGCATTCTTATCCATCAGAAAATGTTTGAAAGCCGTCTTTTCTTTGTGGACAAACTTATCGATATGGGCGCTCAGATTATCCTGTGCGACCCACACCGTGCTACCGTTATAGGCCTTGATAAAAAATTCAGGTTGCGGGGTACTACCATGACCTCACCGGATATACGCGCCGGCGTAGCTCTTCTTATCGCAGCCCTCTCGGCCGAAGGAACCAGCGTCATACACAATATTGAACAGATCGACCGCGGCTACGAAAACATTGACAAACGACTCAACGCGCTCGGCGCAGACATTAAACGTACCGGCGGATAATCCTGCATTATTTTTAACTCCCGGAGATGCCGGCTGTCAATTTGTCCGTCTCCGGCAATTGGCAGGTATTTTGCAGAGGGCTTCTGACAATTTAGCCAAAACCAAAAAATCTGGAGAGATGACAAAAAACAAAACAGAACAAGGAAAGGATAAAAAGATGGAAGAAAAAGAAAACAGGGCAGAACAGATGAATACAGAAACCCAGGAACAACATACGGACCAGGAAGAACAAACAGAAAAAAAACAACAAACCAGGAAGAAACATCCCTCTTACAAGGTCAAATATGAAGAAATGCATGACCGTTATCTGCGGTTATCTGCCGAATTTGACAACTACCGGAAAAGAACGTTACGGGAAAAAGCCGACCTGACCAAGTTTGCCTCCGAAGGAGTCCTGCTTTCCCTGTTGCCGGTGATAGATGATTTTGACAGGGCCATGGCCTCGCTGCCCGAACAGGAAGAATGCCAAAGTTACATAGAGGGAATATCTCTGATATACAATAAAATAAAAGATTTCCTGAACCAGAATGGCGTGGAGGAAATGGAAGCCTTACATAAGACCTTTGACCCTGACCTGCATGATGCAGTCACCAAAATACCGGCCCCGGAAGAAGACCTGAAGGGCAAAGTGGTTGATGTGTTGCAGAAAGGATACTTCCTGAAAGGGAAGGTGCTACGACACGCCAAAGTCGTTGTAGGAGAATAAATTTATTCATAAGAAGACGGACCGTACCGTTGACCCTTAATTGCCTGAAATATGTCCAAAAGAGATTATTATGTAGTACTTGGCGTTTCCAAAACGGCCACCCAGGAAGAGATAAAAAAAGCCTACCGCAAACAAGCCCTGAGATTTCATCCGGATAAAAACCCGGGAGACCCCGAGGCAGAAGAGAAATTCAAGGAAGCTGCCGAAGCTTATGAAGTGCTCGGCGATCCCGATAAAAGAGCCCGTTATGACCAGTTCGGTCATGCCGGCGTAGGCTCTTCTTCCGGTTTTGGCGGGGGGGGTATGAACATGGACGATATCTTTGAACATTTCGGAGATATCTTCGGGGACTTTGGCTTCGGAGGCTTCGGCGGCGGTCATTCCTCCTCACGCAGGTCAAGGGGAAGCAATATACGCATCAAGGTAAAACTGACCCTTGAGGAAATCGCCCACGGGACGAAGAAAAAAGTCAAGGTAAACAAGGACATCCCCTGCTCAGCCTGTGCCGGTACCGGTGCCAAAGACGGGACCTCCTACACCACCTGTCCCACCTGTAACGGCCGGGGGCAGGTCACCCGGGTCATGAACACTTTCCTGGGACGTATGCAAACCACCACTGCCTGTCCCACCTGTCACGGCCAAGGCCGTATCATCCAGGAGAAGTGTCCCGTATGTCACGGCGAAGGAGTGGTGCGGGGAGAAGAAGTCATCAGTATCAATATTCCGGCAGGCGTGGAAGACGGCATGCAATTATCCCTGAACTCACAGGGAAATGCCTCCCGCAGCGGCGGACTGAAAGGCGACCTGATCGTGCTGATCGAAGAAATCGAACATCCCGAATTGATACGTGACGGGAAAAACCTCATCTACCCCCTGTACCTGAGCATCGCCCAGGCAGCCCTGGGGACACAGGTGGAAGTGCCTGCCGTGGACGGGAAGATAAAGATCAAGGTGGACCCCGGCACACAACCCGGCAAAATCCTGCGCATACGGGGAAAAGGTCTGCCCGACATCCATGGCTATGGCCGGGGAGACCTGCTCATCTACGTCAATGTATGGATCCCCAAAAACCTGAGCCGTGAAGAAAAAAGGATCCTGGAGAAACTCGACGAATCGGAAGAATTCAAACCCAAACCACCCAGCCGTGACAAAGGATTCTTTGAACGGGTGAAGAATTTCTTCGAATAACCCACAAGAACTCCTCGAATGAACATGACCTTAACCCTACCGATATGATCTTATTTCATGCAGACAACATCGTAAAAAATTTCTCGAACCACCGCGCCCTGGATCACGTGACCATAAAGGTCCCTGAAAACAGTATCTATGGACTGCTGGGCCCCAACGGCGCCGGGAAAACAACACTCATCCGTATCATCAACCAGATCACGGCCCCCGACGAGGGAACCCTCACATACCTGAACAGACCGATGACCCGGGAAGACATCTTCACCATCGGTTACCTGCCCGAAGAAAGAGGGTTGTATAAAAAGATGAAAGTGGGGGAACAGGCGCTATACCTGGCTCAGCTAAAAGGACTCTCCCGGCACGACGCGCTGAAACAACTGAAACACTGGTTTGAGAAATTCGGGATCGGCTCGTGGTGGAACAAAAAAGTGGAAGAGCTGTCCAAAGGCATGCAGCAGAAAGTACAGTTTATCGTGACCGTCATCCATGAGCCCAAACTAATGATCTTCGACGAGCCGTTCACCGGCTTCGACCCTATCAATACCCAGCAACTTAAGAAAGAGATCCTCTCGTTGCGGGAAAAAGGAGCTACCATCATTTTCTCCACCCACGACATGGGATCCGTGGAAGAGCTGTGCGACCATATCACGCTGATCAACGAATCACGTACCCTGCTGGAAGGACCTATCGGCGAGGTGAGAGAAAGATATTCGGAGAACGAATACGAATTGCGTTTCGACGGGGATGTCAACCTGCTCACCGCCACCCTCAACTCACGGTTTCAGATCCTGGAACATAAAAAAGAAAACAAGGATAGCGTGGTACGCATCCGTATGACCAACAACGGATCCCCTAACGATGCGCTGCATGCCTTGCTGGAGGCCGGGAAGATTATTTCCTTCAACAAGATCACCCCACGCATGAACGATATTTTTATAAAAGTGGTAAGCGAATACCGGGAAAAGAATAATAAAACCGTGACCGCAGAAGCTGAAAACAACAAATAAAATCTTACCCCATGAGCAAAACAGGATTGATCATCCGCCGGGAATATCTGACCCGTGTCAGAAAAAAATCTTTTATTATACTTACCCTGCTGACGCCCGTTTTTATGGCAGCCATGTTTGTTATACCTGTCCTGGTCATGACCTCCAAAGGACAGGAAACAAAAAGAATCGCGGTGGTGGAACAACAGGGCCATTTTTTCAAGGGGAAAATACACTCTACCAAGTACCTTAAGTTTGATTACCTGGAAAACGTGCGGCTGGATTCGCTGAAAAAACATTTTGACGAGTTGGGGTACTATGCCATCCTGTACATCTCTCCCAAAGTAGGCTATATCCCGTCCGCCGTGCAGCTTATCTCACACAAGCAACCTTCGATAGAGGTGGTCACATACATTTCCGAGACCCTGAAGAAAGAGATCGAACGTCAGAAACTGCTTGCCTACAACATCAAAGACCTGGATAAAATACTCAAGTCGGTGGAGACCGACATACGTTTAAAGACCATTATCATCAATGCCGCGGGCGAAGAAAAAGAGACCAGCACTGGCATTGCTATGGCACTGGCCTATATCTCCGGGCTGCTGATTTACATGTTAACCTTTATGTTCGGAGCCATGGTCATGCGGGGCGTTATCGAAGAAAAAACCAATCGCATCGTGGAAGTCCTTATCTCTTCGGTGAAGCCTTTTCAACTGATGATGGGCAAGATTATCGGCATCGCCCTGGTGGGACTCACACAGTTTGTGCTGTGGATAGCCCTGACCCTGGTGCTGGTCACAGCGACCACAGGCGTCGTAATGCATAAGAGCAAGGGAAACTCGCCCATACAGGTACCTGCAAGTCTTTTCTCCGACAAAGCAGACCAGACATTGCAAACCCCCAATCCGGCCAATACGAAAGTGCTCGGTCAGGAGGAACTGTCACAGGCAGAAAGGATGCTTAATGCCCTGAAAGCTGTTAACTGGGGCCTTATCATCGGCGCTTTCATCCTGTTTTTCCTCGGAGGATATCTTCTGTATGCCTCCCTGTTTGCTGCCGTGGGCGCTGCCGTAGACAATGAGACCGACACCCAGCAGTTTATGCTCCCTATCACCATCCCGCTGATACTGGCCCTGTTTATTGCTATGGGAACATTCCAAAACCCGGAGAGCCAACTGGCTTTCTGGGGATCGCTGATCCCTTTCACCTCGCCGGTGGTGATGATGGCCCGTTTGCCTTTCGGTGTGCCGGCATGGCAGTTAATCGTTTCTATTGTCCTGCTGTTCATTACCTTTATCGGGACTGCCTGGGTGGCTGCCAAAATATACCGGACCGGCATTCTGATGTACGGGAAAAAACCTACCTGGAAAGAAATGTGGAAATGGATAAGATTCAGAAACTACTGATGACACAGATGAAACGAATGAAAATAATCTTTCCGAAAACCCGGACAATATGACTTCCGCACAAATCGCCGTCATCGACATGGGCACCAACACGTTCAACCTCCTGATTGCCGGAGTGAACGAACAGCAGATGAAGGAGATATATTTTGAAAAGATTCCGGTAAAGCTGGGAAAAGGAGGGATGCAAAAAAAAATCATTACCCCGGAAGCCAGGCTCAGGGCCGTAGAGGCGATGATCCGCTATAAGGAGATCGCAGACCGTTACCATGTGCAGGAGATCCTGGCCATCGGCACCTCAGCCCTTCGTTCTGCCACCAACAGCACAGAACTCCTTGACAACATCCGGCAGACTACCGGCATTGAAGTACAAATTATCCCGGGCGACGAAGAAGCTTCGCTGATCTACACAGGTGTGACCCACAGCATTCACCCGAAGGATGTCTTCCTGATCATGGACGTGGGCGGAGGCAGCGTGGAATTTATCCTGGCCTCACAGCCTGAAGGGGTTATCTGGAAAAAAAGCTATCCTCTGGGCATCGCGCGACTGCTGGAAAAGTTTGACCTGTCCGATCCGGTCACGGAGGAGAACATACAAGCGCTGGAACGTTATTTCGACCTCCACCTGACAGCGCTTTGGGAAGTTACTTCACAACACCGTCCCGGCATGCTGATCGGCGCTGCAGGCACCTTCGACACCTTACGGGCTCTGGCAACAGGGAAAGGATGGCTGCCGGACGCCGGCACATCATGGCAGGAAATACCCCCGGATATTTACCGGAAAGTCCACCGGATGCTGCTCCGTTCCGATGCAACGGAAAGGAAAAATATGAAAGGGATGGAACCATTCCGGGTGGAAATGATTGTGCCGGCATCTATTTTTGTTAATTTTGTTCTCGGAAAAATAAATGTGCCTTCACTGGTACAATCATACTACTCGCTGAAGGAAGGGGTCGTGTTCCGTTGGATGGAGACACGACAGGATCATAAAATTTAATTACAATGGCTTCAATCCTGGTTATTGATGATGAGAAAAGCATTCGCAACACGCTGAAGGATGTGCTGGAATATGAAAAATACGCGGTAGATGTAGCCGAGGACGGTTTCCGCGGACTGGAGATGTTCAGGGAACACCCCTATGACGTGGTCCTCCTGGATATCAAGATGCCAAAGATGGATGGGCTGGAAGTGCTGGAGAAGATTATGGAAGACCCCGGAGATGCGCAGGTGATCATGATCTCAGGCCACGGGAATATAGACACGGCCGTGGAAGCAATCAAAAAAGGAGCTTTTGATTTCATTGAAAAGCCTCCGGACATGAACCGTCTGCTGATTACCATACGCAATGCACTCGATAAATCGAGCCTGATCACCGAGACACGGGTGCTGAAGAAAAAGATCAGCAAACAGTATGAGATCGTGGGGGAATCGCCTGCCATAAAAAAAGTGAAGGAACTTATCGACAGGGTTGCTCCCACCGAAGCACGTGTACTGATCACCGGCGCCAACGGTACCGGTAAGGAGCTGGTGGCCCATCAGCTGCATGAAAAAAGCAACCGTTCCGCCGGTCCTTTCGTGGAGGTTAACTGTGCAGCCATCCCCTCCGAGCTGATCGAAAGTGAGCTGTTCGGCCATGAAAAAGGGTCCTTCACCTCTGCCTATAAACAACGGAAAGGGAAATTCGAACAAGCCCAGGGAGGCACGATCTTCCTGGACGAAATCGGCGATATGAGCCTGTCGGCCCAGGCCAAGGTGCTGCGGGCTCTGCAGGAGAACAAGATCACGCGCGTGGGCAGCGACAAAGACATCCCCGTGGATGTGCGTATCGTAGCTGCCACCAACAAAGATCTGCGGGAAGAAATTCAAAAAAACAACTTCCGCGAAGACCTGTACCACCGGCTCAGCGTCATCATCATCCACGTGCCTGCCCTGAATGAAAGACTGGAAGACATCCCCCTGCTGGCAAAACACTTCTCCGAACTGATATGCAGCGAATACGGTATGCCTGTCAAGGTTTTTGCCTCTGATGCCATCGAAGAACTGAAGAAGATCAACTGGACCGGTAATGTCCGGGAGTTTCGCAACGTGATCGAACGCCTCATCATCCTGTGCGGCAACACCATCACCGGCAAAGATGTCAAGGCCTACGCCCATCCGATATTCAAGTAAAAAGGCAAAAGGCTAAAGGCAGAAGGATCGTGTATCGATAAGGGCTTTATTCCTTTTGCTTCAGCAACACTTCCACCGCTTTCTCCAGTTGCTGATCCCGTCCGTGGGTCACCACGGCGGGATCCTGTGGTACCTTGATATCAGGTTCGAGTTGCCGGCCTTCGAGGTAGCGGCCCTGCAGGTCCTTGACCCCTACCTGCGGGATGCCGAAGTAGAGCGTCGGGTCCTGAAGGGTCTCCCACCATACGGCCGTCATGGTACCGGGTACCGGCATCCCTACGATCTTGCCGATCTTCAGAGCACGGTAAACATAAGGGAATCCATGGGCGTCGGAGTAATTGCTCTCACTCACCACCACCACCGAAGGTTTGTACCATTTGCTGAGAGGCTCCGACCCAAAATATTGTCCCCGTGGATAGAAATCAACATAACGTTTTCCCGATAGCAGCGTGGCCAGGTCGTCATGCAGCCAGCCGCCCCCGTTAAAGCGTGTATCTACGATGATACCCTCCTTGTGGTAGTTGCGCCCCAGGATCTCCGAATAAGCAGTACGGAAGCTGGGCGAGTTCATTCCCCGCACATGTACATAACCGATACGGCCGTGCGAGAGACTGTCCACTTCTGCACGACGCTTTTTCACCCAGCGCTGGTACAACAACTCATTCTGGGCCCCGTTGGAGACAGGTTTTACGGTCTCCTCCCACCGTTTCTTCGTGGCAGGATCATACAGCGACAAGAGTGTTTGTTTCCCGGATTTATGATTCAGCAGGCGGAACAGGGCAGACCTATCGTTAACCGGCTGTCCGTCTATTTTCTCAATGACTACCCCCGCACGTATCTTCGAGCCGTCATGTACCAGCGGGCCTTTATCGATGATCTCGGCAATCTTTAACCCCGGGCCCCGGTATGAATCATCATAAAACACCCCGAGGCGGGCGGTCTCATCCCCTTTCGGATCATGATAACGGTATCCGGAGCCGGTATGGGATCCGTTCAGCTCACCCAGCATCTCACTGAGCATCTCGGCATAATCAAAGTTATTGTTGATATAAGGCAGAAAACGCTCATAGTTCTGACGGTAGTAGCTCCAGTCGAGCCCGTGGAGGGTCGGATCGTAAAATTTCTCCAGCACCTGCCTCCATACATGATCGAACATGTACTTCCGCTCGGCGGCCCTGTCCAGATACATCTCGGCTTTGTACTGCACATTTTTTTGTTTCAGTCCGGCCAGTGTGATCTTTGTGATCTTTCCTCCGGCAAAGACATACAGGTTTTTGAAAGCACTGTCGGCATGCAGGGTGCCTCCGCCGCCGTGCAACTTAACCAGCAATTTTGTCTCTTTTTCCCTGATCTTATGCACCCACAGATCATAACCTTTCTCAAAAGTGGTAAGATAATACAAAACATCCCCGTCGGGGGAAAGAACCGCATCGGCCAGCCTGGACGAGTTGATGGTCAGGCGGGAGGTACGGTCCTGTATCTTGCTCAGATCAATATGGACGGACCCGGCCTGCTGTTTCTTTTTCTCTTTACTTTTCTTTTCCTTTGGTTGTTTCTGTTTTTCTTTTTTCTCTTTTTCTTTCCACAGCTCATATTCCTCTTTGGTCATCCTGAAACGGTCCCATGTTTTTTCATTGAAAAACATAGCATAGACATCGTTCTGGGCACCCCAGCTGCCGTGACTGCGCAGTCCGTTACGGTCGGAAAACCAGATCATCGCATTGCCTTTCATCACCCACTTGGGATGTTCATCATTGTATCCGCTGAGGGTCAGGTTACGCACCTCTCCCGTGCCATCGGCTTTCACCAGGCCCACATCGCTTGAGAAAAGCTGGTTGGGAGAAAAGTCGACCAGAAACCATTTCCCGTCGGGCGACCAGCGGTACCACTGATCCCCGTCCGAATAGGAGTAATTGTATTTCCCCTGCAGGACGGTATGTGATTGTCCCGTTTTCAGGTCCAGAACTTTCAGGGTGGTCCTGTTTTCCAGATAAGCAATCTGTTTGCCATCAGGGGAAAACGCTGGCTGGAAGGTCTCCTGACCGGTCACCAGTACCGGCTTTTCCTTCAGCAGGGTGGCCTGCGCAAAATAATTTTCATCCTTTCTGACGATCGTAGTTGTATAGATATTCCATGAGTTGTTCCTCTCGGAGGCATAGAGCAGTGTACGTCCGTCCGGACTGAAACTGACGGAGCGTTCCTGTTCGGGAGTATTGGTGATACGCTTGGTGGAGGCATAGTCCACAGCCGTGACAAATACCTCTCCCCGCACGATGAAGGCGATCTCTTTTCCGTTGGGAGAAAGGGCCATCTCCGAAGCGCCGGAGGTGAGCTGCAGGTATTCGGGTTCACGATTGCTTAAGTCTATCTGCAAGGTCACTTTCACCTTCTCCGGATCCTGCCCCGGACGTTGGGTGTAGATCTCGCCGTTGTAACCGTAACAGAGTAATCCGTTATCCGCAATGCTCAGGAAACGTACGGGGTTTTTGTCAAAATGCGATACCTGTGTTACCTGCTCCGGATGATCCGGATCCATCCGCACCACATTGAAAGACCCGAACTGTTCGCT
Source organism: Bacteroidales bacterium (assembly GCA_024762655.1). Taxonomy (GTDB): domain Bacteria; phylum Bacteroidota; class Bacteroidia; order Bacteroidales; family VadinHA17; genus DRPN01. The sequence continues at coordinate 15,116 of JANTHB010000070.1, forward strand.
CAGGTAATAAATGTTCCTGCTGTCGGCGGAAAAGACAGGATCGCGGTCTTCGCCGGCAAAAGAAGTGATTTTCTGAAAGGTTCCTTCGGAAACATCGTATATCCAGATGTCACGGGTCACGGAAGAGCGGTGGTGCTTGCGCCAGATATTTTCATAGCCTTTGCGGTCCATGTACACCATCCTTTTACCTGTTTTGTCATATTTGGCTTCTTCGGCCGGCACGTCCAGGACCTGCCGGAAAGCACCGCCCTTCACAGGCACTGCATATAACTCGGAAAGCAGGCCGGCGGGAAACTGTACATTTCCAGGTTTATCATAGATCGTGGCAGAGAAAAGCACCTCTTTTCCGTCGGGGGTGAAGGAATTGGGGGTTTCATTGCCGGAATAGAAGGTCAGTCGCCGGGCTTCTCCTCCCGCAGCGGGGATCACAAAAATATCGAAGTTGCCAAAACGGTTGGAGGCAAAGGCGATCTGTTTACCGTCAGGCGACCATAACGGTTTGTAGTCATAGGCCGCGTGTACCGTCAGGGGCACAGCCATGCCGCCGGAGGCAGGCACCTTGAAAAGATCGCCCTTGTAAGAAAAGACAATGGTCTTGCCGTCAGGCGAGATGGCAGGATATCGCATCCACAGGGGCTGGGCTTGAAGAAAAGAAAAAAGTGCCGGAAAGGCCACCAACAATAAGGTCAGAAATATTCGTCGCATAGTTATACATTTTATGAATGCCTGAAAATAATGCTTTCAGGGGAGGAAAACAAATATTTTCCGGTGCTGCATCTTCATTATCTTCATATAAATATAATGAGTTTAGCCGTAAAATCGCTTTATTATCTTATTCACTCATCGCTTCATCAACCATCTTGTTCCGGCACATGTGCCGCACCATCAGGGAAGGCAGTTATACTTTTATTATCAGACAGGAAGGAATGAGAGATAATTTTGAATTCTGTCAGGTTCAAAAAAATTCGAAGAAAACTGAATATTGTCTTGTATGTATGACAATATTATAAAATATCTGTCCAATATAATAAGTCATCTTTTGAACTACCGGATCCGGATCCGGCAACAAGGCAGCGGGAAGTAAATTCCCTGATCAAAGCCGGTGAATACCTGAAAAGAGACCAATTGGTAATTCTAAAGAACGATTCTGACGGGACTTGTCAAAAGGGTTCAAATACCATAGGGATCATCTCTTTGTGTAAATTTATTTTAACGAAGATATTATGTATCACTTTATTTTAAATTATGTATCACTTTATTTTAATAAATTTGGTGATCCGGTAAATATTCCAATTATGAATTGCAAAAAATATATCATCAGAAACGGACGCACACTCCCGATTTTTAAATGTTTGATAGGAGATGGGTATGAGGAACAGGGACTTACCCAATGCCTGATCATACGGAAACAACCGGGCGGTAAATTCACATTTGCTTTTTTCATGGTTGACCGTTTATGTCTGGGGGTAAAGAATGCTTTCGTCAACTGCAACTTTACAGAGGAACAAATTGAAGATTTGATTGAAAAAGTATTCCGTGATTATGAGCCGGAAGAAGTGACCCCTGCCTATTTCCATAACCTGGTGTATGGGGCCATTGATTATGCCGGAGAATTCGGATTGAAACCACATAAGGATTTTGGCCTGGCAGAATATATACTGGATCCGGACCTGATTGACGACGGCATCGATGAGATCGAAATGGGGTTGGACGGAAAACCCTTTTTCATAAGCGGGCCCTACGATAACGTTCAGAAAATCCTCAATGCCCTGGACCGCACCGTCGGGGAAGGCAACTATACTTTTATCACCAGACCGGAAGACCTGGATTAGGCAGATTCACAGAGTA
>JANTHB010000071.1 GCA_024762655.1 Bacteroidales bacterium
GGAGAAAGAAGAAAAGGAGGAACCCGTGGAGGAGGAAGAGAGGGCTGTCCCGGAGGAGGAGGAAAGCAGGGAGCCTGTCGGACTGGAAGAACCCCGGATCTACCTCGGGATTGTACAACACAACGAAAAGTTTGCTTTCTATCTTATAAACGACAGTGATTATTCCCTCTGGTTTACCTTTGGTACCCTGAACGGTGAAAATACTGCCCGCATGATTGAAAAAGGTCTGCTTGAAGACAATACAAAACTTCTGCTGGCTGAATTACTCCCTGAAGCCTCCACCACCCTGTTTATTCAATGCATTCTGTTCGGAAGGCCCTCTTTTGTAGCCCGGCCCCCTGTGGACAGGCAATTGCCTTTTGGTATAAAAGCCATACCCAGAGCCCGGGAATTCAAAGACAATCCTTATTTCGACGACAAAGCCTGGCTGATTCCTTTGGTTCGACAGCCCCTGTCCGCTGAAAAAATAACCGTGGACAAACATCAAAAAGAAAAAATCCTTAAGGATAAAGGAGACCTGCCCGGGAGAAGGATGATGCTGCGGCCGAAGATTGCCGGCAACGAACCCATCGAAGAAGTAGATTTGCATGCAGAGACTTTTATTGAAGATCCTTCCGGCATGTCCAAGGGAGAAATCCTGGAAGCCCAGCTGGCCCGGTTTGAGATCGCCCTTGAAGGAGCCAGGCGGAGCAAACAGAAAAAAATGGTTTTTATCCACGGCCTCGGCAACGGAAAACTGAAACATGAAATCAGAAAACGTCTGGACCAGAAAAAAATACGGTACCAGGATGCTTCCTTCAAAGAATACGGGTACGGGGCAACCCTGGTGTACCTGAAATAGTTTCCTGCCTCTCACCTTTAAGCCCTTTCCTAAGGCGTCCCTTCGGAAAAATCCTAAACCCCCTAACCGATATATTCCTGCCGGTGCACCAGGAAAAACAGGTTATGGGCAATGGGTAAATAGCCCATGTCATAACAGAAATAATAACGGTTTCCGGTTTTGGTGTCGTAGATATTGGTATGGTAATTAAAGTTGAAACCGAGCGAAAGAAGTTTGTTTCTGGAAACTTTGGCTTTTCCGTCGGGATTCAGTTGAGCCAGGATCGCCCGGTTTTTTTTCAGGATGGCATTGATCCGGCGAATGTACTGATTCGACTCGGCATGCAGGCGGTTGTGATACGTTGTCCGGCACTGATCGGAACAGAATTTCTTGTCCGAACGGCCATGGATGGGTTCACCACATTCCAGACAGTAGCGTGTTTCCATGTCCCGGGGATTTTGCCTTAAAGATAATAAAATCGATGAAAAAAATATTCCTACGTAGGCGCCTACGTAGGAGGAAATTTATAATCTTATTCCAACGACCAGGATATCATCCAGTTGAAACGTTCCATTCATCCAGTCTTTCAAAAAACTATCCAGTTTTTCTTTTTGATCGGGGAGGGGCAGGGTGTGCAGGGATAACTTTGAGAGTACGGAAGAAAAGGTAGAAACAAGATAGGGGACCACGAAGGTCAGAGACACTGTGAGCATGTTCATTTCCGAAAAGTTTCCGGAGATAAGAATTGTCCACTCATTGATCAGGTTCAGGATAATTCCTACCACCAGAGCTACCCACAAGGATCTGATCACGATCTGTTTTTTTCCTGCGATTTTCAGATATATGCCTGACATGTTGCGGATATATTAAATCAATTGTATATCTGTGTGTATCTCCAGCGCACAGATCCTGCCCTCAAAATGAGATAAAGCTACCTGGGTATGCCGGCAGTGACGGTCATCACTCTGTTTTCCGGCAGCTCTTCCTTGCCGTTTAATACCTTATGCCAACTCAGTTTATTTTTCATGATTTCTATGTTACTTCAGGGTTGATAGCATCTGAATGCTCTGCCGGAAAAATTCATTAGCCAATGCATGCTGTCCTTGCGAGGTATCTGCTTCCAATAATCTGCTAAGAGGGAGTACCGCTCCGTTCCAGTCAGGCATCATCCATCTGCCCCGGCCGGGGGCAGGAAGATCGTCCGGAAGGCCGGCAGATCCCTCCGACCAGTAACTGAGATAAAAATAAGACTCCCGGACCATGGTGTCGGGGATGGCCCAACCCAGGCCCAACGAACGGGTTGTTTTTCCCCGTTTCTCTTTCAAAGGGATCAGGGTTCCCGTATCAAAATGGTGCGGCCAGATGCGTACCGGTTCGGTATCCCTGTAGGCTTGGATGATCTCTTCCAGCAGAATCTGTGCATTGTGCCGGTACCTTGTGTTCTCCAGAAACCGTTGTTTCTCTCCGGTTTGAAAAGAACCCCCTTTGTTCAGCGTATGTGCCGGTATCTCATAATGCAGCTCTTCCATCAGATTTGTTGTGTCTATTTCCACAGAAGAGAGCATCTTTTTCATTGCCTCAAACACCTGTTGCATGGATTTACCCTGCAGTCTGACTTCCGGGTTACAGGTGCTGTTTTGCGCCAAGAGACAAAGTGCCATTTCCGCTGGATGCAATGCCAGCCTGAGGCCGGGGAGCAGTTCCTGCCCGGCAATGAGGGATTTCTCTGTAAGATAATTCATACTGGTGTTGCTGTCGTCGGGTTGTTGCGGCAGGAGATGTCTGCCGGCCATGGCAATGAATTGTGCCGCATAATGCTGTTGTTGCAGGGCATCCTGCAACGCAGGATCCAAGTGCAGAGAGATAAGTTTCCATGTTTCTGTTTTCATAGTATAATGTTATTTCACGATTTTTATCCCCTGCCAGAATGCTACGTAATTTCGTATGTCTTTGGCCATATCCGAGGGGTTGGGATAATACCAGGCAGCATCCCTGTTTGCCACTCCCTCAACCACTACATCATAGTAGGAAGCTTTTCCTTTCCATGGACACACGGTATGCGTATCACTGTTTTTTAAAAACTCCCTCTTTACGGTATGCAGAGGAAAATAATGATTCCCTTCTATTTGTATGGTATTATCACTCTCGGCGATCACTTTTCCGTTCCATATTGCTTTCATGTTTTTTCCTTTTTATTTGTATTTAACTTTACATCGTTATTCTTTAATCCATAACGAATCCATAAAATATTCCCTGGCGTCGGTGAAGTTTTTCCGGACCCTGAACCCGTTGGTTCCGGCCAGCTTATGGATGGTCCCCGGATCAAACTTGCGGGATCGCTCCGTAAAAACCGGTTCCCATTTCCGGAAATGAAAGGTTTTTCCCAACGATGCGATCCCCACGGTTTGATCTTTCAGCGATATCAGAAAACTTTTCACATCGCCGCTGACCGGGTCATATTCCGTGTATTGCTCAAAAAGACCGGGATCGAAACCGGCACCCAGTTCCCGGTTCAGGCGCACCAGGAGGTTCAAATTAAAATCACGGGTATAACCGTGCGGATCATTATAGGCTTTCATAATCACGGCAGGGTCTTTTTTCAGATCAAAACCGGTCAGGATCATATCTCCGGCACGCATGATTTTCCTGAGCTTGCGGTAAAACAGGGACACTTCATCATCTGAAAAATTACCGACATTAGACCCTAAAAACAAAATCACCTTGCGGTTGCCGGAAACTTTGTTCAAATCCTCCATCATCCGGAAATAATCTCCGGTCAGCGCTTCGGCATAAAGGCCGGGAATCTCCGTTTTCAGTTGCCGGATCAGATCGTCATTCACCTTTTGGCTGATATCCACCGGGAAAAAATGAAATCGTGCGTTTTCCTTCACGAGATGTTTCAGTAACACTTTTGTTTTTACTCCGTCTCCCGAGCCCAGTTCGATCAGATCGAACGGGCTGCTATCCTCCGTGAATGTCCGGGTTATTTCCAGCTTCTGACCCGTAAGTATTTCCATCTCACAGCGTGTAAGATAGTACTCGGGCATTTCCATGATCTTCTGGAAGATCATACTTCCACGATCGTCATAGAAATAGCGGGGCAAAAGATATTTAGGATCGGAAGAGAGCCCCTGGTCCGTATCCTTCGCCAGAGAGCGGGTCATGATTTGCTGTTCCATTTTTTACAGTTTTTCACGTACAGTCGTTTGCACCATGAGCTAACGACCTTTTTCATTTTTTACGCCCCGGACTTTTCAATGGGATTCCCGGGGTCGCTGCTCCATTCCATCCATCCTCCGTCGTATACGGCCACGTTCGGCCATCCCATCAGCCAGGCATTCAGAAAAGCTTCGCTGCCCCGCCAGCCGGTGCCGCAATAGAAAGCGATCTTTTTTTCCGGGACAATACCGGCTTCGGCCCAGTTGGCAGCTACTTCTTCGAAAGAACGTATCGTAAGATCAGGGTTCCTGTAATTTTCCATATGATAAGCATCACTGCCACAGTTGCCGAAAGCAGCGCCGGGAATATGACCCGTTTTTTCAATATAATTGTATCCGCTTACTTTTCCGTCATATTCTTCGCGACTTCTCACACACACCAGTTCCCCGGCATCGGAAGCCAGCAGCCTTTTGGCTTCATCGATACCGACAATATATTCGGGATGAGCCGGGATACTGCATCCGAAGTTGCCGGCACGCACAGGGGTGACCGTTTCTTTGGATAATTCATAGCCTGCCGTCTCCCAGGCCAGGATGCTGCCGTTGAGGATACGCACATCTTCCACCCCGGCATACATCAGGATGGCTGCGCTGCGCATGGCAGCCAACTGCCCGGCTCTTTTGCCGGGAAACGGGTCTTCATTGCGGGGAAAAGAAAAACGACCATACAAAATCACGGTGGTATCCTTGCGGATCCCTCTTTTTAGCAAAGCCTCCTCCAGCTCTTCCGCACTCCGGACATTCCAGTCTTTGGGAGACTCCAGATCAACGGTGTTCAGGGACACGGCTCCGGGGATATGCCCTTCCAGATAATCTTCTTCATTATCGTAATGAGCATGACACACCACCCAGGGTCTTCCGTCATAGCGGGGAGGCGTGCCTCCATTGATCAGGGTGTGGAGCCATTCGGGATAAACCAGCTTGTCATAGTGTGCCAGCCGCGTCATCGGCAACTCCGGATCGGAAGCCCACTCATCCGCAAAATGATCGTAAACATGGATTTGATTCCTCCCTCCGGACTTCAGTATTTCCAGCATTTGATCCGTTTCCTGTTTATTATACCCATAGATGGTTACCGGACGGTCCGGTGTAAGACCTTTGGCTTGCAGATAATCATGCAACTCGAAACGATAACGTGTCCAGGAAAGCGGGAAACTGACAGCCCCCGGGATATGCCCGCCACGGGGCTCGTTATGTAATGCCCACCCGTTGTAAGCAGCAGTGGGCCGGATATCCACGATAAGTTCTTCAGGATCATGAAGCAAAGAAACCATGTCCTTTTTAGATAATTCATTGATTGTTAATGGCATTATAAAGAATAATTAATGATGTAAGAAAAAAAGGAATTTCCTAAATTAGAATAATTCTTAAATAAAGTGAAAAAAATCATAAAAAGGTAGTAACCTCCGGCCATAATCCGCCTTTTTTCGGGCGATATCCCTGTGCGGCATATTGAACAGATAAATGACAACGGCTATGCCTGTGATGAGTTCTGTTATACCAATCCTAAGGGATATATTTAGGGTTTTTCTTTTTTTCATGATTTTGTTACTTGTCTCTATAGACGGATGAATGTTGAATCCTGACAAATCCGGGTTAACTTTTCGCTTCGCGAAAGTCATTTGTACGCTTCGCGTGCGTCATACAGTAGTCATTCGGTAGTCAAACGGTAGTCCTTCAGTGGTCATGCCCGCTGCTCCTCGGTCCCCGAGTGGCCGGAGCGAAGCGACGGTTACCTGCCTCCCGCAGGGAGGTATCGAGGGGCCGGGGTGAAGGGGAAATTAAGTGGAAATTAGCTCCCGTTGGTCGCGAAATTAGGTAGAAATTAGCTGCTCGCAGGCTCGCAGCGAAATTAAGTTGTCATACGGTGGTCATACAATGGTCATTCGGTTGTCATGCCGCAACTCTCGAAATGCCGCAAGCGAACAAATTTTTATCATTTTCTTTCATCTTTTTATACCTTTGTTCTTTCCAGGGATCGTGGAATTTGTTTTTCGGACACTTAAAACCGTTAGGAAATGAATTCATTGCTACTCGCTTTGATCGCTTTTACCGGTTATCTGATTGCTTATCATACCTATGGAAAATTTCTGGGTAGGAAGCTTTTCGGACTGACCAACAAGAATACCATGCCTTCCCATGAACTGGAAGACGGGGTGGATTATGTACCCACGAAGAAGCATATTATCTTCGGTCATCATTTCGCAACAATAGCAGGACTCGGTCCCATTGTCGGACCGGCCATCGGTGTAATCTGGGGATGGGTACCTGTGTTGCTCTGGATCTTCCTCGGTTCTATCTTCATGGGAGGTGTTCATGATTTTTCTTCATTGGTGATCTCGGCCCGTAATAAAGGAAAAACCCTGGGTGAGCTGACAGGGGATATTATCAGTCCTTCCACCCGCTATGCTTTCCAGTTTATCATGCAGTTCCTGTTATGGGTGGTGATCTCCATCTTTGCCATGATTGTGGGCATTTTGTTTGAGATGTATCCCTCTGCCGTCTTTCCGGTGTGGATGCAGATCCCGATCGCCGTATGGCTGGGATGGCAGATCAACCGGGGGAAAAATGACCTGGGGTGGTCGCTGGTTGCTGTTGTTCTGTTGTATGTCACCGTTGTGATCGGCGCCTGGCTGCCGTTGGGACTGACCCCCATCTACCAGCATTGGATCGCAGACCCTGCCCAGGCCCGCAACCTGGCCATCGTAACCTGGGTGGCCATTCTGTTGATCTATGTCTTCTTTGCTTCCACCATCCCGGTGCACAAACTGTTGCAACCCCGTGATTTTATCAATACCTATCAACTGATCATTGCCATGTTTCTGCTGTTTCTGGGAGTGGTAGTGGCGCATCCGGCCATTACCGCTCCGGCCGTTAATCCGGCAGCCCATCAGCCGGGAACGGATATTCCGCACCTGATGCCGATCATGTTTATTACGATTGCCTGTGGCGCCATATCCGGATTTCATTCCCTGGCTGCCTCCGGGACTACCGTAAAACAGGTGGATAAGGAAGAAGACACCCTTTTTGTGGGATACGGAGGCATGCTGTTTGAGAGTGTTCTGGCATTTCTGGTGCTGATGTCCGTGGCTGCCGGCATGGGCATGGGTATGAAGGAAAACGGCCATATCCTTACCGGGATCGCCGCCTACAATGAACATTATGCTTCCTGGGTGACCGCCTCCGGCCTCGGAGCCAAACTGTCTGCTTTTGTTGTGGGAGCTTCCAACCTGATGGAAAGCTATGGGATCCCTGCGAATGTGGGTCAGGCGATCATCGCCGTATTTATTGTCAGCTTTGCCGGCACCACCCTCGATTCGGCCACGCGTATCCAGCGCCTTTCTCTGCAGGAAACCCTGACCAACCGGGAAGGCAAAATCGTCAGACCTTTTCATAACCGTTATGTGGCAACTTTCGTGGTAGTGGCTCTGGCAGCCTTGCTGGCTTTCTCCAAGCCTGCCGCCAAAGGAGCCCTGATCCTGTGGCCTCTCTTCGGATCTCTGAATCAGCTGCTGGCAGCGCTGGCCCTGGCTGTCGTAACCGTCTACCTGATCATTAAAAAGAAAAACTACTGGCTCACCGGGATTCCTATGTTGTTTGTGCTGATGTTTACCCTGTGGTCCATGATCGATAACCTGATCCGATTTATCCGGCAAAACGATATCCTGCTTTCGGTGATATCGGCCATTATCCTCCTGCTGACAGGATGGCTGCTGACGGCTGCCGTAGTGTCTTTGATAAAAAGATGGCAGGGAAAAACCGTGCCGGGAGTAATGACCCACTGATATTTATAAAATGTTAAGACCATGAAAGCCATACAACTCGTACAATACGGAAACGCCGGTGAAGCTTTTCAGATCAATGAGACACTGATCCCGGAAATTGCAGAGGGGGAAGTGCTGATCAACGTGGAATCCTTCGGACTGAATTTTGCTGACGTGATGGCACGCAGAGGGTTGTACGGAGAAGCTCCGGATCTGCCATTTGTACCCGGATATGAGGTGGCTGGAAGGATCGATAAAAGTAAATCGCCCCTGTTCAAACCGGGAGAACGGGTGGTGGCTTTCACCCGTTTCGGAGGATATGCAGAAAAAGTAAAAACGGATGCCCGGGCTGTGGCAGTTATTCCAGGGGATATGGATAATGGAGTTGCTGTGGCTTTGGCTACCCAGTATTGCACCGCCTGGCATGCTGCCTACGATATGGCCAATGTGAAAAAAGGAGAGATCGTTTTGATTCATGCGGCGGCGGGTGGGGTAGGCATAGCCCTTACTCAACTGGCTCACCTGCGCGGATGCCGGGTGGTCGGCACCGCCGGATCGGATGAGAAAATCCGCTTCCTGAAAGAATCGGGGGTGGAATATGCTGTCAACTACCGGAAAGAGGATTTTGAAAAAGCAGTGCCTGAACTACTAAACGGAGAAAAACCGGATGTAATCTTCGATCCGGTAGGAGGGAAAAACTTTAATAAGAGCAAAAAGATCCTGGACTACGGGGGCAGGATCGTCGGATACGGGGCTTCCGACCAGTTAAACCGGAGAAAAGGCCCGTTATCTTCGGTAAAACTGCTGTTTGGTTTTGGGTTTTTACATCCCGTCGGCCTGATCATGAATTCGAAAGGGGTGCTTGGAGTGAATATGCTGAGAATAGCCGATCATAAACCTGAGATTCTGCAGCATGCCCTGCATGAAGTGGTACGGTTAACCAAAGAGGGTAAGTTGAAGCCGGTGGTGGGAAAAGAGTACCGGGCCGGTCAGATTGCCGAAGCCCATGCGTTCTTCGAAAGCCGCCAATCCATCGGCAAGATTGTACTGCACTGGTAGCAGAAAAAACTTATTATTAAGTACGAAGCAAGTTCCTATGTCGAACAGAGACCCCGTGTCATGAACATTCTCTATCATTCTCTGGATCTCTTCTTCATGGTCTTCCATGCCTCCCTGGTGGTGTTCAACCTGCTTGGCTGGATCTGGAAAAAGACCCGTTTGGCCAATTTGATCACCCTGACTCTGACAGGCGCCTCCTGGACATTGCTGGGTATCTTCTACGGTCCGGGATATTGCCCTCTGACCGACTGGCATTTCCGCATCCTTGAACAGTTGGGCAAAACCAATCTCCCCAACTCGTATATGCGCTATCTGGTACAACGACTGTTTCATGTCGATTTCCCGGCAACTTTGGTGGATAGAGCCACTCTGATTGCTTTTTTGATTGCTTTGGGACTGTCGCTGTATTTTAACATCAGAAAAATGAAAAACTGAATATGGGCGCCGGTTTTTTACGAAAAATATTCATCTTACGGATAAGCCCGAAATACAATTAATTCCTGTCGCCATGATTTTGCTGGGGAAATAGACAGGGATCCGGCCTATAACTTATGAAAAAGCAGCCGGTTGAGAACGGGGATTTTATCTGTCTCCTTCACAGGGCTAAATCCCTATTTTTAGGGATTGTAAAGATTATGATATGATTTATTTTTGTATTTGTATTCTAATAGAAAGAAGCGTTGATGAAACGTAAACTATTCATACAAAAAACCGCGCTTTTATTGGTTGGAGGCATTTTTTTGCTTTCTTATGTAAACAAGGCTGTTTTCACGCATTCTCACGTTCTGCCTGACGGGAGGGTTATTGTGCATGCTCATCCTTATTTCAAACACAAAGAGGAAAAAAATCATAAGAATTTTCCGATACATTCTCATCATCATACCCCCAATCAATATTACCTGCTAAGCTTACATCACATATATTATTCGTCTTTTCATTTCTTTCATATTAGCGCTCAACGATTTTCACAAAAGATTTTCTTTATAAGAACGCCGTTTATTGTTGAATCCGGTACTTTTTGCAACTTCAGGATTCGCCCCCCTCCTTTAACTCCGTATTTTTGATACGGAAAACCTTTCATTCCTAAACTATAATCAACTGTTTATAAACATTTAACTCTCTTTTTTTATATGGGAAGAGAGGTTATTTTATTATGTGAAGTATAGACCTGAAAAGTTGTAAATAAACCAAACATGAAAATAATAAAGATTCTTCATATTATTTTACTGAGCTTCCTTTTGATGATACCTGTTTTCGGACAGAAACAAAAGAAAACGGATGCGAATATTGTCGGACACGTCACTTCCGGAGGGAAACATGTGCCGTATGTGTCGGTAATAATTAAAGGGACCGCAATCGGTACAATTACAGATGCCACAGGGCATTACATGTTAGTAAATCTGCCGATAGGAAAGCATATTGTCAGGGTTCAGTCAATGGGATATAAACCCGTGGAAAAAGAAGTGGATATGAAAGCCGGCAAGACCATTGAAGTAAATTTTGAAATAAAAGAAGATGTTTTGGGAATGGAGGCAGTTGTGGTAACCGGAAATCGCACAGCCATAAAACGTTCTTCTTCTCCGGTGATTATTAACACGATTTCTCCTAAACTGTTTTCAGCCATTCAATCTGCCCAGATCCGTGAAGGGCTCGATTTTTGTCCGGGTCTGCGCACCGAAACAGATTGCCAGAACTGTGGTTTCAATCAGTTGCGTATTAACGGGTTGGAAGGGGCCTACTCTCAGATTCTAATCAACGGGCATCCTATATTCAGCAGCCTGGCCGGCGTGTATGGCCTGGAATTGATCCCCTCAAATATGATAGATCGTATTGAAGTGGTAAGAGGAGGAGGTTCTGCTTTGTACGGAAGCAATGCTATTGCCGGTACGGTTAATATTCTTCTGATAGATCCGCTTTCCAATACGTTTTCTTTAGGAATCAATGAAGGCACAATAGGTATAGGAGTGCCCGGTAGCGGAAGATCTGCCCGTGATTTTTCCTTTCAAGCCAATAGCTCTGTGGTGAGCCATGACAGAAAAGCCGGCATGGCCTTGTTTGGGTATTATCAGAACAAGACTCCGTTCGATGCCAATGATGACGGGTTCTCGGAATTGCCGGAAATTAATAATATGACTTTTGGTATCAGGGGATTCCATCGTATTGGTTACCATAATAAACTTACGTTGGATATGTTTCATATAGCGGAAAACAGACGGGGAGGAGGCCCTTTTGACGTACCTGAACATGAGGCGGATATCGCAGAATCCATCAAACATAGTATCACCTCCGGTTCTCTGACATGGGATCTGTTCCTAGGAAAAAACGATAAATTCTCGGTTTTTGTCTCTGCTCAGGGAATAGGCAGGAAATCTTATTATGGCGCCAATAAATCATTAAAAGACTATGGTCATACGGATAATCTTACCTATGTAACCGGTTTACAATATAAAAAAGTATTGAAAAAATGGAAGATTGTGGCAGGAGCAGAGCAACGCGGAGAATCCCTGAATGATGAAAAATTGGGTTATCCTGATTATGAAAATGCAATCATATCAAACGATACGATTGTTTCTATTCCTCATGAACCCAACACACCGGTAGCTGATCAAAAAAGTCAGGTATTAGGAATGTTCTTTCAAACGGATTATCAGTTGTTCCGCTGGACTTTCTCGGGTGGATTACGATATGATCATTATACAATAGCAGATAAATTGCAAAACGGAAATAATGGGAAAGGGAATGTTCTGAGTCCCAGAGTGAATGTAAAATATGATCTCACATCATACCTTGAGCTTCGGGGCAGCATTTCAACGGGATACAGAGCACCTCAGATCTTTGACGAAGATCTGCACATTGCATCTTCCGGATCAAGACGGGTCATAATAAAAAATGATCCCGGGCTGAAGCAGGAAAGCAGCAGAAGTTATGGACTGTCTGCGGATTTTCACAGCGGGAAAAGTAAAATGCCCTATGAATTTCTCGTAGAAGGTTTTTATACCCACCTTATAAATCCTTTTGTAAATAGTATCGGTTTGCCGGATGAAAACGGCGTAGTCATATATACCCGAACCAATGCTGAAACAGGGGCCATTGTGCAGGGAGTAAACCTTGAGTTTAATATTGTCCCCGTCCAGAATATTAAAATAAAAACAGGATTTACCCTTCAGAAAAGCAGATATGGTACTCCTCAGGACTTTGATGAGACCCGGTTTTTACGTACCCCCGACAGCTATGGCTATGGAATGGCCGAGCTTACCTTAAAAAAAAGAATAAACCTGTCCTTGACCTATAATTACACCGGTCATATGTTGATTCCCTATTTCGGGCTGGATCAGCCGGATCCGGCGAACGGAACATTACGGGAAAGTCATACATTCCATAATGCAGGAATGAAAATTTCTTATACCGTTACTTTAAATGGTACAAAAATGTTTTTTTATACAGCTATAAAAAATTTATTCAATTCCTATCAAAATGATTTCGATACGGGAATAAACAGAGACCCTGCCTATATTTATGGCCCTGCTTATCCGCGTACCGTGTATGTAGGAATTAAATTTGGGAATTTATTATGAAGGGACTTTGAGACTGGTGCGGATGTCTAAGGGGTGATTTGCCCTTATAATCTCTTTATTTCCTGAGTGTAGCCTTTATCCTTTTTGTATGAAAAAGTAAATCAAATGCTCCTGTAATGGAGGGGATAACGATGTCGGCAACAGCCAGGGTTTCTGCGGCGGCGCCTTCCGGCCCGGTAATGCAAATCCCAAGCCGGGCTGCCTGCAACATTCCCTTATCGTTCATCCCATTCCCAATAGCAACACAGTGTCGGGCACCCAGCTCTTTCACAAAATCCTCTTTCTGACGCACCTGGTCTTCGGGTGTCAGTAAATGCAGATGACAGGGAAGCGTCCTGAACTGTGTGGCAGCAGTGCCAAACGTATCTGCCGTCAAAACATAAACATCAAGATGCGCTGACAAAGTGCGTATTCTTTCTTCCACGCCCGGTAACAACTGTCCGTCCAGCGCCAGGGTTCCGTTCAGATCCAGAACAAGGTGTTTCAGTTGCCATATCTCCCGGGTACCCGGAATGCTTATCTCAATCATTTCTTTTTTTGTCAAAATAAACGCAATTCCCTTAAAAAAACAAGAACAAGCACAGGATACCGGCTAATTGTGAACTATTTTCCTTACCTTTGCGGCCTCAATAAAGGAAGGAATATTATTATAATGCAATCAATCAGAAACATAGCTATAATTGCCCATGTAGATCACGGGAAAACAACATTGGTAGACCGAATTATTCAGGAATGTAAAGTCCTGGACGGCCGTAAGGAAATGGGGGATCTGATCCTCGACAGCAACGAACTGGAACGGGAACGCGGGATCACCATCGTTTCAAAAAATGTGTCGGTGCGTTACAAAGATGTAAAAATAAATATTATAGATACACCCGGCCACTCCGATTTTGGCGGAGAGGTGGAACGGGTATTGCGTATGGCCGACGGTGTTTTACTCCTGGTGGATGCTTTTGAGGGGCCCATGCCCCAGACCCGTTTTGTACTGGGAAAAGCTGTGGAAATGGGCCTTAAACCCATTGTGGTGATCAATAAAGTAGACAAACCCAATTGTCGTCCCGAAGAGGTGCAACAGGACATCTTCGAACTGATGTTCAGCCTGGATGCTACGGACGAGCAACTGGACTTTGTAACGGTATTCGGTTCTTCCAAACAGGGATGGATGACCCTCGATCTGGTGGATCATTCCGAAAACATACGCCCCCTGTTGGATACAATACTGGAAGTGATCCCCGAGGCTCCTTATCAGGAAGGACCTGTGCAGATGCAGATATCCGCCCTGGATTACTCAAACTTTGTAGGACGTATTGCCATCGGTCGTGTTTTCAGGGGCAACCTGGAAAGCGGCAAAGAATACCTGTTATGTAAACGTGACGGTAGTATGAAACCCGTTAAGGTGAAAGAGCTTTATGTCTTTGAAGGCCTGGGCAGGGAAAAAGTTACTTCTGTGCGCAGCGGCGATGTATGCGCTATTGTCGGACTGGAAGGTTTCGACATCGGAGATACCCTGGCCGATCCGCTTAAACCGGAAGCCCTGCCCCGCATTAAGGTGGACGAACCTACCATGAGCATGTTATTTACCATCAACAATTCACCTTTTTTCGGACTGGAAGGGAAATTCGTTACCTCCCGGCAGTTGAGGGAACGTCTGTTCAAGGAAACGGAAAAAAACCTTGCACTGCGTGTCGAAGAAGCCGGATCGGAAGATAAATTCCTGGTATACGGGAGAGGAATCCTGCACCTTTCTATCCTGGCTGAGACCATGCGGCGTGAAGGATATGAGTTCCAGGTTGGAAAACCCCATGTGATCATTAAAGAAATAGACGGCAGGAAACACGAACCCCTGGAGATCCTGGTGGTGGATGTTCCCGAAGAATATTCCGGAAAAACCATCGACATGGTTACCCAGCGCAAAGGAGAGATGAACATTATGGAACACAAAGGGGATATGATCCATCTGGAATTTTCCATTCCTTCACGGGGCCTGATCGGCCTGCGTGGAAGTCTGATGACCGCTACTGCCGGAGAAGCTGTGATATCCCACCGCTTTGAGAGATATGCGCCCTACCGGGGTGAGATAGAAACCCGTAATAACGGAGCCCTGGTATCTCTCGATACCGGCAAAGCCCTGGCCTATGCTATCGATAAATTACAGGACAGAGGTCGCTTTTTTGTGGAACCCGGGGAGGATGTATACAAAGGTCAGGTAGTAGGAGAACATACCCGCGATAAAGACCTGGAAGTAAATGTTCTGAAAGGGAAGAAACTGACCAATATGCGGGCGGCCGGCTCGGATGCCGCTGTAAAAATTGCTCCTAAAATTAAATTCTCCCTGGAAGAATCAATGGAATACATTAGAGACGACGAATACCTGGAAATCACCCCGGGAAACCTGCGTATGCGGAAAATACCCGGATACGATAAAAACAAGGCCTGACCTATTTCAGGACAAACGCTTTTTCAACGCCCTCCCTGGAATTAAATCCGGCCATTACCTTGAACTTGCCGGGCTCCACAACATAATGCATTTCTCTGTTCCACAACCCCAGATTGGCCTTGGTAAGGCTAAAATGCACCGTGGCCGACTGACCCGGGTCGAGGGTTACCCGCCTGAAGCCTGCCAGTTGTCTGACAGGGGTAGTGACGCTGGATGTAACATCCGTAACATATAGCTGGACCACCTCCGTTCCCTTTCTGTTCCCCGTATTGGTAACGGTAACATCCACCGGGACATTTTCCAGGATCTTTCCTGCGGCGGGAACGTCCAGACTGTCTATCCGGAAAGTGGTATAGGAAAGCCCGTAACCAAAAGGATACAGGGGAGTACCGGGCATATCTACATACCTGTGTGTGGAAGAAGGCTTGTGATCATAATAATACGGTAACTGTCCTACGGAACGGGGGATGGTGACGGGAAGCTTTCCGGAGGGGTTTACATCGCCAAAGAGAATCTCTGCCAGGGCCGTACCTCCTGCCTGTCCGGGAAACCATGCTTCCAGTAGGGCCGGCACATAACTGGCGGTCCAGTTGAAACTCAACGGCCTGCCATTCAGAAAAACCGCTACCACCGGTTTCCCGGTAGCTACAATTTTTTTCAGCAATGTTTTCTGGTCCGGATCCGGATCAAGAGATGCTTTGTCTCTTCCTTCCCCAACCCTGTCTTCGGTTTCTCCCAGGACCACGACGGCCGCATCGGAGCGGGAAGCAGCTTCCGCCGCTTTTTCCATATAATAAGACTGGGGCTTGTCCCCGGCCTTTACCAAACGCCACATAAAACGGATCCCGGCAAAACCCTCTTCTTCGGCATAATCAATACGGATTGGGTATTTATGGCCTGCCGTAAGATGAACCGAATAGGTCTTCATCACATTTACATCGAAAGGATCCCAGTTGTCAATCACCAGTTTGTTATCCAGATACAGACGGCCTTTATCGTCCGTGATAATGGCCAGATCATATTGTCCCGTAACGGCCGGTACCAGGGAACCGGTCCAGCTCACGGAAAAATAATCGTCCGGTACATCTGCAGAGGGAGAGCCTGTGCCCCAGTACGGATTATGTATCGTGTCCGTACGGGTGACAACGGGTTTGTTTCCCAGAGAATCATTGTTGTAATACCGGCCTGTCAGTCCTTTTTCTCCTTTCACCCGGACTTCGGGAAGAAGAAAATCGTTGGGGACAACGGTAAATACCTTTTTAGGCAACATACCGGGAGCATACTGGATGTTCAGACGATGACCGTATTTTTTTGTAATGCCCTGCAACACGGTGGTCATACGGGCATGGGGCGCCGTATAGTCCCCCATGGCATTACGGTTGGCCAGCGGGCCGATGACTGCCAGCGTTTTCACCTCCGGACCGAAAGGAAGCGTATGATCTTTGTTCTTTAACAGAACCACCGCTTCCC
>JANTHB010000072.1 GCA_024762655.1 Bacteroidales bacterium
CGTGGCAGGTTCAAAATGAGAAACCTTTTGACCGGGCAAATGGCTTCGTTCAGTCGGACGGGCCCGCCCGGATGAAACCGGTCGGACGAGCTGCCCCAGGGTTCCACCTGTACCTCTCCTTGAGGTGAGGTCAAAACTTTCAAGAAAGTTTTGGGTGAGGTGTAATAAGAAATTCCGGCTTTTATCCCTGTCCTTTATCCCGATCAAACTATTTCAGAGGCAATAGAGGCATGTAATCTGACAGGGAAATGTATAAAATGATCGTTTCTTCAAAGGTTTTTTTTAAGTTTGCGGGATCGTGTGATAAACCAAAAATATATTGGGATGGCCAGGAAAAAAAAACCGGAGGAAACCGTTGTATTTATTACCGGAGCATCTTCAGGCTTCGGGAAAGCAACAGCAGAGCTGTTAACAGAAAAAGGATACCGTGTATATGGCACCAGCCGGAACCCTGCTTCCGGATCCTGGCCCTATACGATGCTTAAAATGGATGTGACCGAACCGCTTTCCGTGATTCAGGCAGTAGCCGAGCTTATGAAAAAGGAGGATCACATGGATGTTCTGATCAATAACGCCGGTTTTGGCATAGGCAGCGCCATTGAGGAGACGGAATGGACCCTGGCAAGAAAACAGCTGGAGGTGATATTCTGGGGGACCCTGCAGGTGATCCGTCAGGTGTTGCCGGTCATGCGTGACCAACGCGACGGCCTGATCATCAATGTCAGTTCCATCGCAGGCAGAATGGGCCTTCCGTACCAGGGATTTTACAGTTCGGCAAAGTTTGCGCTGGAAGGAATCACCGAAGCGCTGAGTATGGAGGTGAAACCTTTTGGCATAAAACTGGCGCTGGTGGAACCGGGGGATATGCATACGGAGTTTACCTCCCGGCGGGAGTGGTCGGTGGTGGACGATCCCTCTTCTCCTTATCTCGAACAACTCAATAAAACACGGAAAATTATTGATAAAAACGAACTGAACGGAGGCAACCCGGTTAAAGTAGCCCGTAAGATCTATGGCATTATCAGAAAAAAACACCCGGGCTTCCGGGTTGTCGTCGGAAAACCGGATGAAAAAATAGCCGTCTGGCTGAAAGGGATCCTGCCTTTCCGGTGGTTTGAAAGAATACTCTCCTCTTTTTACGGAATAAAATAATTTGAGCGTAATCAATTTATAGCTATGAAATATTTACGACGCATACGTCGTCTTATCCGCATGCAGACCCTCCTGCTGGGAGTTCTGACGGGGATCATGGTCCTGCAGGGATGTAACCCTGCCGCTGAGGAAAAACCGGCCCGGGTGGTCTTCAGGATCATCGAAACCTCGGATGTACATGGAGCCATCTTTCCCTATGATTTTATCAATGACAAACCGATGGAGGGGTCTCTGGCACGGGTTTACAGTTACGTGTCGCAACAGCGCCGCGATGCTTCGCAGGAAGTGATCCTCCTCGACAACGGGGACATCCTGCAGGGACAGCCCGAAGTATATTATTACAATTTCGAGGATACCGTGCATCCCCACATCTGTGCGAGGGTTATGAACTATATGCACTATCGGGCCGCTACGGTCGGAAACCACGACATTGAGGCAGGACACCCTGTGTATGACCGCCTGGTACGTGAATTTCGTTTTCCCTGGATGGCGGCCAATGCGGTACGGGATGTGGATGGAAAACCCTATTTCAAACCTTATACGGTAATCCGTTATAAAGGACTTAAGATGGTAATATTCGGGATGATCACGCCGGCCATTCCCAAATGGTTACCGCATGATATATGGAAAGGTATGCATTTTGAGGATATGGTGGAGACAGCCCGGAAATGGGTTCCCGTGATCCGGGAGAAAGAACATCCGGATATCCTGATAGGAATGTTTCATGCCGGTTATGATTACACCTATGGGGGAGGAACCGCCCGCCAGGTTAAAAACGAAAATGCTTCGGTGCTGGTGGCTGAAAAAGTGCCGGGTTTCGACCTGTTCCTGATCGGACATGATCATAAAGCGCTGAACAAAATGGTGAATGCGCCGGACAGTACAAAGGTCCCTGTTTTGGATCCGTCCCACAATGCCCTGTGGGTGTCGTCAGCAAAAATCACCTGTACCCTGGACCCTGAAACGGGAAAATATAAAAAAGAAGTCAGCGGAGAGCTGGTATCCATGAAAGGATACAAACCCGATCCGGGGTTTCTGGAAACATTCAGGGAGGATTCCGTGCGGGTCATGAATTATGTTTCCCGTCCGGTGGCTGACTTTACACGTCCGGTAAGTGCTGTGGATGCGCTGTTCGGAGATTCTCCGTTCATGGGACTGATCCATACGGTGCAATTGCAATTGTCGGGAGCCGATGTCTCTTTTGCCGCGCCTTTGTCTTTGCATGCCGTGATCCCCAAAGGAAAAGTATATGTCAGGGATATGTTCAAGCTCTACCGTTTTGAGAATTATCTGTATACCATCCGGATGAAAGGCAGTGAGATAAAAAAATATCTGGAATACTCCTATGCGAACTGGTTATCGCAGATGAAAGGGCCGGGGGATCCTTTGTTAAAATACAAGACGAACACCGCCGGCAAGCGGCACTACCTGGCGGCCCCTTACTATGGTTTCGACTCTGCTGCCGGCATTGATTACCGGGTCGATGTACGTAAGCCCGCCGGAGAAAGAATCACCATCCTCTCCATGTCGGACGGAACCCCCTTTGATAAGAACAAATGGTATAAGGTTGCCGTAAATTCATACCGGGGCAACGGCGGCGGAGGCCATCTGACCCGCGGCAGCGGCATCCCGCACGATTCCCTGGCAGCCAGGATCATCAACACCACAGACAAAGACCTCCGGTATTATATGATGAAATGGATGGAGAAGGAAAGAACCGTAACGCCCCGGGCGCTGAACAACTGGAAGATCGTGCCGGAGCGCTGGGTGAAAGAAGCAAAAAAACGTGAGATAAGTTATTTTGAATAAACCCTGTACCAAATGACCTCATTCTCTTTGTTGTATACCGGCCTGCTCCTTTTCCTGTTTGCCGGGATGTCCGGGGATAAACCGGGAGAGGCTCCCGAAGCTGATATCATAGGCCGGATAAAAACCGTGCATGTCGTCCCGCAGGTGCTGATGGATTCTCTTCCGGTAGAAATATCGGAGTCTTCCGGAATGCTGTGGTGGGACGGATTGATATGGACCCTGAATGATAGCGGCGGGGAGCCGGTACTGTACGGCATCAATCTGCAAAAGAAAAAAATTGTCCGGCGGATCCGGGTGGAGAAGGCCTATAATCATGACTGGGAATCTCTGGCCCAGGACAACCGCTTCATCTATATCGGCGATTTCGGGAACAATGGCGGATGGCGGAAAGATTTGTGCGTTTATAAGATCCCTAAAGACAAGATCAGCAGGGATCCCGTGGCAAAGGTGACGGCCGAAAAAATCTCTTTTTATTATCCGGAACAGAAATCTTTCATAAGCATTCCTTTGTCTACCCGGTGGGACGGGGAAGCGATGATATGCCTGCGGGATACCCTGTACCTGTTTACCAAAGACTGGAAATGGGAGGAGACACAGTTATATGCCCTGTCTCCTGATTCCGGCTCCCGCCCGGCCCGGCTCATAGATACTTTTTACGTAAGGGGATTGGTGACCGGGGCTGCGCTAAGTCCTGATACAAAAACGCTGGTCTTGTCCGGATATGAAAGCTTTTATCCCTACCTGTGGATTTTCTATAACTATCCGGGCAGTCATTTTTTCAAGGGGGACGTGGTGCGTGTGAGGTATCCCGAATATCATCTGGCCCAGACCGAAGGTGTCACTTTTCTGAACCAGGACACCCTCCTCGTGAGTGCCGAGTACTCCAAAATACCGGGACGTATCTATGCATTCTCCCTGAAAAAAATTCTTGCGGAAGCAAAAGGGAAATAAAATATCAGTAGTACCTGGTAAAAAAGATAAATGATTGAATAGTATGTGGAATAAAGCATTTCTTATGCATTACCCCTTCCTGCCATCCCTAGAAAAATAGCACCGGATAAGACTCCCTCTCCGCCAACTGGCGGAGGAGGGTTGGGGAGGGGGTAAAACAAAAAACGGTGGACAGGTACAGAAAATCTTTATTAACCGAATATCAAATTTTGAATATACAGCCCCTCTTTGAATTACATTCATCTAATACGCTGTTATACATTGCTATATAAATGGTTGTAATATTTATCCCGGACACCAGTGATGAAAAATAAAAAACACCTACGTAGGCGCCTACGTAGGTAACAAGATTGGTTTATCAGGGATATGCTTCTGATATCGTGAGACAACACGCTTATACATTGTTTGTTGCGGCATATCTGTGTGCCTACGGCATACGAGGGATTATTGTTGTTTTGCCAGAGAATCGGTAAGATTGTTAACAAGTTCCTTCCCCTGACGAAGGATCTCCTCAGCCGGGATGTGCCGGAGGCTTTCCGGGTGGATCGTTTGCAGGAATACATCCGGATTTAGCGAGTCCGGAAGGGATATCTTCCCTTTTTGCTTTTCAAGCAGGGTTTTAAGGATTCTGATTTTTTCATAATCCTGAATGCCTTCGCGAAGCCTTTCAAAACGGACCGAGGAGTAAGGTCCCGGATAGATAAGATAGGTGTCTCCGGAAGGCCAGGTGACAAAACGTGAGTCATGCATAGGATCTTCGGGCCAGGAGTTGTATGCCCAGCGCAGGAATCCGTCCAGGTTCAGCGCGGCCGCCAGCCAGCCCTCATAAGCGGACTCTGCCGGTGGGGAGAAAGTGAAATTGTTGGGTTTGGGAATGCCGCAGGCCACGTAGTAGGTGGTGATCTGGTTATGCATTCTTCTTTGTCCGGCAAGGGCGGGCGTCTCCTTGTTCAGAAAGTTGTAGTTGTAGCTGAAATCATAGATATCCGGGGTGATGTCCCCGAAATACCGTCCCGCCAGGGCCAGCTTAAATTCCGGGGCGGTTTGCTGCAGAAAACGTATCAGATTGCGGGTATCTTCGTGTCCCCGTTCATCCAGGGCGATGACCGTCTTATCCAGCCATCCCCTTTCTCTGAGGTGTTCGCGGAAATCATTCAGGAAAGGCCGCCACAGCGCTTCATACGCTGCACTGCCCGGACGGCATTGCACGGTGACATACCCGGAAGAATCTTCCTCAAAATAGCGGAAGCGGTTTCCCCAGGGCACCATGGTGTAACAGTTGATCTGGGCTGTGATCCCTTCTTCCATAGCGGTCTGGACATACTGGTCGAAAACGGAATAATCATAATCCCAGCGTCCGTTGGAGCTGTGTAGCCACGTGACCATGCTGCCGAAAGGATCATAGGTCTGTCCTCCCCACGGCTTGTAGGTGATGGAAGTAGTGATGCATTTCTGTCCGGCTTGCGCCAGCAATTTCAGATATTTCCGGATCAACTGCCAGTGTTCTTCCGACCAAAGGGGCACCTGGTGATACCGGGCAATGGCATAAGGGTTCTGCCAGAGATCCAGATGAAATTGCCAGCCGGAGGGTGGGGGAAGCTCCAACGCCTGCACCCGGATCGTGTAGGGAAGATAAACGGAATCTTCCGGCGAACGGATGATCACCGATCCCCTGTATAAACCGGGAGTGATATCCCGCGGGATATCTACCGTCAGCCATACGGGGCGCACACTCCTGGCGCGGAGGATAAAAGGACGGTTGTGGTAAAGGATTTCCGGGGACAGCCGGGCCGGCATTGTGTCCTGCGACCGCCGCATGCAACGGGTGAAAACAGTATCCGACAAGACATACCCCAAAGGATGAAGCGAAAGGGAAGAAGTACCGATCGTGTTGCCGTGCCCGTCCCGAAGTTTGCTGGCCGTTACCTTCAGGCTGTCCGTATTTTCCGTACTCCATAAAACGACTTGCGTATGTACCCTTTCACCGCGCCATCCCGTGCCTTCCCAGCGCAGAGAAAGACCATCTTCAGGGGGACGGGATTTCCGGTAACGGATGTTGATGCTTCCGAAGGCCGCATGGATGCGTCCCGGCACCTTTTGCCAGAAAACGGAAGTCAGCGTGTCGGGGTCGGCAGGTTCGTGAAAGACCGATCCGGCGGGATGGTCGGTTTTACAACCGGCCACCATCCATGCTGCCGACAGGACGATAATCAGTATCTGTTTCATGGTTGGCATTTTTCAGGTAAATATATCAAAAAGAATGTAATTGATTTTTTCTTTTTCCGGTATTGAAAATGAACCGAATATTTATATATTTTTGTGCGCTAAAAATAATTCTTCTAAAACACTAATAAAATGAAACGTTTCAATAGTAAATTTCTGTTCTCCCTGTCGGTGATTCTGATGCTGTCAGGGATAATCTCCTGTCAGACAGGGATGAAAACAACACCCAGTTTAGGGAAAGACTCCTCTGAAAAGGTTACCGCTGCCATGTCTTTGAAGGAAAAGGCCGAACTTGTGGTAGGCACGGGATACAACTTTGTCATTCCGGATTCGGTATTAAAGATGATTCCCGAAGAATTTCGTGAAAGTTTGAAAGCCAGGGGCGGGGTAGAAGGCGATTCTGCCTATAAGGCCATGGTAAACCGTATCAAGTCACTGGTTCCGGGTGCTGCCGGCAGAACTGCTGAGTTTCCGGAGTATAATATTTCAACCATGGTGCTCACCGACGGCCCTGCCGGTTTGCGTATCCTGCCGTGGAGAGACCATGATACCAATACTTATTTCTGCACTGCTTTCCCGATCGCTACCCTGCTGGCTTCCAGTTGGGATACCGCTGTGGTCCGCAGTGTGGGTACGGCCATGGGCAATGAGGTGCTTGAGTATGGTTCGGATATTTTGCTGGCCCCGGCCATGAATATTCATCGCAACCCGTTGTGCGGAAGGAATTTTGAGTATTATTCCGAAGATCCCCTGATCGCAGGACAAATGGCCGGGGCAATGGTGCGCGGAATACAATCCCAGGGGGTGGGAACTTCCATCAAGCATTTTGCGGCCAACAACCAGGAAACCTGGAGAACCTCGATCAATACCATCGTTAGCCAGCGGGCACTGCGGGAAATCTATCTCAGAGGGTTTCATATTGCCATAGAGAGCAGCCATCCCTGGACGGTCATGTCGTCATATAACAAAGTCAACGGGACCTATGCTTCCGAGAACCATGACCTGCTCACCGGAGTCCTTCGCCATGACTGGGGTTTTAAGGGGGTGGTGGTGAGCGACTGGGGCGCCGGAAGTGATCCCGCAGCTATGCTTAAAGCCGGAAATGACCTGATCATGCCCGGAAGATACAAACAGATCCAAAGAGTTATACAGGCAGTGGACAGCGGAGAACTGGCCGCTACCGTGTTGGATGAGAACGTTGAGAGGGTCCTGAACCTTGTGGAAAAAACCCCGCGTTTCAGAGGATATAAACCTTCCGGCCATCCGGACATAAAAGCCCATGCTGAAGTGGCCCGGTATGCCGCTACGCAGGGGATGATTCTGTTAAAGAACCGGGATAATGCCCTGCCTCTCTCTGCCAATGAGAGAGAGATCGCCCTTCTGGGCAATGCATCCTATGAAAGCATCATCGGCGGAACCGGCAGCGGGGATGTGAACGAAGCCTATAGTATCTCCCTGGATAAAGGGCTGGAAAATGCAGGTTTTCAAATTGACCAGACCTTAAAGAAAACGTATCGTGCTTATGTTGCTAAAGCC
This sequence comes from Bacteroidales bacterium, assembly GCA_024762655.1. GTDB lineage: Bacteria > Bacteroidota > Bacteroidia > Bacteroidales > VadinHA17 > DRPN01. The sequence goes on from JANTHB010000072.1 coordinate 7,672, forward strand.
AGGGCCAGTATGCCTCCCAAAGGCAACTGGCTGGCAGTCCTGCTGGGAGGAAAAATGCCGGTGCCCGAAATGAGGGTAGATGCCCGCATGGCTTCGAAAATGGCCCGTAAAGCAGACATAGCCATTATCACCATCGGCAGGAATGCAGGCGAGGGTGCGGACCGTAAACTGGAAGATGATTTTACCCTTTCGGATACGGAAAAGGAATTGATTGGCAATGTTACACGGGCTTTCCATGCTGCAGGGAAAAAAGTGGTCGTTGTGCTGAACATTGACGGCGTGATTGAGACCGTATCATGGCGGGATCAGCCGGATGCCATACTGCTGTCCTGGCAACCCGGACAGGAAGCCGGAAATGCCATCGCAGATGTGCTCACCGGAAAGATAAATCCCTCCGGGAAACTGGCAACCACATTCCCCGTTGCCTATCAGGATGAACCTTCTGCTGCAAACTTCCCGGGGAAAGCCACCGGAGAAGTGCAGGATAAAAAGGTTCCCTCATGGCTGCAGAGAGCCCCTGCCGAGGTGGATTATGCCGAAGATATTTACGTGGGGTATCGTTATTTTAACACGTTTGATAAACCGGTGGCGTATCCTTTTGGCTACGGACTTTCATATACCACTTTCGAATATGAAAACCTGAAACCGGGCCCTGACACTTTTTCTGAGAAATATTCTTTTTCCATTGATGTGAAAAATACCGGGAAAACGGCTGGGAAGGAAGTGGTTGAAGTGTATCTGCATGCTCCGGCAGGTGCGCTGGATAAACCCGAAGAAGAATTGAAAGCGTTTGCCAAAACACGCCTTCTCAAACCGGGAGAGGTGCAGACCCTGCATTTTACCCTCACCCCGGAAGAACTGGCTTCATTTGATGAAAACAAATCGGCCTGGGTGGCGGAGGCAGGCACCTATGAGGTTAGGGTAGGGGCCTCTTCACGCGATATCCGGGGAAAAGCCACTTTCACACTGGAGAAAAGCATCATGGTCAGAAAAGTGGGTGATTTCCTGAAACCACCGAAAGAGATTAATAAACTGTTTGGATCCTCCAGATAAAAAACAAAAAGAAAGCGGCCGCGGCCGCTTTCTTTTTTATGCTATATACTAACTAGGGGAACGAGGGTTCGGATACCCGGGAGATTTTGAAGGTCCAGGCATACTGAACCGGAGGATGCGAGGCTATCTGTGACGGCAGACTGATGACCAGTTGCCCGTTTTTGTTTTTCCACTTCAGGGAATTCTTATGTCCCAGTAAATAAATCTTTGAACCGGGGGCTGCCCGGAAAGATTTGATGGTAACCTGTTCAGGGATCTTTTTTTCCTCTTTATCCGCCAGATAAATGGCGTACACCTGTCCCTTTTTCCCGCGGGTGAAACAGATCTTATCCTCTTTATAAGGTGCGACCGGTCTGGATCCGTAGATGGCTTCACCATTGACATTCATCCATTGACCGATTTGGTGCATGCGATCAAGCGCTTCCCGGGGCAGTTCCCCGTAAGGATTGGGACCGACATTCAAAAGGAAATTACCTCCTTTGGCCACGATGTCCACCAGTAAGTGAATGAGTTGTCCGGTAGGTTTATAGTGATCGTAAGGATTGAAAGACCAGGAGCCCCCCATGGTCATACAGGTTTCCCAGGGATAAGGCAGGGGCTTCCCGGGGATCCTCTGCTCGGGGGTACGGTAGTTTTCGTATTTGCCGGCAACCGTACGGTCTACAATGATCAACCCCGGCTGGTGACGGCGGGCCATTTTTGCAATGGCCGGCATGTCAATGTCCTGATTCCACGGCAGACGCTTGATGCCGGGCCGGGGCCGTACCCAGCCACCGTCAAGCCAGAGAATATCCACGCGGCCGTAGCCGGTCATCAGCTCTTCGATCTGCCCGTAAACAAATGATTTGAATTTTTCCCAACGCTCCGGGTACTTTTCCGGATTGTAATTGACATTGCGGTCGGGGGTGGCAAAATAGGGCCACCAGTAATAGGGACTGTGCCAGTCGGGCTTGGAGAAATAAGCCCCTACCTTAAACCCTTGCGCCCGGAAAGCATTGAAAATTTCTTTCGTGACATTGGCCTTCGGATTATTGTGGAAAGGACATTCCCGGTCCGTGATCCGGTAATCGGTAAGCCGGGTGTCAAACATCGAAAAACCATCGTGGTGCTTGGTGGTGAAAACCACATACTTCATCCCGGCATCCCGGGCGGCCTGCGCCCATTTCTGCGGATCAAAACGTACAGGATTGAAGGTGGTCTTCAGCATCTCATACGCTTTTTTGTATTCCACATAATCGCCGGCATTTCTCCGGCACCAGGGCACATCTTCACTGCAGATAGACCAGGATTCCACCACACCCCATTGCGAATAAGGACCCCAGTGCATCATGAAACCGAATTTAAGATCCTGCCATTCCTCCAGGTTCTTCTGAACCAGCGGATCTTCCGGAGGGACATATGCCGCATCATTGTGCTCCTGCGAGAGAGCAGGAAAATACAGACCGGCCATCATCAAAAAGAATACGGTTATCAGGTGTTTTTTCATGGGTTAGGTTTTTAAAATTAAAATATAGTAGAAGCAAAGAAAGAAAAATAGTGCTGTTTTTCAAAAATACCGGAAAGAATTTACCGGGACTTTCACCAGGCCGCCCGGACAACGCAGGCGGGCAGAAGCAGGAATTCGTGGAGGGTTCTTTTTAAGAGGTTCCAATATTTTCAAACAGTAGTTTCCGGTAAAAAAGATAAATGATTGAATAGTATGTGGAATAAAGCATTTTTTATGTATTACCTCCTCCTGCCATCAGCAGAAAAATAGCACCGTGGAAGACTCCCTCTCCGCCAGCTGGCGGAGGAGGGTTGGGGAGGGGGTAAAACAAAAAACAGTGGACAGGGACAGGTATTCTTGAATATCCGAATATCAATATTTGAATATACAGCCCCTCTTTGTATTACATCCATCAAACACACTTTTATACACAGCTATTGGTTGTGACATTTATCCCTGACATCAGTGATTTTCAAAAAAAACAAATAAAAACTTTTTTGTTAAGATTTTTTTTTATCATTGTGCATTCATTATTCATGCATATGGAAAAGAGCAAACCCCGGATTATCAAGGATTATGAGAAGCTGGACAAACGGATTCAGGAGCAGATTAAACTGACTTATCCCGAAGGATTCAGCCAGTATCTGATTACCTTCCTGAATAAGGATGGAAAATATGTCAGCGCGCTTCCGTTTGAAACGGACGAGTATTACTACCTTGTACGAATGACACAGGATGAGGCGGATATGATCGTCAGTGCCGATGAGGATTATGATGATGAAGGGATCCTCAAAAATGAAGTGAAGGAGATATTTGAAGATAAATATGCAGACCTGGACTACCTGTCTGAAAAAACGGGAGAGAATACAAAGGATGAGCCGGAAGATGACTAAGCATTCCCTCTTTTTTTGCCTGTACCTTTAAACCCTTCCCTTCTTGAGCGCTAACAAAACCGAAAAAGCTTTTTCAATTTCCCGGTCGGAAACAACCAGCGTGAATTCATTGGTGGTCGATATTACCTCAGTGATGTTGATGCCTTCCCAGGCAAGATTTTTTAATATAAAATAGTAAAAACCTGATATCTCCGTGTTTTCTGCCGGAAGCCTGAGGGTGATCGACGAAAGCCCTTTCTTCCGGGAGGATAAGGTTTCATCCTTGAAATAGATGTCAACGAGATGTGCTCCCAGACTGCTGACAATGATCGTGGTTTCATGGACCCCCTGTGAGAAAGTACAGAATATCTCCCGGTTTTTCCCGATAGCCTGTAAAAATTCTGATTGATGAACCACCAGCGTAGAGGAGTTCTGAAAAGTAAAGTCCATAAGATTGGTGCGCGTGATCATATCGCCCAGGTTGTTAACAAAATTCTGTAGCCGGGGCATGGTCCGGTTTCCGGCATGAACAGGCAACCGGCTGATAGACATGATAATGGAGCTTTCCGTAACCTTTTTTCGCAACCTCCTCTCTATCCCGGGCCGTATCTTGCGGGCCAGAGAAGACTGGTTTATCAAGCCTTCCTGCAATAATTCTTCTAAAAACGGAGTATCATGAATTTCCTGACGAACTGCTTCGGATATTGAAATCATAATGTTATAAATATAACACAAAGTTAAAATATTGTTTATTTTATACAAAAACTTTACAAATATTTTTCCCGGGTATATTTTTGCATGCAAAACATAATTTTTTACCGTTGATAAGCCCTGTTATGAAAGTTTTTAAGTTTGGTGGTACCTCCCTGGGGACACCCGAAAGGTTTGGGAAGATACCCGGTCTTTTATCGGGAGAAGAAAAAAAGATCGTTGTTTTATCAGCTATTTCTGGGACAACGGACCAGTTGGTCAGGATCAATGCCTGTCTGGCGCAGGAGGACAAACAAGGTGCGGGAACCGTGGTAAATGAACTGGAGCGTTTTTATTCAAAGTTCATTTACAGTTTGTTTGACTGGACCCCCTTTTATAACCAGGCTCGTTTGTTTGTTGAGACGAGGATTTTAAGACTCAGAGGTTTGCTGGAGAGATCGTTTGTCCGGGAGGTGGAGAACGAAATACTGGCACAGGGGGAACTGCTCTCGACGGGTCTGTTTCGTTGCTTGTTGCTGGCGCGCGGAGAGGATTTTTTATATCTTTATGCTCCTGATATTTTGCACAAGAATACAGAAGGCCAACCGGATATGGAATATTTGCGTCGTGCGTTGAGCAAGAGTATCACACAAAACCCGGCAACAACCCTTTTTATTACACAGGGTTTTATATGCAGCAATTCTCATGGGAAGCTGGATACGCTCGGACGGGGAGGCAGCGATTTTACGGCCAGTTTGATCGGAGCGGCTCTGGAGGTGGATGAAATACAGATATGGACAGATGTGGACGGGGTACATAACAATGATCCGCGATGGGTGGAAGAGACGCGGCCGATACCGGAGCTTTCTTATGATGAAGCGGATGAGCTGGCCTATTTCGGCGCCAAGGTATTGCATCCGGCCTGTGTTTTTCCGGCCAAGCAGAGAAATATTCCTATCCGGATCAAAAACACCCTGAATCCGGAAGCTCCGGGGACCCTGGTTCATGAAGGACGCAAAGGTTCTTCCATCAAGGCGGTTGCGGTAAAAGGCGGGATTACTGCCGTGCGTATTCGATCGGCACGCATGCTGATGGCTTATGGTTTTCTGCGGAAGGTGTTTGAAATATTTGAACGGTACGAAACGCCCATAGACATGATCAGTACTTCCGAAGTATCGGTTTCGTTGACCATTGACGACAACTCCAGCCTGGGACAGATCGTGCAGGAGCTGAAGGAACTGGGCGTGGTGGAAGTGGATGAGAACCAGACCATCGTTTGTGTGGTAGGCGACTTTATGGCTGAAAAGCCGGGTATGGTCAGAATCGTGTTGAATGCCCTGCGGGAGATTCCGGTCAGAATGATCTCCTATGGCGGTAGCATGAATAACGTATCCCTGTTGTTGCATGAACAGGATAAAGACAAGGCTTTGCGGGCCCTGCATCATCATTTGTTTCTAAATCGTGAGATCCATGTCAACTGAAGACCTGGTAAGTGTTTTTGAAAAAATACCTACGCCCTTTTACTACTATAATCTGGATTTGCTCCGGGAGACCCTTACCCGGGCCCAAGAGGCGGCCGGAAAGTACAGCTATCATATCCATTATGCACTGAAGGCCAATGCCGACAAACGTGTGCTGGAACAGGTACGTAAAGCGGGAATGGGTGCGGATTGCGTCAGCGGGAATGAGGTGGAAAGAGCCGTGGCGGCAGGATTCCATCCCTCGGACGTCTTTTTTGCCGGCGTAGGGAAGACGGATCATGAGATCAGACTCGCGCTGGAAAAGGGCATCGGATGCTTTAATGTCGAATCATTTGAAGAACTGCAGGTGATCGAACAACTGGCCCGCGAAGCCGAATATGTGGCGCCGGTGGCCATACGGATCAATCCACGTGTGGATGCGCATACACACCGGCACATAACCACAGGCACGGAAATTAACAAATTCGGAATACTGGAAGAGGATCTGCAGCCTGTGTTTGCCCTGCTGGAAAAATCTTCATGGCTGGACTTCAAAGGGATTCATATTCATATTGGCTCCCAGATTACGGAAATGGATGTTTTCAGGCATATGTGTGAGAGGGTGAATACCCTGCAGGATCTTTTCTTACGGCAGGGTTTGGAGATCTCCTTACTGGACCTGGGGGGAGGCTTTGGCGTGGATTATAACCATCCCGAAGAATATCCGGTGCCGGATTTTGAAATGTTTTTTGAAACCATTCATGAAAATCTGAATGTTCATCCCGGACAACATGTGCATTTTGAACTGGGACGGTCTCTGGTGGCTCAGATGGGCGATCTGATCACCCGAATCCTTTATGTCAAAAAAAGCGGTCCGCGGACATTCCTGGTGGTGGATGCCGGTATGACCGACCTGATCAGGCCGGCGCTTTACGAGACCGAGCACAAGATAGAAAACCTTTCCTGGCGCAAAAAACGGGAGGAAAAGAAGGAGATAAAAGTCGATGTTGTCGGACCGGTCTGTGAGACGGCTGATACCTTTGCCCGCAACCTGGATTTTCCGTATTCCCGGCGGGGGGATATCCTGGCCATACGTAGTGCCGGCGCTTACGGACAAATGATGTCCAGCCACTATAATTTACGAAATGCTGCTTCTGTGGTCTATTCCGACGACATACGCATCGCAAAACCCTAGGGATAAATGTAAGCTGCTTTCTGTAGTTCGGCCAGGTTCTTCAGGGGCCGGGGCGGATGCAGATACCGGTCCAGAAACTTGTAAATCTCCAGGCGACTTTCCTTGGCCGTCTTTGTATCCATCCGGTTGAAGGAATGGCCGCCGGGAGCATCCTGGTAGATCTTGTACTCAAACTTTTTATTGGCAGCTTTCAGGGCCTGGATCAGGTGTTCCACTTCCAGCACATTTACATCTGCATCGTTGGTGTTGGTATGAATAAGCAGGGGGGTCTGCAGTTTTTCCGCATTCCAGGCGGGCGAACGGCGCCGGTATTCATTGACATCTTCATAGGCGGTTTTTCCGATATGATAATCGGCTGAGTACAGATCGCGGTAGCCCTGTGTTTTGTATCCCATTCGTGCAATAAGATCACTGACGGGAACCCCTGCATACGCCACTTTGTAGTGCCCGGGATGGTTAAAGATATTCATCAGTGCGATCAGCCCTCCATGACTCCATCCGATAATGCCTACTTTATTCTTATCTACAATGGTATAATTATCCAGCATGTACCGGCGGCTGGCATCCACATCCTCCACTTCACGTCCGCCGTAATCGATTTTCCGGTAAAAAGATGCGCCGTATCCCGTACTGCCGCGGTACTCGGGTGCTACTACAATGTATTGCTGATGCATCAGTTCACGGATGATATGGGCATAATAGGTGGTGAAGTTGGAATGCACACCCCCATGGGGAAAGACCAGGAGCGGATATTTTTTGGTGGGGTCGATATCTTTGGGGATGAAGATATAACTGCGGAACTTAACCGGATTGTCGGCTCCCTGGGCGGTAGGATTTTTTTCTTTTGCCAGCGGAGGACCATAGATATACACTTTGTCAATAAAAGCCACATCACCGACCTTATTGTACCAGCTGACATCATCCACCGCCTTTTCCAGAACATCCAAACGATGATTCAGCCTTTCTATCTGGGTATTCATGTTTTTAATGATCTTGTCTGCTTCTTTATCAGGTTGTTGGGAGAATACAGCAGGGGAAAACAGAAAGAACAGAAGAAGCGACAGCAATTCAATTGTTTTTTTCATGGCTATGGATTTTAGAGGTTATTCATCAGGGAGGGTAGCGGTTCCGTTAAATACCGGGGTGGCAGGTCCCTGCAGCCAGACATCGGTATATGTCCCGTTTTCTTTTGCGTGGAATGAAACGTGTAAGGTGCCGCCCGGGGTTAACACTGTGACAGGAGAACTGACATTTTGTCGGCTATGAGCAAAGCCCAGCGCTGCAGCCACACTGCCGGTTCCGCAGGAGAGTGTCTCATCTTCTACACCGCGCTCATAGGTGCGGTTGTACAGGGTGGTCTGATCGATGATTTCCACAAAGTTGACATTGGTGCCTCCCGGTGCAAATTCCTTGCTGTATCTTATTCTCCTGCCTTCCTCAAACACCGGGAAATCTTTTACCTCACCCGTAAAAATCACAACATGGGGAGATCCCGTATCCAGAAAATACCCCTCGTCTGTTTTGCGGATCTTGTCAACATCCTGCATTTTCAGGTGAATCAGCTTGTCATCAATGACTCCTTCATGTATCCCGTCTGCGGCCAGAAAACGGGTTCTGTGGGCGCAGATTCCCTGTGCATGGGCAAAGGCTATGGCACAGCGTCCCCCGTTACCACACATGGTGGATTCACGGCCGTCGGCATTAAAGTAACGCATGGA
>JANTHB010000073.1 GCA_024762655.1 Bacteroidales bacterium
TATGTTAAAAAAAAAACGGTATTTTTCAAGGAAGTTAAAATATGTTAAAAAAAATCGCATTTCTCAATAAAAAATTCTTCAAACGTGCGATCCCCTGGGATTCTTCAGATTAACCCAGGTTAAAGCCGTGGGTTGATCCTGTCGTACAGCTACTATTAGGGTTTTAACCGTCGCTTCAAATTTTTCCCGGATCAATGCAGGTTTTTGAATACCTGCAGGTCTCCGTTATTTACCGCAACGATTATGTATTCATCCCCGCCAATCTCAACGGAAGATATTTTTCGGGCATCTCCGTTTATTTTCAGTCCGCTTTCCACAGGACGGAGCATGCGAAAGGTATAATTGTCTGTGCCGGGCATTACCCAGCCAAAAGAAGCATCGTAGCGTCCCAGGGAAGGCCGGGCCGTATAGTCGTTACCTACCAAAACCATATCTGTCGCTCCATCATGATCCATGTCTTCAGCCAGAATGTCACGTACCGGAGAAAACTGTGCAAAAACAGGAAGTTTCCGAATGTCGAAATGCCCCTGTCCGTCGTTCAGGAACAGACAACTCACGAACAACACCGCTTTTTTTACCCTGGCATGCTCCAGGGCATCCTCCCCGAAAATATCCCGAACCGTTTTGCCGCCAAAATCCGAATACTTCGGAAATTTCTCTTCCAGACCGTTGATCTGGCGTTCCAGCTCATCCAGCGAAGCCACAGGATAACTGACCCCGTTCTGATAGGAACAGATCACCTGATCAAGAGAGCCGTTATTGTCAAAATCCTGCAGGTACATTTCGACCGGTTCTTTTACCGAGGCCTTCAGTACGGAGTTCAATCCAAGATTTCCGGCAATCAGGTCCGTATCTCCGTCACGGTCGACATCACAAGCTTCTATCGTGTACCACCATCCTGAGGTTTCCTCCATACCGGCGTGGTCCGTAACATCGGTAAACCTGTCGCCATCATTTCTAAAGATACGTATTTTCATCCACTCGCCTGCCAGCACCAGGTCGGGATCTCCATCTCCGTCATAATCACACCAGACAGCATCGGTAATCATGCCCGGGCTGTCCAGACCGTTCAGATATTTCCGGGTAACATCCTCGAAACCTCCCCTCCCGTTGTTTCTCAGCAAAAAACTTTTCGGAGAAAGACCATAGGCGCCGGGCAGCGACCTGGAACCGATAAAAAGATCCATATCCCCGTCTTTATCAAAATCACAGGGTCTTACACACGAACCGTTTTCAGCCATGTAAGGAATCGTCCCTGGTTTGCACAAGCGGAAATTTCCTTTTCCGTCATTGATCATCAGTCTGTCGGCGATCATGGGATTTCCGGCAGGATATTCATTACCGCCCCGCACGATATACAGGTCGGGATCTCCGTCCCCGTCGGCATCGAAAAAAGTTGCATCCGTATCTTCCGTAATACGGTCTTTCAGAAAGAGGGGCTCATCAGCTTTCCGGAAGGTGCCGTTTCGGTTCTGGAGGAAAAGTACGGCAGCTTGTCCCGAAGCCCCCCCGATAAAAATATCTTCAAGCCCGTCGCCGTTCACATCGGCCACTGCCAGCGGCGGTCCTTCGGCAGACAGAGTATGGGGGATCAGTTGTTCCCGGTTAAAGTCGGTATATGCATCTTCCCGGTGATGAAATTCAAGTCCGGGGATATGCACGCGAGAGAACCATTTCTTTCCCGTAAATTCATTATGTTTGGCAGAAAGCGAAATCCCGGTACGGGTATCTTTTTTTACGGTAATCATCCGGTCGCACCTCACATCCCGCAATTTCTGCACGGATCTGTCCGGCCATCGTATGATCACCGAATCGATTTTTGTTACCGTATCCAGCCCGAAATGAATTATTTCGGAAGTGGCCGACATAAAACCCCGTGTCGGAAAATTTTCACTTACCTGCTTCGTACCTTTAGTATATAAGGTAATACGGGTTCCTATTCCGTACCTGTTCAACCGGTCCCCCGACAACCGGAAAGACAGATAATGACGATTTAACAAGGATTCGCTGTTGTTTTGAAAAACAAAAGCATCATCATTGATATTGTTGACAACAAGATCCAGATCTCCGTCATTATCCAGGTCGGCATACGTGGCCCCGTTTGAAAACGATCTTGTCCGGAAGCCCCAGTCTGCAGCTTTATTTGTAAATGTGAGGTCGGCATTATTTTTAAAAATATAATTAATATTCGGATAAAGGGGCATTTTTTCATAGAGGACCTTATCGGGGATGTTCCGGTTGTCCACGGAAGGGTTATATCTATTACCGCCAGTCAAAAACTTAATATAATCCAGATCATTGGCACGTCTGAAGATCCCGTTCGTAATAAAAATATCTTTGTACCCGTCGTTATCCACATCGCACACCAGAGGAGACCAGCTCCAGTCCGTGGAATAGATCCCTGCCAGCCTGCCGATCTCACTGAACATCCCTCCGCCAAGATTCAGTTGCAGTGTATTTCTGACAAACTGAAAGGCATATCCGTATTTCAGTTTAAGCTGAAACAATTCGTAATCATCTTCTCCTCCCGATTGTTTACGGATCTTTTCTTCATCCGGCAGCATATCCAGGACAATAATATCCATCCGTCCGTCATTGTTAATGTCTCCCACATCATTTCCCATCGAAGAGCGGCTGGTATGCCGGATAAAATCTCTGAGTTTCTCCGAAAAAGTCCCGTTCCCGTTGTTAATATACAAGTAATCGTTTTCATGAAAATCATTGGAGATATAAATATCGGGATAACCGTCATTATTCAGATCACTGATATTTACGCCGAGGCCGTAGCCGATCTGGCTGCTGTAGATGCCTGCCTGCGCCGTCACATCCTGAAAATGCAATTTCCCTTCCGAAAGGTCATTCCTGTAAAGCCGGTCTCCGGCCCTGAGATCCTTTTCATGTCGAAGTTCCACCCCCCCGTAGCTTCGTGAAGTATGGACAGAATGGTTTAACAAATACATATCCAGATCGCCGTCGAGGTCATAATCAAAAAAAGCTGCCTGCGTCGAGAAACCCTGAAAATCGAGACCCCAGGAGGCCGCTTCTTCTTTAAAAGTCAGATTTCCCTGATTAATAAAAAGTTGGTTTTTCCCTTTGAGTCCTTTATAGTTTCCCACGTGACAGACATAAATATCCAGGAGTCCGTCGCCATTTACATCGGCCATGGTAACGCCGGTGGTCCAGTCGCCGCCACCCTCTGCACCGGCTTTTTTGGTAATATCCTCAAAACGGAAGTTTCCCCGGTTCAGGTACAATGTATTGGGTCGTTGATTGGCTGAAAAATATAAATCCACTAATCCGTCATTATTAATGTCGCCGGCAGCCACCCCGGCACCATTATTAAAATAAAGATATTCAATGATATTGAACTTTTCCGTTTCTTTCAGACGATTGCTAAAATCAATCTTTGTCCGGGATGCGGGCAATAAAGAGAACAGCGTATTCTTATCCTCCGTTTCCCGGTTACAGGAGATCAGGGTTATCAAACAAAGGAAGAAGAAACCTGTTTTTTTCATCTCGTACTCCGGGAATAACGTATTATTTTTTCAATATCTTAAATACCTGGACGGGATTATTACTGCGGGCGACAAGCAAGAGTGTCCCGTTGCCGGTCTCTATCGGGGTCAGGCTTCGTATTTCGCCGTCGAGCAACAAACCGGAATTCCGCACGGGTATATTACGAAAGTTCCCCCGGCCATCACCCAGCAGGCAATTGCCGTAACTCGCGTCATACCTTCCTACTTCCGGTTTCACATTGTAAAGATTTCCCCCCAGCAAAATATCCGGATGTCCGTCACCATTTACATCTGTCACCGTAGCAGCATACACGGTGGAAAACTGTGTTTCCAGAGGAAGAGACTTTCTTGTGAAATGCCCTTTCCCATCATTGAAAAACAGGGAAGTTTCCAGTTGCCAGGCATCCAGGTGCAAAGCACTTTTCAGTTGTTCGGGAGGGAAGATATCGGTAATCTGCTGATTTCTGTACTTCTGATAGGTGTCATATTTTTTTTTGAGGCCCGGAAGCTGACTGAGAAGATCATGTTTCAAGGCCAACGGATAGGAAGTATCCCCTTCAAAGGTACAGATGATCTGTTCCACCGAACCGTTCATGTCAAAATCGTTAACATACATACTTACCGGTTTTTCGGCCGAAGCATGGAACCTTGAGTTCAGACCGTGATTCCCGGCCACAAAATCCACATCGCCGTCCTGGTCAAAGTCGCCTGTGGCCAAACAATTCCACCAGCCGTTGGTTTTTTCAGGAAAAGCCGTAACATCTTCTTTGAAGGTGCCCTTATCGTTAATAAACACTTTCAGGGGCATCCAGTCGCCCACCAGGATGATATCCTTGTCCGAATCCCCGTCTACATCCACCCATCTCATATCGCGGATCATCCCAACATGCAGCAGGCCGGGAGCCACCTGTGCCGTAACATTGGTAAACTTGCCTTTCCCGTCATTTTCAAGGATATATCCGTTTACAGGCACCCCATAGGCGAAAGGTTTAAGCCTGATCCCCACAAAAAGTTCCGTTACACCGTCATGATCATAATCCGCAGCACGCACACAGGCGGTACTTTCATATTTTCCGGCGGGCAAGAGCTGTGGGGATTTCGTAAAATGGCCCTTTCCGTCATTCAGATAGAGCCTGTCGGCGAGGGCCGAAGAGCTGGATGGAAATTCATTTCCGCCGCTGGCCACATAAAGGTCGGTATCTCCGTCGCCATCGGCGTCGAACATGGCACAGTCCACATCTTCCGAAATTTTATCTTTTTCAAAAACTTCCTTATCCACAGAGACAAACAAACCGTTCTTACGCTGAATCATCAAAGCGCCGGGATACCCCTTTGCTCCGCCGATATAAATATCCATGAGGCCGTCACCGTTTACGTCCCCTTTGCAAATACGGGGTCCTTCGGTGGACCTCATATGATACAGCAACCGTTCCCGTTCAAAATCATTGAATTCGTTCTCTTTATGTACAAAAGGAACGATATTTCCGGCCGTAATATCCCGAAACAGACCGTCCACGACATGTATCGAATCAACGATATGGACAGGTAGTGAACGGGCATCTTTCTGATAGAGCGTAAGGATCTGGTCTGTCTTAACATTTTTCAACAAGGTAACTCTGTCGTCCGGCCACTGAATCACAAGCGAATCCACCATGGTCAGATTTCCGAGGCCCAGGTTGGGACGATAATCCACCGTAGATTTAAAGCCCCGCATCGGCATTTGCTCGAGATAAAAATATTTTCCGTTTTGAATAGCCGTAACCCGGGCGCCAATCGCATTGGTATTGGCAGAATCTCCTTTCAGGATCACTTTCAGAAAATGATTTCCGGGTAGTTTCTCACGGGTTTCGTTCCGGTAGATAAACATAGGCATATTCACATTATTCACCACCAGGTCCAGGTCTCCGTCATTATCAAGATCACCGTAGGCAGAGCCGTTGGAATGACTGGGCGTATCCAGTCCCCAGGGCGCAGCCATATTTTTAAATTTGTAGTGACCCAGATTTTTGAAGGCATAGCTTGAGATCTTCACGGAAGGGATGGCATCAATCAGGGTTTTGTAATCAACGTCTTTCCCCGATACGATGGACATCACCATATCCCGGTTGGAGAAATACTGAATATAATCCTGGTCGGTAAGATCCTGGTAAATTCCGTTGGCTACAAAAATATCCTTCAGGCCGTCATTATCCAGGTCCATGATCAGGGCGCCCCATGACCAATCGGTGGCATAGACCCCTGCGAGGCGTCCTATCTCACTGAAGGTGCCGTCACGATTGTTCAGATGGAGCATATTCCTGGTAAACTGATGATAATAGCCATTATCCACATTGGACTTGTAGTTGTCCCAACTGTCGAAAGTCGTTTTGGTTTTGAGACGGGCATCGCTTTGTGGGATCATATCCGTCACAAATATCTCGGGATAGTGATCATTGTTCATATCTGCCATATCCGCCCCCATGGAGGCGGCTGAAATACATTTCATCATATGTACCAGGTTCTCCTTAAACGTCCCGTCATGGTTATTAAGATAGAGATAATCGCGTTCAAAAAAATCATTGGACACATAAATATCCATCCAACCATCCTGATCAATATCCCCCACGGTAACCCCCAGACCGAAACCGATAATGCTGCCGAGAATCCCCGCTTCTTCGCTTACGTCCGTAAAATGATCCCCATCGTTTCTGAAAAGTTTGTCCCCGCCGATCGAGTCCCGGGTGTACCGCTGATTCTTTTTCAGGTCAAAACTACCGATGGCTTTAAAGGAATTATTCAGCAGATACAGGTCCAGGTCTCCATCCTTGTCATAATCAAAAAAAGCGCCGTGGGTTGAGTATCCGTCATCATTGATTCCGTATTGCGCAGCCTTTTCGGTAAAGGTCAGGTCCCCGTTGTTGATAAACAACTCGTTGTGTCGTTCATCGCTGTCCACATTGCCGGAGTTACAGACATAAATATCTGTCCAACCGTCGCCATTGACATCGGCAAAACTCACCCCTGTTGACCATTGCCCCTGTCCTGTAACCCCTGCTTTTTCAGAGATATCTTCAAAAACAAAATTGCCCTTATTGAGATAAAGGACATTGGGTCCCATATTTGCGGTCAGGAAAATGTCCAGCAGACCGTCATTGTTCACATCGCCGAGCGCCACTCCTCCCCCGTTATAAAAATTCCGGTAGGTATAAATATTGAATTTGCCTTTCAATTGTTTGTCATAATCCAGACGGTTGACAAAATCAGCATGCGTCACTTCCGCCGGCATCAAGGTAAAAAGTGTTGATTCATTTTTATCTTCCGTCTTCTTGCTACAGGAAAAAATCAGCACCGGTATCCATAAAAACAATAACCTGAAATATCTCATTATCTTATTCCTCTTTCATCGCGGTTTATTTTATTTTCCTTTCTGGTTCTCCGGTATTCCGGTATCGGGCAGAAAGTTTCCCGAAGTCTTCTTTACCGACATATCGGTAAATATCGCCCAAACATGGAGATCATCTTCTTTAAAAATAGTGATTCGCCGGTTGCCGTCCACCTTAACGTATGCCGTTCCATGTTTCGGATGCTTCACTTTAATAAAGCCTCCTCCGTACTTTTGCTTAAACCATCTGAGCACATCGGCTTCCAGTTTATCTGCCGAATACTCTTTGTTCCAGGGGGTCCAGCCGTCATAGACAAACTGCACGGGCATTTCATAAATCTTATCATTGTAAAATTCGGGATAATACAACATGGTGGCAGGATGCTTCAGTTCTTTCTTAATATTATACTCGACCGTTTTATTGTTGGGACCTTGTCTGATCAACCCTTTTTTGTTATACTCCCAGCTATGAATAAAGAAATCCTTTGAATGCATACCCAGATAGAGACCCAGAAACAAAGAGTCCTCTCTCACTCCGCTCGCGAGTTCATGTTTCAGTCTGTGCTCGTACCGTTGCCGGGGAGAACAGGCCGTTAGCAAAAGACCGAAAACCAAAACAGGAACAAACCCATGAAATGTTTTTTTCATCATTTTCTTAAAATTTAAAGAAGGATAAAGAATCATTATTTCTTACCACTGTCAGCCATGGTTTCTCATTTACATGTATCAATTTCAGGTCCCGGATCTGACCTTTTACGAAAAAACCGGATTCTCCGCCGGGCACAGACTGCCAGGTGCCGGAGGATGTACCTCTGAGCAACAAACCATAGCCGGCATCATAGATCCCTGTTTCCGGTTTGGCGCGGTATTGGTTTCCTCCGACCAGAATATCCACCCGGCCATCATGATCATAATCTCCCGCCGCCAACGCATATACGGGGAAAAACTGAGCTTCCACCGGCAGGGGAATAAGGTTAAAAGAACCGTGCCCCTTATTTATCAATACGGCACTTTTCATAATTTTTGCCTGCAGTCTGACCGAATGTTTTAATACATCCTCTGAAAAAAGATCATGAATGGTAGCTCTTTTATACGCACTGAAAGATTTAAATTTTCTGGCCAGGGAAGGTATCTGAGCGGTCATTTCGTCCAACATAGCAACCGGATAAGAAGTATCGCCTTTAAAAGTACATATTATTTGTTCAACACTTCCATTCATATCAAAGTCATTCACATACATGGTAACCGGTTTTTTTACCGAGGCCTTAAAATAGGAATTTAACCCGTGATTCCCTAAAACAAAATCTGTCAGGCCATCCCCGTTAAGGTCTTTGGCCAGGATCCGGTGCCACCAGCCTTCGGTATCGGTGAGACCATATCCGGCAGACCGATCCGTAAACTTACCCTTATCATTTATAAATATTTTTACAGGCATCCAGTCACCCACAATAACCATATCCGGGTCACCATCGTTATCCACATCGGCCCAGGCCATATCTGTGATCATTCCGATACGGGATAAAGCAGGGGCCCATGTTCCCGTAACATTTTTAAAATTACCCTGTCCGTCATTTTCGAGAAGATAACCATTTACAGGCACCCCGTATGAAAAAGGCTGCAACCGGATTCCCACAAAGAGATCCATATCACCGTCACCGTCGAAATCCGCCGGTTTAACGCATGCACTGCTTTCATACCGGGCCACCGGAAGCATCTGTTTCGACTTTGAAAAGTTTCCGTATCCGTCATTCAGATAAAGCCGGTCCCGCAAGGCGGAGGAGCTAAGCGGGAACTCATTGCCTCCACTGGTGACATAGAGATCTTCATCGCCATCACCCTCCGCATCAAAAAAAGCACAATCGGTATCTTCCGATACTTTATCTTTATCAAATACGGCTTCATTGGTTTTTTTAAAACGCCCCTGTTTGTCCTGAACATAAAGAGCTCCCGGCGAATCCTTCGACCCGCAGAGGTAAAGGTCGTCCAAATGATCACCGTTTACATCCCCCACGGCCATATGGGGCCCCTCATTGGAGATCATCCGGAACAACAGTTTATCGCGGTCGAAATCCACAAAATTGTTTTCCCGGTGTACATAATCCAGACCTCCCGGAGGGATCGTTTTCCGGAAGGGGGTTATACGTTTCTTTTTCCCGGTTTCAGGACAAGATATTCCCGGCTGATCTTCCCGAAGCACAAGGATTTGGTTGACAGGAACGTTATAATAAGCCGAACAGGAACCGTCCGGCCAGTTAACGTGCAAGGAATCAACTTTGTCTATAGCGCCCAGGCCCAAATGCAGGCGGTTGTCAACGCTGGATTTAAATCCTCTCATGGGGATTTGTTCCTGGTATATCATTTGCCCTTCACCATAAAGGGTTACTGCGGCCCCGATGGCATCCGTATTTTTTGCTTTCCCTTTTAATTTTACCGTCAGATAATGGGCATCAGGCTGCGTACCGGTCTCATTCCTGTAAACAAACGAAGGCATATTCACATTATTCACCACCAGATCCAGATCCCCGTCATTGTCCAGGTCTCCGTAAGCGGCTCCGTTGGAATGAGAAGGGGTATCCAGTCCCCACCGGGAGGCATCATTGGTAAACGTAAGATCGGCATTGTTATGAAAGGCATAGTTGGAGACCCTTACGGAAGGGATTTTATTAATAATATTGAGAATTGCTTTTCCCCGCGTTCGTATCATTGAGCGCATGATGGCGGGGTTGGAAAAATACTTAAGATAATCCCGGTCCAGCAGGTCCTTGTATATTCCATTGGCCACAAAAATATCTTTCCAGCCGTCATTGTCCAGGTCCATGATCAGGGCGCCCCATGACCAGTCTGTTTCGCTTACGCCGGCCAGTCTGCCGATTTCACTGAAGGAACCGTTGCGGTTGTTTAACTGAAGAACATTCCTGGCAAATTGATGATAATAGCCGTTTTTTATCTTGATCTGATAGTTTTCCCAGGTTTCAAAAAGGGCCTTTGTTTTATGGCGGGCATTCCCTTCGGGGGTCATTTCAGTGGCAAAAATATCGGGATAGGCGTCATTGTTAATATCCGCCATGTCGGCTCCCATGGCCCCGAGACTGATCTCTCTTATCTGATCAACAAGGGTTTCCTTAAAGGTACCATTATGTTGGTTAATATAGAGATAATCCCGTTCAAAAAAATCGTTGGACACATAGATGTCGGGCCATCCGTCGCGGTTAACATCTCCTACACTTACGCCCAGGCCGAAGCCGATCTTACTGCCATATATACCGGCTTCTTTGCTTACATCCGTAAAATGACCTCCGTCATTTCTGTACAATTTATTTCCACCGAGGGTATCACGTACCTCACGCAGATGCGGTTTCAGATCATACTGTGTAACCGACTGAAAAGAGTTGTTTAACAGGTAGCAATCCAGGTCGCCGTCGCGGTCATAATCGAAAAAAGAAGCATGGGTGGAGAGGCCCAGATCATCGAGACCGTACCGGGAGGCTTCTTCGGTGAAGGTTAAATCGCCATTGTTGATAAACAATTCGTTGTGTCGATGCCGGCGGTTGGGATCGCCGGATTTACAGACATAAATATCCAGCCAGCCATCGCCGTTGACATCAGCGATACTGACGCCGGTAGACCACACATCCGGGCAGGCAACCCCGGCTTTCTCCGTAATATCTTCGAACACAAAATTCCCCTTGTTCAGATACAGTTTGTTGTTTACCAGGTTCCCACAGAAGTAGATATCAAGCAGTCCGTCGTTGTTAAAGTCGCCTAACCCCACCCCGGCTCCGTTATAAAAATTACGGTAGGTGTACGTGTTATACTCTTCTGTATATTCAACGCGGTTGTTAAAATCAATATGGGAGTGCTGCTGATCGATGAGGGAAAACCGTTTACGGAGAACCGAATGGTTATGATTTATCTTACAGGAAACCAAAAACAGGGGAAATAACAATACCCACCTCACATACCACACACTGACGATCAAAAGTTTCATTGAGAAAAGGGAACAAATAATTACACGTCTTCTATGGGCAAAGATAACCAGAAATCAGGGAAAACAAGAAGTAAAAAGAAAAAAAGCAAGCCGTAACGATGCTTGCTTTTTTTCCTATGGTATCTATTCAGGTTATTTCGAATAACCGGGGTTCTGTTGCAGGTTCGGGTTGGCATCCAGTTTATTCTTATGAATCGGATACAATGTCGTATAGGGATCGGTAGTAAGCACATCCCCCGGATTATAGAATGGCAGTACCCATTTATCCACGTCGGTAAAGAATCCCCAGCGGATGAGATCCTGTCTCCGGTGATTTTCTGCGAACATTTCACGGCCTATTTCATTAAAGAGTTCGCCTCCCGGGACCACCCCGCCGTCCATATCAAAGCTTAACGGGCCATCGAGGGTTGTCAGGTCGGCAATGCCGGCACGTTGACGTATCTGGTTCACCAGTACCAGGGCTCCGGCTTCGTCGCCGGTACGCCAGAGTGCCTCGGCTTTCATCAGGAGTACATCGGCATAGCGGAATACGGCATAGTCGTTACTCATATTGGCAGGGTCACTACCCATGGCAATCTCCCATTTACCGATTCTTACGCCGGACTGACGATATGCCTGGGGTCCCAGTTCGTTGATCTGGGGCTGGTCAGAAAACATGTTTCCGAAGTTCAGCGGAGCACCATCGGGGTCACCCAGTAGCGGAGCGGGCTGACGATCCGGTTGCGGAGCTTCAAAACCATCATCTGTCACCATGGTTTTACCGTCTGCTTTGTATTGGTAACCGGCAATGAAATTTCCACGTTTGGTTGCCGGTCCATCCACGGTGCCCACATCTCCTTTACGTAAATCCGTGCTATCGTAAGAATTGTAAAATTCTTCCAGGGTACAGAAACCATTCCAGGGCTGAGCGGTCAGGTTATACGTCTGCTGGCTACCGTAATGCAGTGTACGCACGGCCAGGTTGAACCCTCTAAAAAACACCTGATCATAGGGAATGGCAAAGATAAACTCGGAGGAGCTGGCATCATCCACGTTAAAGTTGGCGAAATAATTACTTTCCAGTGAATATTTCCCGGAATTAATAACTTCATCACATGCCGTAATAACCTTGTTCCACATGGGGGTGCCTGTATAGACTCCGGCATTGAGGTACAGTTTTGCCAGCAGGGTCTGTCCGGCATAATAGTTCATCCGCCCGTAGGTGGTACCGTCCACAGATTTGGACAGCTTAGGTACCGCAGCCTCCAGGTCGGCTACTACGGCGTTAAATACCTCGGCTCTGGGTTTTGTCGGCGGGGTTGCTTCCGCATTGGCAAAATCAAATACGAGCGGCACATTGCCATACATATCAATCAGTTGCCAGTAAAAGAAGCCCCGGACAGCCTGTAGTTCCGCGATAAAAGCATCTGCTTTGGACTGCTCCACCTGGCCGTTGTCCACCAGGCTCTGGAACTGATAAATAAGCCGGTTGGCAGTATTCACACCGCTGAAACCGAAATTCCAGCCGCCATTCATTTCAGGGTCTTCCTGGGTCCAGGAATGCAGATGCAATCTTCTCCACATCCCGCCGTCATCCCAGTCCTGGCCCCGGGTAGGCACAACCATTTCATCTGTAGAAACTTCCTGGAGGGCGAAAGGGTCTCCGGAAGCATAATTACGAAACTGTGTATAGGCAGCTCCAAGGGCAGAGATAAATTCCTCGTCGTTATTGAAGAAATTATCAGGAGTAACTTCACTATACAGTTCTTCGTCCAGATTGGTACACGATACGGTATTAAAAGCAATCAGGACCAAAGAAATAAGTATCACTTTGGTAAAAAGCAGTGATTTTTTCATTTTATTATTATTTATAGTTTTCATATTCCATTCAATTTATTGGGTTAAAAACCAAGGTTTACACCAAAAGATACCGCTCTGGTTCTGAACCAGGTATTTCTTCTGTCAATACCCGGGATCAGAGGATTCCCATGGTCAGCATATCTGGGTTCCGGATCCACTCCTTTGTATTTGGTAATATAAAATAGCCGGTTTCCTGCAAGATAGAGCCTGATTTTCTTAAATCCGGAACTTTCGTGCAGTTTAAAGGTATAACCCAATGAAAGATTATCCAGTTCGATAAACGAAGCATTTTCAATATGATAACTTGAGAGTACCCCCGAAGAATTATTCAGCAGGGTTCCCGTGGTAGGATTTCTCATGTCCGCAGCCGTTTTGGGCAGATTGTAGGAACCGATCATTTTCGGCACTTCGTAAAAAGCCCTGTAGGTATTGTTCAGATCATGGCCCAGGACGCTTCTGAAGAAAACATTCAAGTCCCAGTTTTTAAAACTAAAGGTATTGTTAAATCCGAACTCCGCTTTGGGCAATCCGTTACCCACCACCTGACGGTCATTGGGGTCGATGGTTCCATCTCCGTTTATATCTTTGAAGATCAGGTTTCCATCGGGATCAATCTCCTGGAACACCAGGGCCCAGAGCTGACCAATGGGTTTTCCTTCTTCGGCTCTTACCAGGGGTACGTCACTCTGGCCGGGAGCCCCCATGCCTCCTAAGTCATGCGTGCCATACTTCAATTCCGAACCATTATAATTGCCGGAGAGAGAAACCAGTTTGTTTTCCAGGTAATAGGTAGGGGTCAGGCTCATGCTGTATTTGAAATCGCCTGATTCCACAGCATTCCAGGTAATGGATAATTCCAGTCCGCTGTTTTTGATCTCGCCGATATTTACCCAAGAGAAATTATAAAGGTTCGGCGGAACAGGTACCTCAAACTGGAACAGCAGGTTGGTAGTGGTACGTGTGTAGAAGTCGAAAGAACCGAAGAGTTTGGATTTCCACAGTGAAAAATCAACCCCTGCATCCAGTTCTGCCTTCTTTTCCCATTTCAGGTCGGGATTGGCATTGCTTACCGGTTGATAACCCGGAACAAATGCTCCGTTGTAATAGAAATTTCCTCCCGGGCCCAGTCGCATCAGAGACAAATAATTCTGTGCCGGCTGGTTTCCCGTAACCCCGTAACTGGCCCGTAGTTTCAGGTTATCCAGAACGCTGCTGCCGATAAAATCCGACAGGTCGACCCCGCCGCCGACAGCGGGGAACAACCCCCATTTATTGTTGGCACCAAACCGTGAGGAACCTTCGTAGCGGGCACTGGCCATTACATAAAATTTCTCTCCGATATTTACATTTACACGACCAAAAAAGGCAATCAGCTTGGAAGAATTCTTATAACTTTCCACCGTTCCGATGCCATTGTTAAAATCCAGGGCAGCACTGAGGTTATTATAGGTGAAAGCATCGGTAATAAAATTTCCGCCTCTGGCATGGAATCCCTCGTTCATGAATCCCTGATAGCTATAACCACCCAGCACTGTCCATTGGGTACTTCCTAACGTTCTGTTCAGGTGGGCTGTGGTTTCAAACAACTGATTGGAAGACTCATCCGTACGTCTGTCTGCCAGGCCGTTCCGGTCCATACCCACCCAGTAACTGTTTTTATCATAATACTGGCCGCGGAAAAAACTTCCTTTCTGGAAAGAATAAAAAGCATCCACGGTGAAACCTTCCAGAATCTCATACGCGCCTTTAAGGGATACATTCATTCTTTTGTCCGTACCGTCATTGATATCTTCCTTCAGGATTTGAACCGGATTATAATAATCAAACAGGACCTGCTGGAAATAGTGGTCATAAATATCAAAGGCAGGGTCATCGCTTGTTACCGGCGCTGTTGGATTGTATATGGAAGCATACCGGAAGGCTTCGTTAAAGCCATATTTGGAATCACGATGTGTTGCGCCGAGAATAAGATTCAGGGTAAGTTTATCCTTGAGGGCTTTCTGGGTAAGGTTTAATCTCCCGTTTAATTGCGAGAATCCGGTATTCAGTGCCACACCCTGGCCGTTACGATAGTTGAAAGAAGCCCGGTAGGTTGTTTGGGCCGAGCCTCCTGACAATGACAGATTATGTACCTGGGTGTATGCCGGCCGGGTGGTTTCTTTAAACCAGTCGGTACTGGCCCCGAAATCAGTCCCCAGGCCAACCTCCTGGGATAAAGCTCTCCATTCGGAAGCATTCATCACATTCGGATATTTGGCAACGGACTCAACACTCCCGTACCCATTGTATTCCACGAGGGCTGTTCCTTTTCTTCCTTTTTTGGTAGTAACCAGAATCACACCGCTGGATCCTCTGGTGCCGTAAATGGCAGCCGCAGAACCGTCTTTCAGGACGTCAATAGAGGCAATGTCATTGGGGTCAACATTAGACAAAGATTCGCCGGCTACTCCGTCAATGACAATAAGCGGCTGGGTATTGGCACCGATCGTACTCATCCCGCGCAAACGGATATCATATCCCTGGTTTGGGTTACCGCCCGGTTTCACGATAGACAAGCCGGCCACTTTTCCCTGCACCAGTTGAGCAGGACTGTTTACATTCCCTTTATTAAATTCGTCGGATTTCACCGTGGCTACCGCACTGGTGACCTCCTTTTTCTTCTGGGTTCCATAGCCGATCACGACAACTTCATCCAGTGACTTTAATTCGGGAGCAAGCACAACGTCGAGGGTCGTCTTATTCCCAACGGGTATCGTCTGGGTGGTAAAACCCACTGAAGAGAAAACAAGCACAGCATCAGGCCCCGGAACGGTAATGGAATAATTCCCGTTCAAATCGGTGGTTGTCCCTTTCACTGTACCCTGGATCACGATATTAACCCCGGGAAGCGTTTCTCCGTCAGAAGAGGTTACTTTCCCGGTAACCGTCCTTTCCTGGGCAGTGGCAAAACTTAAGGCAATCCCAAAAATGAAAAACAGAATGATACTGCCTTTCCTGAAAAATACAGATTTTCGCATGATTCTTTGGTTTAGGTTGATAAAAAAAAATTAATAGCCAGATAA
>JANTHB010000074.1 GCA_024762655.1 Bacteroidales bacterium
GTCCTGCTTATTTTCGGATATTTCCTGTTCTTCTTCAAAGACCTGAAAACCATCAGAGAACTGGATCCTCCTCATCCGCCACGGAAAGACAGGAAAGAAGGGAGTATTGAATAATACCTGCCATTTTTCCTTTCGCTTATCATAAAAACAACCTACGTAGCTCCCTACGTAGATATCTCACAAATCACTCATTTACTTTTTCTTAACTCGTCGATTTCATATGCAGATAAGATCCTGTTTCACCCGAAACACATTCTTATCCGTAGTCTGGAAAGCCTACTTTGTTTTTTGAAACTGTCATGCTCTCCGGAAAAAAAAGATCGTACACCACATAACATGACCAAAGGATACAAAAATGCGGATTTTTTTTTATTACTTTGCCTTCCGTTTGAAAAAATCATTATTTAATAATGAACTTATATACTGATATTTACATGATTTTACTTAACCAATGAACAAAATTTCAAACTGGATTATCAGGTATCGCTGGTATATCATTGTTTTGGTAATACTGGTATCCGGCTTTTTGGGTTATCAGATAAAATTTATTCAGGTTGATTCCGATGTGGTGGAATCTTTGCCGGGAAATGATCCCGAGGTGAAGCTTTTCAAGGAAGTAGGAGATAAATTTGGCAGCAACCAGATGGGGATGATCATCCTCGAGAGTGATAATGTCCTGAGACCTGATGTGCTGGGCGACATTCAACGCATTTCCGACACACTGGAAAATACGGACGGAATCCTGTCGGTCACAAGTCTGACCAACATGATGAGCATTCAGGTGGAGGGCGACAATTTTCAGGTTGGCAGACTGATCAATGAAAAGAACCTGCCGGAGAGCCCGGAGGAAGCTGACAGCCTGAGGAATGTAATCGTAAAAAACAACCTAGTTGCCGGAAAAATCATCTCCGGAGACGGCACAGCTACCAATATCATCTTCACGTTTCAGGATCATGTCAACACCGATTCCCTCAGTCAGTATATCATGGATAAGATGGCAGCTATGCATCTTTCTGAAAAATACTATTTCGCGGGAGGAACGTTTTTGTCGAGATACATAGCCAATGTTATTTCAAAAGATCTCATGAAACTGCTGCCGATCTCCTTTTTACTGATTGCATTCATTCTTTATTTCAGTTTTCATTCGATCCGGGGCATTTTACTTCCTTTGCTGACGGCGGGGCTGGCCATTGTATGGGCACTCGGGGTCTTTGTAATGATGGGGCTGAAACTCTCGATGGTATCCAATAATGTGCCGATCATACTGCTGGCTGTGGGCAGCGCTTATGCGATACATGTGCTGAACCGCATCAACCAGTGCCGGGAAAAAGATGTCCGGAAAGCCATTGTTAAAGCATTGTCTTTTATGATCCTCCCGGTCACCCTGACCGCCCTGACCACCATGAGCAGTTTCCTGTCCTTTATTTTCGGGGCTTATCTGAAAATGATCCGTGATTTCGGTATTTTTGCCACGCTCGGAACTTTTTTCTCTGCTTTTCTGGCCCTCACCCTGGTACCGGCTCTGCTGTCCATCCTCCCGGCACGAAGCAAAGGCCACGGCGGCCTGTTGACCGGAGATAAGAAAACATTTATAGCTTCCTGGCTCATAACCCCGCTGATACATGTAGTCACACACCATAATAAGAGGATTCTTTTTGTCTGGTCCCTGCTTATTGTGCTGAGTATAGGGGGTATGTTCAGGATAAAACGCAGTTCAAGCGTTAGTAATTATCTGAAACGCAACCATCCTGCCAGCATTGCCCAACGAATCATGTCTGAAAAATTCGGAGGCTCACAACCGGTATACGTGGTTTTCAAAGGAGAAATGCAAAGCCCGGAAGTGCTGAATGCCATGCTGGATATGGAAAAATACATGACAGGCAGTCCTTACGTGAATAATGCACAGTCCATTGCCGATGTGGTAGCCATGCTGAATAAGGCCATGGGAGGTGAAAATAAAATCCCCGACGAGGAAGACCAGATCTCACAGTTGTGGTTCCTGATCGGACAACAAAGCAATATCAGCCAATTGGTTACCGAGGATATGGACGCAGGTGTGATCATTGCCAAATTCAATGAGAAAAAGGGTAGTGATTTTAAAGGATTCAAAAATTTCATGGATGACTACCTCCGGACTCATCAGAGTAAAGACTATTCCGTAAGCATTACAGGCATGCCTTATGTCAATAACCGTTTTGATCAGGCCCTGCTCCAGAGCCAGTTTAAAAGTCTGGGGATCACCGTCATCCTGATCATCCTGATCGTCACCCTGATGTTTATGTCTGTTTTGAAAGGACTGAATGCCAGCCTTCCCATTGTCTTCACCATAATCATTCTATACGGCATCATGGGTCTTACGGGGATTCCCCTGAATATCGGAACCGTCCTGGTAGCCAGTGTGGCCATGGGCATAGGTATAGATTATTCCATTCATTTTATCTCACACTATAATCATGCATTGAAACACCACCGAGCCATCCGGCCGGCCATTGAAGAAACCCTGCGGGTAAGCGGAGAAGCCATTCTGATCAATTTCATTTCCGTTTCGGCAGGATTTCTGGTGCTTACCTTTTCCCAACTGGTACCGATGGTCTACTTTGGCATACTGATTGCACTGAGTATGCTCGGCTCAAGCATGGGGGCAATCACCTTGCTGCCTTCCATAATTTTGCTGGAAAAAGAAAAGAAGGGAATGAATAATGAGGAACGATAAATCTTAGCTTCCCTTTATGAAAACAGAGCATAAAGCGGAACTTGGGTTAAATTTGCAATCGTAATTGTAATGACAAGAAATGCCTTGTCTCAATAAACACAAACCATGCGTACAAAGATTATATTACTGACAGCGGGAATAATTTTTTTAGGTTCGTTTTCTGCCAACCTAAGAGCCCAGAAAAATGCGAAAACCATTCTGGCAGAAATGGACCGGGTTCTGTTTGCTCCCAAAGACAGAACGGCAGATCTTGAGATGATCATGGTCAATCTTGATAGCGGAAAGAAAAGAATCAAAAAGGCCGTTTTGATGCAGAAAGGAGCGGACAAGAAACTCTTTATTTATACCTACCCCCAGTCCGACAAAGGGATCGGCACCCTGACCACTGCTTCGGAGACGTATCTTTACATCCCTATGTTCAAAAAACCTAAGAAGATCACCAATATGTCGGAGAGCAATACATTCAATACATCAGACTTCTCCCTGGAAGACACACCCAGCACCTCCTATTCCGCAACCTACATTCCTGAACTCACCGGCCAGGATAAAAATACATGGACTCTGAAACTGGTACCAAAATCAAGCCGGTCACCTTACGGTTTCCTGATGGTTACCGTTCACAAAACGTTCCATTACCCCGAGACCATAGCGTTTTATTCAAAGAACGGCAAAAAGATGAAGGTAGCGGAGTATCATTTCATCAAACCAGGGAAATACTGGGCTGCCGATGTAGTCACCATGAAAGACCTGAAGAAACACCACAGCACAAAGATTGTCATGTCCCATATCAAATTTGACCTGGGTCTGAAAGACAGCCTCTTTACACCCGATAATCTGGTGAGGCTGGCAGAAGAAAAAAGGGCGGAGAAGAAAGGGAAATAATAAAACGGTACTGCCAACCCGGTACCGGAGTCCGGAGGCTGATCTGTGAAAATCTGCGAAATCTGCGTAAACAGATATAGTGATCGTTTATCTTTTTTAAGCAACCAAATTGCAGAAAACCCGGTCATGATAAAACAAACCGGGTTCGCCCACAATCCTGCTGCTATGAAAAAACTGTTCTTTCTGTTTATCCTGCTGGTTGTTCCATTTACCGGACACACCGCCGAAAAGGATACTTTGTCTGCCAAGAAAGTGGCCCTCAATTTTCTGAAAGAAAGATTCCCGGCCAAAGAACAATTTTCTTTCACGATTGAACGGATCGAAAAAGACTCCCTGGGACGACGACTCCTGTATGTCATGAAGGTCCGCAACAAAAAAGGGTTTGTGATCACCGGAGCCGACGATGTTATCAAACCGGTGCTGGCTTACAGTCTGGAAAGCGATTTTGAGGACCTGTCTTCCAGACCCCCTGCTTTTGTGTGGTGGTATAAGAATATGATTCTACAGGCTTCGGCAGCCGTCAGCCCGCAAAAAAATCCGCAACAAAAACCGCAGGAAGAATGGCTCCGGTACAGTAAACCGGTGAGTCCTGCCAAAGGGATCATGGATGTGTCACCGCTGCTGTCCACCCGCTGGAACCAGGGCAGGTATTACAACACACTTTGCCCGGAAACTTCCACCGGCGGTTCCGACGGTCATGTCTGGACGGGATGTGTGGCCGTGGCCATGGCGCAGGTTATGAAATACTGGAACTATCCGGAATACGGCTCAGGAAACTACACGTACGATCATTCTGTTTACGGAACCCAATACGCTGATTTTGAAAGCACCCGTTACGATTGGGCATCCATGCCCTATGTCCTCTCTGATTACAACAATGCGGTGGCTACCCTTATGTATCATTGCGGGGTATCCCTTCGCATGAATTACGGACCTGACGGCTCCAGTGCCTATACAGGAACTATCGCTTATGCATTAATGCAATATTTTGATTATTCCAAAAATATCCGGGTGATATCCCGCTTTTCTTATTCTTCGGAGGCCTGGGACAGCCTGCTCAGGTCACAACTGGATCTTGGACAACCCATGCCTTATTCGGGAGGCAACCATGCATTCAATGTTGACGGGTATCAGGGGACGGATCATTTTCATATCAACTGGGGATGGGGAGGATCCTATAACGGATATTTTTACATGGATGACCTCACGCCGGGCAGCTACAATTTTACCAGCGGGCAGAGAGCCATCATCAACATACGTCCCGGTTGCGGGGAAGCCCCCACAGAGCCGGATACGCTTACCGCTCCGGCAGGCATCCTCTATGACAACGGCGGAAAAACTTCTGACTACTACAACTGTTCCGACTCGAAAGTATTGCTGCAACCCCACAGGGCCTCAAATATCTTCCTGGAGATAACCCGGTTCGAAGTAGCAGCCGGAGATACCCTGTTTATTTATGACGGACCGGACACCACAGGTACCCTCCTCGGGGCCCTGAGTGGGGACACCCTGCCCGGAAATATACTGACTCCGGGAAACACGGTCCTGTTGCGTTTTGTTTCGGGAAACTATACCACCCATGCCGGATACGCCATAGAGTACACCTCTTCTTTCAAAGATGCCGGCATCACAGACATCCTTAAGCCAGAAGACAGAACCTGCGGACTTCCATCGGATTCCATCGTCGTAGTGATTCGTAACTCCGGTATCGATACACTTATCAATATCCCCGTTAAAATAAATATTTCCGGACCGGCAGGATTGGATTCGCTGTCTGTTCTTTATCCCGGCTCCCTGGCAAGGAATGAATCAGACACCTTCCTGGTCGGGAACCTCAGCACTTTACTGCCCGGGGATTACCGGATCACAGCATATACCGCCAAGCCGGGGGATACGCTGATCAATGATAACGATACGACACAGAAGAACTTCCTGATAAAAATACCACAGGATATTCCGTTTTTTGAGAGCGTTGACAGCCAGGAATGGAACATGGGCGACTGGAGGGATCTGAATGGAAATACCTGGATTAACGGAGAATACCAGGAGGGGCATGGGGAAGGAAACCAGTATTTTACCTCCTGGATCTATCCCTCCAGGAATGCATTCTTTATCTATGACCGGAAAATACGGGGAGTTTCTTCCCATACAACCCTCTCTTTTGATTACCGGATCCTGAATACCGTAAAATGGCCACCCACAGCTGAAAGCCTGAGCCCGGACGAAAAGGTATTCGTCATTATCTCCCCTGATTGTAAAAATCATTACGATACGATTTTTACCATAGATCATACAAACCACCATCCCGATACCCTTTTCCGGCGTATTACCCTTTCCCTGAGTCAATATGCCGGAAAAGATATCATATTCGGATTCACCACGGAATGGGATTCTGCCTTTTCCGAGGTTGACCTGGATAACCTGCTGGTAGCAGACCTGCCGCATAACAATATCATCACAGGCAGCCCTGCATGCGAAGGAGAAGTGTTTACACTTACCGGAAGACCCGTACAGGGAGGTGTCGGGCCCGTCACCTACCTGTGGCAGGAAAGCCGGGACGGACACGCATGGGAATATGCCGGCGGAGATACGTATGACCTGGCTTACAGTGATACGGCCCGGGTCTCTGCCTATTACCGCAGGATCATTGCCGACACGCTATTCCCTCCCGATACCAGCAACATCCTCTTTATGAAAATTATCCCCTACCCTGCTATTCATCTTTCAGGGGATACGGCAGGTTGTTCCGGCAACCCTTTCTCACTGACTGCAACAGGAGGAGAACAGTATCTCTGGAACACCGGAGACACGGCTTCTGTTATTTCCGTAACTCCCTACGAAAGTACCTGGTACAAAGTAAAGGCGACCAATGGGGGAATATGCAGCACCAGAGACTCCGTTTTCATCACAGTACACCCCCTGCCGGAAATAAACCTGGGGAATGACACCCTGCTATGTGAAGGAGACAGTATATTGCTGAATGCAGGCATTTTTGACACTTATCACTGGAATACGGGAAGCAACGACTCTGTCATCTACGCCAAAAATACCGGCACCTACAGGGTAACCGTAACCAACAGCCATGGTTGCGAAACTTCCGATTCGATCTATATTCAGGTAAGTGTCTGCTCCGGAAAAGAGGAACTGCAACAGTTCCTGCACATATGGCCCAACCCCGTAAGTGAAAGCCTCACCATAGATGGCCTTGACGGTTTCCCACGGGGAACGTCCCTGCAAATAGTGGATATGCAGGGACGGACGGTATGGAATGGTAAAAATGACCGGAACACGCTTCAGTTGCAAACCGGTCACTGGCACAGGGGCTCATACCTGTTACTGATCCGGGGGAAAAATACGATACGGAAGATAAAGATTATTAAATACTAAACGAACCACTGGATGTGTAAAAAGAGGGGTCTCCTTTCATTTTCCCCGGATCAGGTTGCGGTCGAGCGTAACAGCCTCGCCTTCTTTTAAGTTAAGATGCACGGTTTTGTTGCCATACCTGACGGTACAGGGGGTTCCCAGACGGGAGAGGATACGTGCTCCGGTCAGTTTTCCGTCGTCCCAGGCAATATCCACCACAAAACCTCCCCGGGCCACCAGACCTGTCACTTTGCCGTGATCCCATTCCTCCGGCAGCGCCGGCAGCAGGTGGATTTCGCCGGTATGGGATTGCAGGAGCATCTCTGCAATAGCCGCCGTAGCGCCGAAGTTGCCATCAATCTGGAAAGGAGGATGGTTGTCGAACATATTGGGCAGGGTGGAACGGGCAAACAGGGCATGGATATTTTGGAGGGCTTTATCGCCGTCGAGCAGGCGTGCATAGAAATTGATGATCCAGGCACGTGACCAGCCGGTATGACCACCCCCGTGACTCAGCCGGTATTCCAAAGTCTTTTTTGCCGCCTCCATGTATTCCGGAGTATCTTTCCAGTTAAACTCCGAAGAAGGATACAACCCGTACAAATGCGACATATGACGGTGGCCGGGCCATAGTTCTTTAAGGGCTTCATCCGACCATTCGAGGATACGGCCATCCCTGCCGATCCTGACCGGAGCCAGGTTATTCAGTTGCTTCCGAAGCTTTTTCCGGAAAGAAATATCGTTGTCAAGCACCTCCGAGGCCCGGATCACATCCCGGAAGAGACGCCAGGTAATCTCCAGATCCATGGCGGGAGCCATGCATACGGAAGCTTTTGTCCCGTCAGGCGTCACAAATACATTCTCGGGCGACATAGAAGGACCGGTCACCCATTTCCTCGTATGTGGATCCTTCACCATGTAATCCGACAGGAAAAGAGCAGCTTCGCGCATCACCGGAAAGCCATAATTCCGCAGGAAAACCGTATCCCCGGTAAACAGAAAATGTTCCCACAACTGGGTAGAGGCCCAGGCAGCACCCATGGGCCACATCCCGTACTGGGGCTTCCCGATGGCCGTGGTAAAATGCCAGGCGTCGGTGGTATGATGAGCTACGAAACCTTTGGCTCCGTATAGAGTTTTTGCTGTCTTGCGACCGTTTTCCCGCAACTCCCCGATAAACTTCAGAAAAGGCATATGACACTCGGAAAGATTGGTCACCTCCGAGGGCCAATAGTTCATCTGAATATTAATATTGATGTGGTAATCCGCATTCCACGGAGGATTCAGTCCTTCGGCCCAAAGCCCCTGCAGATTGGCCGGCAGGTCCCCCGGCCGGGAGCTGCTGATAAGCAGATAGCGCCCAAACTGGAAATACAGGGATGCCAGGGAAGGATCTTTTATCCCTCTTTTCTGGGCTTCAATACGGTCATCAGTAGCGAAAGCAGCCGCTTCAGTCACGGGCAAGGCCAAAGATACACGTTGAAAATAGCGCTGATAATCGGCAATATGATCTGCCAGTACCCGGGCATAGCTTTTCCGGGCCGAGAGCGCCTGGTATTCATCGCATTTCACGGTAGGATCGTCCCCCCGGTAATCGGTCGCCGCCACCAGACGCAGCTCCAGACTGTCTGCCTTCGTCACTTTCATACCGGCGCCTGAGACAGACACGTTACCACCATGGGCAATCACCCGCAAACGGGCTTCATAGCGGACACCTTTCCCGTCACGTATCGCCTGGGTCATAATAAAACCTTCCGGCGTGACCACCACTTTCTCACCATCGCCCGGCCGGTCAAGGGTAAGAAAACAGGTGATTTTTCCGGGCTGGGAAGCCGTAGCCATCATCACCAGCACCTGGTCGGGTGCCGAAGAAAAGACCGTACGGGTATATTTAACCCGGGAAGATACAAAAGAGGTTATTACCAACGCCTTATCCAGCAGCAGTTCACGCCTGTAGTTTTGGGCCGGCTCTACCCCGTTAAAATGAATATGAAGATTTCCCAGGGTCTGATAAGTATTGGTGCCGTTCGGAAACCTTTTAGCCAGCAAATGATCCGCACATAGCTTCTGGGCCCCGGCATACTCTCCCCGGAACAAAAGCTTTCTGATCTGAGGCAGATATTTATAGCCTCCTTCTTTATCTTTATAATCGTCACTATGGGTCCAGATGCTTTCCTCATTCAGTTGAAGTCTTTCCTCAGCAATACCTCCGAAGACCATAGCACCCAGCCGTCCGTTTCCTACCGGCAATGCTTCGTTCCAACTGGCAGCCGGCTGCTGGAACCATAAGGTAGTTTCCTGAGAAAAAAGAACCGTTAAAGGTCCCACACCCAACAGATAACAGATAAAAAGTATTTTTTTCATAAGATGTTACTATCTATCTATAAAGGTAAAGCAGATCTTCCCGGTTTTTATTTATTGTTTTTGGCACTTCTGCCCTAATTCATTATACCTGCTTCCCTGTGTTTAGCCGCAATAGTATCTGCCAGTTGATCAATGGCTGCGTATGTCTCCGGGGTGGGAGCTCCTTTTGCCAGCACAGGATCCAGCACTTCGACTTTCAGATCTTTTATCAGGCCCGAGATCACAGGCACGGTGCGGTCGGCCCAGCCGTAGGATCCCATGATGGAAGCAAACATAGCTTTGGGACGCAGAGCATTGGCCAGATATGCCGCATAAACGACCGCCGGGTGAGGACCGCTAAGCACCGTCGGACTGGCCATGACGATGGTAGCCGCATCAACCAGCATCATAGCCAGCTTGCCGAGATCGGTAACTTCCAGATTAAACTGTTCCACTTCCACTCCGTTTCTGACCAACGCTTCCACCAGACGGTCCACCATCAAACGGGTACTCGCGTGCATGGAGATATATGGCAATACCACCAGGTTTTTCGGGGGAGCATCCACCCATTCCTTGTGGGCTTCAATGATCAGGTCGGGCTCCCGGTATATCGGACCGTGACTCGGGGCGATCATGTCTATATCATAAGCCAGCACTTTCTGCAGGTTCTTGCTGATGATCTTGCGAAACGGCATCATGATCTCGGCATAATAACGTTTGGCGGCATCATAGGTGCGCGCCTTGTCCGTAACAAACAGGTCACTCACGGCCAGATGCGATCCGAAGAAATCACAACTAAACAGTATTTTGTCTTCTTCCAGGTAAGCAGACATGGTCTCGGGCCAGTGCACCCAGGGCGTATGGATAAACTTCAACGTTTTGTTCCCCAACGAAAGGGTTTCCCCATCTTCCACCGTAACAAATTTTTCCTCCGGGATATGCAGCAGGTCCATTTCCATGTTTTTGCATTTGGAAGTAACCAGCACTTTGGCCTCCGGATACTTTTCCAACACAAATGGAATACACCCCGAATGATCCTGCTCGGCATGAAGAGAGACCAAATAATCCAGCTTCTCCACTCCTTCAAGCTGACGCATAAACTCATCCCTGAATTCCGGATCATCAGTATCTATCAGGGCGGTTTTCTCACTTCCCCGGATTAAATAAGCATTGTAACTCGTCCCGTCAGGCAAAGGAATTAAGGCATCAAAAACACGACGGTCCCAGTCTACCGACCCCAAACGGTAAATGTCTTCTTTTACTTTTAATGGTTTCATATTCTTCTATAATTATATGTTTTTTTTTGATCAATTCAATAGCTAACTTCACGACAAACCTACATAAATTATTTCATGCAAATATACTTAGAATGCTGAAAATAACCATAAGATAAGTTATGCCGGGAGGCTTTCTGTCCCGGGCCTGTTTACCGCAGGCGGGCCGGCTTGCCGGCTCTTTCTCCTTTCGTATGAAGGGCTTTCCCTACTTCAGAAAGTATGCTTTGGCTCGAAACGCAATTCTTCCCGCACAAGTACGGGCCGTATGATTTTCCGCCAGATAAGATACCCCTTTCTGTTCATGTGCAGGCTGTCACTGACAAATATCTCTTGGAAGGGTTGTCCTTTTTCATCCAGCATCCCGGAAGCAACATCAATATAAATAAGCCGCGGATCCTTGTCACATAATGCATCTATCATCCTGTTTGTCTTTTCCATTTCCGGCCACAGTTTCCAGCGGGCTATGCTTGGCTTGATGGAAATAAAATAGATCCGGCAATCTGGCAGACTCCGGTGCACTTTCCGTACAAAGGACCGGAAGGTTTCGGTAATCATCCCGGGGGATATCTGCTGGGCAATGTCATTATCCCCTTCGTAAACCACAACGGCCCTCGGCTTATAACGTAAAACGATCCTGTCGGTATAATACAGAAGGTCGTTCATATTACTGCCCCCGAAGCCCCGGGGGATAATCGTAAGAGGAGCCAGGTCCTCTCTGATTTTCCCGTGCCATTTACGCATGCTGGAGCTCCCCGTACAGACAATGGCTCCGGCCGTAGGCATCCGGAGGCTGTCCGCTCGCTCAAAGGCCAGTACAGAAGACTCAAACCTCGACGGATCAGGATAGGCTCCCTGCCCGGAACCCGTCTGAACAAAAATAAGAAGCCCCATAACCGGGAGGAAAAAGGCCCTCATAATAACCAGGATTTTCCGTTTCATTATTTCAGCGTTTTAACACGGTTAAAGATAATAAAAACAAAATACACCCCGGGGAATCCGTCCGACTGAACGAAGCCATTCGGCCGGTCAATAGGTTTCTCATTTTTAAACAGCCACGAAGTGGCTAAACATGAATAACCACCCCGGTACGGGGTGGTATACAACGCAACAGACTCCGATCCCCGAAGGGGGTCAACCGTTCCTCCCGAGCCCGGTTATCACCCCACCCCCAAGCCCCCTCCCCCGGTGTGGGAGGGGGAAAACCATCCATCACTTTCCGGATTTAATTTATTAAAGAAACATCTTTTGTTACACCTCACCCAAAACTTTCTTCGAAAGTTTTGACCTCTCCTAGGAGAGGTATAGGTGAAACTCCTGGAAATTCTTTAGATTAAAAAAAGAACAGGGAATAACAACCTTTATCCGGATTTTTTGCAACTTTACAGAAAAGATTTATCATCATGAAAAGAAAAACCTCTTCCTTTCTCATTACCAACATTATGCTGATTTTGGTTTTCTCCGTCTTTTCCTGCAAACAGGGACACACCCCTCAATGGCCCGGAACAACAGCAGACGGCGCGGTACTCCTGCCTAATCATTACCGGCTTACCCCTGCAGGAGAGCAGATCCCCGTGGGAGACCTGCCCCTGAACATGGTTGTCAGTCCGGATGGAAAATACCTGGCAGTCACCAACAACGGATACAGCGAACAATTCATTTCGATCATTGATATCCAAAAACACAAGCAGGTACAAACCCTGCCCGTTCAAGCTTCCTTCTTCGGTCTGGACTTCAGCAGCGACGGGAAGATGCTGTATGCCTCCGGCGGCGGCAGGGACCTGATCTATTTTTTTTCGCTCCGGAAAGGGAAGTTTGTTAAGACCGATTCCATGCAGGTGCATCCGGGATCCGCCGGTGAGTGGTTTATCACAGGCCTGACCGCCGGACGGGACGGAAAATTTCTGTATGTTGCTACTAAAACCGCCCGAAAACTTCTTAAAATTTCCTTACCGGAAAAAAAGATTGTAAAAAGTCTTCCTTTCGATCACTTTTTATACGATGTGGTCACGACCCGTGACGGAAAAAAACTTTATGTAAGCATCTGGGGAGGGAAAGCCGTAGCTGTGGTTGACCCGGATAATTTATCGCTCAGAGGCACCCTCCCGGCCGGGGATCATCCCAACAAGATGGTGCTGGCAGATGACGGTCGCCTGTTCATTGCCAATGCCAACACCGACAATGTTTCGGTCATTGACACAAAAACGGACCGGGTGATGGAAACCGTCTCTCTCCTGCCCTATCCCGGAGCCCGGTACGGTTCCACCCCCAACGGACTGGCTGTCACCCCTGACGGAAAAACACTTTTTGTGGCCAATGCCGGCAACAATGATGTAGCAGTCCTTGATATTTCCGTGCCGGGGAAGTCGAGGGTCAAAGGCCTTATCCCGGCAGGATGGTATCCCACGGCAGCAGCTCTGGCCGGGGATGGAAAGACCCTGTTTATCGCCAACGGGAAAGGGCTTCGTTCCAAACCCAATCCCCGGGCCCCCCAGCCCGTTGACAAGGATAGCAAAAAATCACAGTATATCGGACGACTTCTCTGGGGCACGGTATCTGTCCTGCCTGTGCCTGATGATAATCAGCTCAGGGAATATACCGTCCAGGTCAAAAAAAACAACGACTGGGAGAAAATGAACAAAAACAACAAAAAGGACACCAGACCCCACGCCATCCCGTTGCCGGGAGGCACCTCTCCTATAAAGCACGTAATATACATCATCAAGGAAAACCGCACCTATGACCAGGTCTTCGGGGATATGGCCCGGGGAAACGGAGACACTTCTCTGGTACTGTTCGGCAGGAAGGTCACTCCCAATCATCACAAAATCACAGAACAGTTCATCCTTTTTGATAATTTCTATGTGGATGCCGAGGTCAGCGCCGACGGCCATGAATGGTCCACAGCAGCTGTTGCCACCGATTTTGTTGAAAAGATGTGGCCCGCCAATTATTCTCACCGTGGCCAGGGGTATCCTTCCGAAGGGAATTATCCCATCGCCTCTCCCACCATCGGCTACCTCTGGGATATGGCTTCCCGCGCAGGGATTTCCTATCGCAGTTATGCAGAGTTCATCCATATGGGTCACGATTCAAGCGGCACATTCTATTATACCAATATGGACAAATTGAAAGGACATTTCGATACCCGCTACCGGCCCTGGGATCTTAACTATCCCGACACCCTCCGTGCGGCGGAGTTCATCCGGGAGATGCATGAATATGAAAAAAACGGCGACTGGCCCAACCTGATGATCATGCGACTGCCCAATGATCATACGTACGGTACGGCAAAGCATAAGCATACCCCCCGCTCGATGGTAGCGGAAAACGATCTGGCCCTCGGAATGGTCTTTGACGCGGTCTCCCACAGCAAGTTCTGGAAAGAAACGGCCATTTTCGTCCTGGAAGACGATGCCCAGAACGGTCCTGATCATGTGGACGCTCACCGTTCCATCCTGTTGATTGCTTCTCCCTATGCCAAAAGAGGCTGGACAGATCATAACATGTACAGCACCACCAGCGTGCTCAGGACCATTGAGCTGATCCTGGGCATGGAACCCATGAGCCAGTTTGATGCAGCGGCTTTTCCGCTTACCACGGCCTTTACGGACAAACCGGATCTCACCCCCTATGATTATCTGAGGAACACCTGGCCTATGGACCGCATGAATACCGATGACACCTACGGCTCAAAGCTTTCCCTGCTCATGGACTGGGACGAGGAAGATGAAGCCCCGGAACAACCTCTCAATGAGATCCTGTGGAAATCCATCAAAGGAGAACATGTTCCCATGCCGGCAATCCGGGACAGCAGGTACAGACAACTGTTTAAAGACAAAACACAATAAAGAATTTTCGTATTAAGAAATTTCTTTATTACACCTCACCCAAAACTTTCGCTGAAAGTTTTGACCTCTCCTCAAGGAGAGGTACAAGCGGCCACCCGGAAAATCAATCTGAGTTGCAGGGACACAGGCTGCTGTGTCCCTGCCTCCCATTTATAGTTTTTTAAAATTAACTTTCCACGCCAGCTCATTTCCTTCGCCGGAGAATTGTATCCGGATAAAAGAGCCTTGCACCCCCGGTTGGGATTTTATGCTCACCGCGGTTTCACCCTTCATGGAAGCATTGACATTATCAACCGCCAGGTCTGCCGGGGCAAAGAGGTATAGCACATAAGGATCTCCCTCCACGACGACGGATTTTCCACTCAGCACACCGGCAGAAACATCCCAGGTCACCTCCTGCAGGCTGACCGTTCCCGTCAGGTGCCGGGAGGTAGCCAGCACCACCGGCTTGTTCTGCAGGGGACGGATCACCAATGCACGTACTCCATGGACCGGCACATCAAGGGAAAGAGTATCTTCATATACCCCCAGTAAGCTACCGTTCCAGTAATCAAAGATCAGATATTTCATGTCCGGACCGAGGCCCAGGTCTTGCGTAAGGGAAAGAGACTTTTTGGCGGGCTCATCACTCCAGTTATAGAGAGCTGCCACATCATACATTCCTGTGGCAGCATTCACTTTGAGGTCGAGAATGCGGGGGAAGGAAGCCGGCTGTGGTCGCACGACAGCCTCACAACGATAGGGATAGAGATCTACAGCATGGATGGGCATGGCAGGCATGGTTGCTTTATACAGGTTCAGACGCTCCGGGGACAGGTTGGTAGCGATCTTTTTATGAACAGGACTTTTGAAACGGTCTTTCGACGGAGGATCAGCCATGAAATCACTAATGATATAAGCCTGGCCCGAAAGGGAGATCGTCGTGGCAATGGTTTTTGCTTCTTCCATGGTAAGGGGAGGCCTGAGTTGCACATCATCCGGATCGGACCACCAGCAGATGCCGTTGAGGTAGTTGGCACCAAAGAGGGATTTAAAGAACGTGAGCATGGACATCCCGCTCTCTTTGGAGGGATACCACTGTGCCAGATCGTCGCCACCGGTGCGGGAACCGTCGAACAGACCGAAACCACAACCCACTTCATGCATGGCACAACCCAGCAAATAGTTATCATCACCCATCATCTCACGGATCA
>JANTHB010000075.1 GCA_024762655.1 Bacteroidales bacterium
AAAATTATATCAATACTTTTTCTAACAGTTTCAGTATAAAAATTAACGATTTAGAGATTAAATCTGAATATGAAAAATTCCAAATAGAAGATGCTATTGGTAGTTTGCCTGTACAAGAGGTAACTGTTTGTGGATGGGCAAACGTCATTTTTCCAGCAGCAGAAGTAATATTAAGAACTTTTGGATTAGGGTATTTAAAATTAGGGGTTGGGGCAACGGAAAAGGAATTCAGAGAATTAAAGGGGAAATGGTATTGTATAGAAGAAGTAAATGATGATCCTGAAGATGATTCAATAAATTCATATCATTTGATAGATTGGAGATTCACCAGAAGCTATTTTAATAATATGGTTCCAAAAGAAGATTGGGGATTGTTTTCAATGCATAATATAGAATGGGGGTAAATGTTATTATTGGATTTTCTAAAGAAAAATCCAAAATATTATTATGAAGAGGAAGAAACAGGAGACCAATAAATACCTTTATTGAAAAAATATTTTAATGCAATTTTATGAAAAATTAGTTTAGGAATTATCTAATGAGGAATGTTATTATGTTACATTTATTCTGAAAGGAAACGGGAAAATCCGTACCTTGCGAAAAATTACGAAAGTATACATGAATTTTGGTGGAAAAAAGATTTGAACTTTTCAGTGGGTTATGAACAATCCGTCATATAACAGGAAAGTAATTGATATTTAATGAACGGTGGTGTAATAAAATGAACCTGATCCGGAGATGATGAGAAACAGTATTTTTTTTATCGGTATTTTATCAGTGTTATGGCTGTCGGCCCCTGATACTTTTGGGCAGGGCAGGCAGCAGGCTTCGCTGGAGAGGGAGTCGCTGGAGTATTTTAACAAACAGGAATACAGCAAAGCGCTGGAGGGTTACCGGCAACTGGTTGGTTCTTTTCCGAGAGACCCCTGGTACAATTACTATACAGGGGTCTGTCTTACGGAGCTTAAGCAGGAACCTTCCCAGGCCCTGTATCGTCTGAAGGTGGCTTCGCTGGGAAAAGATATTCCGGCGGATGTGTATTTCTATCTTGGGAAAGCCAGTTACCAGGCCAACCTTTACCGGGAAGCGATAGATTATTTTAACCGTTTTCGCAAGGTGGCCGGTGCCGCTGACAGCAAATCCTATCATGTGGATAAATGGATTACCCAGTGCCGTATGTATATGAACAGTACGGCAGAGGTGCCGAAGGCAGATCATCCTGCGGCAGAACAGGGGGGAAAAGAAAGCTATCAGGAGGTGGCCGGCAAAGCACTGGAGTTCCAGCGTAAAGCCGATTCGGTGCGGCTCCTGGCTTATCAGAAGGAGAACAGGATGCGGTCGGCCGTAGATGATGAAAGGGTCCGTATTCAGCAGGATCTTACCCGGCTGAATGGGCAGGCTGAATCTTTTCAGCAGGAAGCCGACAACTATTTTGCCCTGGCGAGAAAATACGAGAAAGCAGGGAATATGAGTCCTTCAGTTACGGCCCGGAATTACCAGTCGAAGCCTGCGGCAACAAAGGTGCTTCCTCCCAATGCCCGCCTCTCCGGGGAAGGTCCTTCTCCTTTTCTTGAACTTACGGGGGATGACTTTTACCGGCAACCGGAGTTCAGAAAGATCTTTTCGCCGGAGGATGTCCGGACACTGGATAATTATCATGAGCTGAATCTTCAGGGAAATCAATATATGAAAGAGGCCCTGATGATTGAACGGGAGATCGGCCGGCAGCAGATGACCATCAATACTTCGACCCGTAGTAAAATCCGGAAAAAAGCACAACAGAAGATTGACAAACTGGAAGAACAGAAAATACAGAACAGGTTGAAAGCAGTAGGTTTTTTCCAGGAAGCCAACGATGGGGAGTATGCCATCAATAAAAGAACTATCGAATCTTTTGAGCAACATTCTTCCCTCGACAATGCCAGAAAGAAACAGGGAGAAACCTATAAAAACGAGGCGGCCGTAAGCTACAACAGGGCCCTGATCCTAAGAAAAAAAGCTGCTAATTTCCTGAATTATGAGAATAAATATGCTTTGTTAATGGAGGCCAATGCCTATGAGCTGGTGGCCCTGGATGACCAGCGGAAAGCCATAGCAACGTATGCCGGGTTGATTACCTCCAGTGCCGAAACCGATCTGGTGCATGCCTCGGTGGCTTCTCCCAAACCGAACCAGGTTACTGCGATGAAGAAACAGGAGAGCATACCGGTGTCGGCCCCAAAAACCGATGAAAAAACAGCCGGGAAGGCGGCGCCTGTTCCTGCCGGAAACAATAACCCGGTTGAACAGGTTGTAACAACAAAAACACCGGCAGCGGTGGATGAAAAAGTACAGCGGGAAAAGATGCTGAGTCACTATGTTTTCGGGTTTGAAATGGCAGACAGTATAGCTTATCCGGCGGTACAGGATATCCCCACGGTTAATGCGATGCCTCCGGGGGTTAATTACCGGATTCAGGTAGGGGTTTTTAAGACGCCTCCGAAGATTACCTATTTTAAGGGGATGTATCCCATGGTGGTGGAGAAAATACAGGGAAAAAACCTGCTTCGTTTTTATGCCGGCCTGTTTCGCACCTATGGAGAGGCCTCCTCCGTTTTGCTGAACCTGCGCCAAAAAGGGTACAAAGATGCCATCATCGTGGGTTTTTATAATGGGAAAAGAGCCTCTGTCAGCCGGATACAATGGCTGGAAGACCAGGATCCCTATACTAATATCCGTCCTGTCGCCGCAGCAAAAATGCCGGTACCGGCAGCTTCCGGGAAGAAAACGGAAACGTTATCTCTGCACCAGGAGAAGGATGTGCTTTTCAGGGTTCAACTGGGGGTCTTCAGTGATCCTTTGCCGCAGGAAAAACTAAGAGAACTTGAGAAATTTGCAGAAAAAGGATATGTCGTGATCCGTTCAAGAAATAATCAGGGATTGTATGTCTATGCTTTCGGAAATTTTACTACTTTTGATCAGGCCAAAACTTTCCGGAATAAACTGGCAGAACTGGGCGTAAGCGGATGTTTTGTTACGGCCTACAGAAAAGGGATAAGAATTCCGCTGAGTGAAATTAAGGGAATATAAACACCGGAAAAATGAATAAGGAACAATTAAAAAACCGGGAAAAGAATTCGGAAACCAGAGGAGGAAAACCCGTGTTGATCCTGCTGAACGATGATTTTCATACCTTTGATTATGTGATTGAGTCTCTGGTGAAAATCTGTAAACATTCTCCCGAGCAGGCTGAACAATGTGCCATGATCACCCATTTCAAGGGGAAATGTGAGATCAGCAAAGGGGCATTTGAAAAACTGAAAGCCCGGAGAGATGCGCTGACAGAACGCGGATTGAAGACCGTTATTGAGTAATTCATTAAAACAGACGTTTGTGTCGATACCTGTTATTATACTGCTGATCGTTTTGGGGATATTTTTATTTCTTGTTGAATTTTTGCTGATCCCGGGAATTACCGTTGCAGGTATCGGAGGTGCGATATTGCTGATCGGCAGCATTATCATGGGGTATAAGTATCACGGGACAACGGCCGGAAATTATATCCTGCTGGGGACCCTTCTGCTGTTTGTTCTGACGCTGGTTTTTGTTCTCAAGGGAAAGACATGGCGGCGACTTAGCCTGAATTCGGTGGTGGACGGGAAAGTGAATGTCATTGAAGAAACTGCGGGCGAGATCGTGCCGGGCGACGAGGGCGTGGCCATCAGCCGCATTAATCCGATGGGAAAGGTGAAAGTGAAAGGAAAGGTATATGAAGCCAAATCACAGGGCGGATATATAGATCAGCACACAAAAGTGGAAATTCTAAAGGTTATGCCCAATCATATTATTGTTAAACCAAAAAACTAAATACCATGGAAGGAATCGGATTGTATATTGTTATTATTGTAGGAGCTCTCATTCTGCTCTGGGTATTCTTATATTTTATACCTCTGGGTTTATGGTTTCAGGCACAGGTGTCGGGGGTGAGGATATCCTTGTTGCAGCTGATCATTATGAGATGGAGGAAAGTGCCTCCGGGAGTCATTGTCAGTGCGATGATCGAAGGACAGAAAGCAGGTCTGGTGTTGTCAAGGAATGAACTGGAAGCTCACTATCTGGCGGGAGGTCATGTACCCAAAGTGGTACATGCTTTGGTATCTGCCTCCAAGGCCAACATTGAGCTTACCTTTAAGA
Organism: Bacteroidales bacterium; assembly: GCA_024762655.1. Classification (GTDB taxonomy): domain Bacteria; phylum Bacteroidota; class Bacteroidia; order Bacteroidales; family VadinHA17; genus DRPN01. The sequence goes on from JANTHB010000075.1 coordinate 4,174, forward strand.
TGGCGACAGCCATAGACCTGGCCGGCAGGGATGTGTTTGAAGCCGTCCAGATGTCGGTGAACCCCAAGGTCATTGACACCCCTCCGGTGACGGCTGTGGCCAAAGACGGGATACAGCTGGTGGCCAAAGCCAGGGTGACGGTCCGGGCCAATATCCAGCAGTTGGTGGGTGGAGCCGGCGAAGAGACGGTGCTGGCCCGTGTGGGCGAAGGGATTGTGTCCTCCATCGGTTCCTCCGAATCCCATAAGGCCGTGCTGGAAAATCCGGATACGATCTCGAAAACAGTGCTGGATAAAGGACTGGATGCCGGAACGGCGTTTGAGATTCTTTCCATAGATATTGCCGATATCGACATTGGCAAAAATATCGGGGCCGTACTGCAAATGGATCAGGCGAACGCCGATAAGAATATTGCCCAGGCCAAAGCTGAAGAACGCAGGGCTATGGCCGTAGCCCTGGAACAGGAGATGAAAGCCAAAGCACAGGAAGCCCGGGCAAAGGTCATCGAAGCGGAAGTGCAGATTCCCCTGGCCATGGCCGATGCCTTCAAAAAAGGAAACCTCGGCGTAATGGATTATTACAAATTTAAAAACATTCAGGCCGATACAGCCATGAGAGATTCCATTGCCGGAACCTCAGGGAAAAGTGAAGGAAATAAAAAATAAGGTAATGTAAATCACCTTTTTAAAGAGAGATAACTCATGACAGATCTTAAGTTTTCTTAACAATTTTGCGTATTATTGCATTAAGATTACCACAGGATTATCAAAAGAAGATCTCATGAAGTATCTGGTAAGGGTATTGACAATCATTTTTCTGGCAATTTCCCTGGCGGGATGTTCTTCTTCTTCCAAAGCTATTAAACAGCACAATAAAAGGAAGAAGCAGATTATGATCAACACCACCCAGTTGGGGAAAAACAAATACTTCTTTTCTCCAAAGTATCAACGCAAGCTTTCCAGGAAAAAAAGAAAGAAATAAGCAGAGAGCTGACCTCAGGTCAGCTCTTGTTTTTTTCAAAAAGTAGCTTCAGCTCTTTGCTTATTTTTTTTAAACGTGCCACGGGAATTCCCAGGAATGAAAGCATGGACATGTCTGAAGCCAGTTCACGGCACATTACGATCTCTTTTTCCAGCAATTGTTTTTTTTCTTTCCGTGTGAGTGTGTGCAGGCACGTAACAGGATAGAGACCGGCCAGGTCGATTCGTTCCCGCAGGCTTCCCTTTGAGGGATAGTCCCACGAGATCAGATGCAGACCCGAACAGTTCCCGAAGCGGATGGCGTCCTCCGTGAAACGGGTATTGGTAACCAGCCATCCTTCAAAATCAAATGTCTCCCCGGGATGTTCCTGGAGAAGCTTTTTCCGGATATCCTCAAAACGCGAACGAATATACATGGGGACCTTGACATCGCTTTTGGTCCCCTGATCATGATGAAATTTACATTCTACCATGATCTTTTTGTGGTCTTTGAGAGCAACCACATCCACCTCATGCTGAACACATTTTCCCGGTACGATGACTCCGGTTTCCGCCCGGTAGCCCTGATGGGCCAGCAGCGCCGCGACGAATCTTTCAAAAGGATAACCGGTGGGGCCCAGGTCCATGATGGCCTGCTTCAGCCGGTAGCGGGTGGTGGCATGGGAGGCTCTCTTTCTCAGCAAACCATAGGCAATACGATAAATCTTTTTCGTGGAAATGCCTTCGTAAAGAATAGTACGTACTTCCTGCAGAATGATCCGGATATCTTCCTCCCCGGCTCCGGAACGCTCCAGCGAACGCCTGAGCTGGTCGGGGTTGTACCTGACTTTTTCACCCGACTGCTTCAGAATATAGATAGCCGGCGTAGGTTGTGTCGAATTCGCCATAGGTTGTTCTTAACTTATTAACACGGGTTGAAGGCGAAATATAAGATATTTTGACCGTTTATACTGAAAAACATATTCTCTGTTTTCAAAAAGATCACTAAATTGTCAAAAAATATTTTTTTATTTAAACCGGTCTTTAATTTTAAATACAGGAAATTATGAATGACGAAAAGTTTGACTGTCAGGTGTGTTTCTCGAAAAAACTGATGGTTGCAAGATTCCCTTCTGAGGAGCACGAAGGGATTATGATTCTCGAGTCCAGTCCGTTTCCATCCTATTATTCGGTATCCGGCTTTCCCAACAGTCTAAAGTCGGTAAAAGACCATCACCTTTATCTTATTGTTAAGAAACCTTTTCCCTGTTTTCAGGACAGGGTGTTTCGATACAGCTTCAAACTAAAGGAAAAGATGGGGTTTACCTTCCATGTATCGCCCGGGCAGATAACCTTCCAGAATGAAACCTTTCCCATGGTCCGGGTCCGGACGGATGAGACCTCCCAATTAAACCCGTTGATAGATACTTACAGGGCGCTAGGCATTCAATTTATGAAAGACCGGAAGATCCAACCCTATGAAGCAACGGTGCAATTCAAGAGATACACAAAGTTTGAAAAAGTTGGCGATGAGGTATATAAAGACCGGGAGAACCCAAACAGACACTTTATAAAAATACCGGTCGATATTGATATCGATGCATTTGATAAGATCATTTTCGACATAAAAAATAATTGCGATTTTCATATGTTTGATGCTTCCCTGGTTTACCTGAATTGTGGCGATAATTTTATTGATATGGTCTCAATTTATTCGGATCACTGTGATGAAAACAGGCTCCCCGAGTTGCATAAATCACTGATTGAAGAAATAAAACGGTTGAAACCGAATGCCTCCGGCAGGTAGCCGGCCGGAAGGAACAGGATATTTAAACATGTTGTTAAATATCCTTTTTTTTTAACATCCATACAAGGATTGGTTTACTTTTGTATGCGGTTATGAACCGTGGTAATAAAAACTGTATGGTATGAAGAAAGCTGGCGAACTATTGCTGATTCTTGTCCTTCCCTGGGTCATCATATTTTATTTGATCTGGACGGTAAACAGTGACAAAGATCCTGAATACTATGGTATTACGAACATTCAGGTGGAGAAAAAAACTCCGGTGACGGATCATTCCAAATTTGCGGCCCTGCAGAAACCCTTTCAGAATCCTTCGGAGGTAACGGAAGCTTGTCTGGGTTGCCATAACGGCCGGGACGCTGAGATCATGAAGACGGAACACTGGCGGTGGCTGAAGAAAGATACCATTCCGGGAAGAGGAGTGATGGACCTGGGAAAGAAAAATATCCTCAATAATTTTTGTATCGGGGTAAACAGCAATGAAAAGTTGTGTATGATGTGTCATGCCGGTTATGGCTGGGGGGATAAAACTTTTGATTTTCATAATTCCAACAACATTGACTGCCTGGTATGCCATGATAATACAGGCACATATAAGAAGTCCAAGCCCGGAACCGGACCTATGACAGGATCGGGATTCCCGTCCCCCTCGGTAAACCTGAACAACGTAGCACAGCATGTGGGTTATCCGCATAAGAACAATTGCGGGGCATGTCACTTTACCGGAGGAGGAGGAAACAATGTTAAACACGGAGACCTGGAACTGGCCTTGAACCATTGTACCCGTGAAGTGGATGTGCATATGAATGCCGACGGGAAGAACATGGACTGCACAGCATGTCATAAGACAAAAAATCACCAGGTATCCGGACAGCTTTATACGGTTTCCTCCTCAAACTCCAACCGTGCTACCTGCGTGCAATGCCATACCGATAAACCCCATAAGAGCAAATTACTGAATGAACATTACGAACTGGTAGCGTGTCAGACCTGTCACATTCCTACCTATGCCAAAGTGAATCCCACCAAAGTTTACTGGGACTGGTCAACCGCAGGAAAGTTGAAGGATGGAAAACCCTATATGGAAGAATCGGAAGATAAAACACATGAGTATGATTCGAAACACGGGGATGCTGTGTTTGCAGCTAACATCCAGCCGGAATATGTTTGGTTTAACGGGACGGCCGATCATCATCTGATAGGAGATAAGATTGATACGGTCCCGCTGGAGTTGAATCATCTCTTTGGCTCCTATGAAGATAATCTTCATCCGGAGAATCCGAAAAATGTGTCCCGGATATGGCCGGTGAAGATCATGCGTGGTAAACAGATCTATGACACCCAAAGGAAAACATTGATCCAGCCCAAGTTGGTGGGGAAAAAAGGCAGCGGTGCCTTCTGGGCTGATTTTGACTGGCAGGCTTCGGCCACTGCCGGTATGAAGTACATGGGCCTGCCCTATAGCGGCTCGTACGGTTTTGTGGAGACCGAATCATACTGGACGGTCAACCATATGGTTTCCCCTGCCAGCGAAGCCTTGCAATGTGCGGATTGTCACAGCCGGCAGGGACGGCTGGAAAACCTTTCCGGTTTTTATTTGCCCGGAAGGGACCTTCATCATTTTATGGATAAGGCCGGCCTGCTTTTTATTTTGCTGGTATCTGCAGGGGTGTTCATCCATGGCTTTCTGAGAGTCGTTAGCACCAGAAAACAAGGGTAATTGATAAAAAGGATATACACATGAAAAAAGTTCTGATTTATAAAAGATATGAACGGTTCTGGCACTGGACCCAGGTATTGATTATCTTATCTCTGGCATTGACCGGCTTCGAAGTGCATGGGACCTATCATCTTTTCGGCTATCAAAGAGCTGTTATCCTTCATGATAACCTGGCATGGTCTTACATACTCTTGATCATCTTTACTTTATTCTGGAATATGATCACCGGGGAATGGAAACAGTATGTTCCCTCCGTAAAACTGATCAAGGCACAGTGGGAGTATTACATATCCGGGATCTTCCGGCATGCTCCCCACCCGACAAGAAAAACGGTGTACAATAAGTTTAATCCCCTGCAACGTATGACCTATTTCGGGCTGAAGATTATCCTGATACCCCTGATGGTTCTAAGCGGTTTATTCTATATGTATTTCAGCGTTTTGAAGGGGGGACCGCTGGAAGAATCCCTGCAGTGGGTTTCTGTCCTCCATCTGTCAGGAGCTTTTCTTTTACTGGGCTTCGTGGTGGGACATGTGTATCTTACAACCACCGGACTGAAACCATTATCTGCTATCAAAGCCATGATCACGGGATGGGAAGATATGACCGACGAGGAAGCACAGACAGCCCTGGAAGAAAATCTGGAAGTGGCCATGTTGGAAGGTCGTGAAAGTATAAGGGGCGTAGGGAAAGAAGATCAGGAGAAACTATTTGAAACAACTTTTGAACAGGTAATCAATAAGCTGGGCATCGAAACGGAAAGCACACGTATCCGTGAAAAATTGCTCGATTCCAATGTGGGATATTTCCGGATAAATAAAGACGGATATTATGAGGAAGTAAACGATGCCTGGCTGGCTTTGTATAAATGCTCCCTGAAAGAAGAAGTGATCGGCGCCCATTACTTTCTGAACCGCTCGCCGGAAGCAAGAAAGAAACTGGAAGCCCTTGTAAACAAAGTGCTGTCCGGGGAATCGGTGACCGGAGAAGTGGTGGAACGGGTTTGCATGGACGGGACCGTCGGTTATCATACCGTTTCGGCCATACCTTATTATAAGGACGGAGAGATTGCCGGACTGGAAGGCTTTATTATGGATGTGACCGAACAGGTCAAAGCGGAACAGGAACTGGAGAAAAAACTGAAAGAAGAAATCAAACCGGTTGACTTTTATAAAACGATATCACAATCGGATAAGGTGGGTTACTTCCGGATAGACAAGGATGGGTTCTATCAGGAAGTCAATGATACCTGGGTCAAACTTTATAAGTACGATTCGAAAGATGAAATCATCGGGAAACACTATTCCCTGAGTCGTACTAAAGAAGACTTTGTGAAACTGGAAGAGTCCGTACAACGGGTGCTGCAAGGAGAAACAATACCCTATGGTGTAACCCGCAGATACTGTAAAGACGGCACAACCGGGTATCATAGTATAACCATGACCCCTGTTTACCAGGGAGATAAGATTGTGGGTTTCGAGGGATTTATCGTGGATATGACAGACCGGGTGGAAGCAGAACAGGCCCTGTTGTCAGAGATGGAAGAACAGGTAAAAACGGATAATTTCTACCGCCGGATGGCGACGGCCAAAGGAGTGGGGTATTTCCGGATCGATAAGGATGGTTTTTATCAGGATGTAAATGAAACCTGGTTAAAACTTTATAAATATGACTCTAAAGAGGAGATTATTGGAAAACATTATTCCCTGAGCCGTACAAAGGAAGATTTTGTAAAACTTCAGGAAATGGTGGATAAAGTGCTGCATGGAGAGGTTATTCCGATGGCTGAGACACGGCGTTACTGTAAAGACGGGACAACCGGGTATCATGCCATTACCATGACTCCTGTGTATCAGGGAGAGGAGATCGTGGGTTTTGAAGGATTTATCGTGGATATTACCGATAAGAAGCAAAAGGAAAAAAAATCGTAAACCGGCAGTGACTGTTGGATAGAATATTGCAGATTCATAAAGAAAAATCTACGTAGGTACCTACGTAGATTATTTGGAATTTCATTCTCCTGATTTCCGAAACGGGAAAGAGAAAATCCCAACCTGCCGGCTGGGATTTGGCTGCTTTTAAGGGGTTTGTGCTTTCCCTTTTTTTTCCACCTTTTTCAGTTCCATACCGCATTTGGGGCATTTACCGGGTTTATCATACGTCTTGTCCCCTTCACATTTCATAGGACACTGGTATGCCACGGCACTTTTGTCTTTTTTGGTTTTGTTACACGCTGAGGTTGCTTTTGCTTCCCCGGCTTTTTTGTCACATCCTTTCACCGCTTGCTTTTCATGGTTTACTTTTTTCCCGCAGGGAGTAACTTCTGTTTTTTCTTTTTTCTTTACCGGTTCCTGCGCCATGGTCTGCACCGAAAAGCCGAAAACGAGAAAAAGAGCTGTTCCGAGAATAATGATACTTTTTTTCATGATAGATTATTTTTAATAGTTTGAATTTTAGTACATCGTATTAGTCGACAATTTTACGTATTCCTTACAGATGATTTTTATAAAATTTTCTGAAAAATGTATATAATTTTCAGGCATAAAAAACGCCGGAACCCGATTGCCGGGTCCGGCATTTTTGCAATTTTATACTTCAGGATCTCAGCTTCTTCTGAGGATTTTGATCTTTTCATCAAATTCCTCCTTTCCGATTTCACCCTTGGCAAATTTTTCCTTCAGGATTTCAATGGCATTTCTGCCATTGTCAAATCCGTTTCCGTTGTTCCGTGTGATTTTTATGATAAACCAGACGAACAGGGCGATGAGAGGAAGCCATATCAGCCACATCATCGACATTCCGAAAAACCCCCAGTTTCCCATCATAGTTGTATTATTTTAAAGATTGATAAATGTTTTCATTGGTGGCCAGTAAAAGAGACGGTGCCTGACCCGGCAACACATTCAATCCCGTTTTCTTATTCATCTTCTTCATGGCCGGTCTGAGTTCCTTCTGTTGTCCTTTCATATGTTCCATCTTTGTGGACCCACTTTGCTCTTGCTGTGCCTTGCTTTTCTGCATCATCATTTTTTGCATCGACATGCATTGCTTCATCATGTTCATGTGATTTTGCATCATCTCGCCTTTCATGCCTCCGTTCTGATTCATCATGGCCATCATTTTCTTTTTCATGACGGTATCCTGCATCGTCATTTTATGCATGGACATCATTTGTTCCATCATAGCCATATGTTGCTTCATCATCATATTGTCCATACCATTTTGCCGCATTATGGCCATCATTTTCTTTTTCATGACGGTGTCCTGCATCATCATTTTTTGCATGACCATCATTTGTTGCATCATAGTCATATGCTTTTTCATCATCTCCACACTGTTCTTTTTATGATGCTGCGGATTCTTCATGATCATGGATGGACCGGCTGATGAATCCTGCTTCATCATCATCATATGGGAAGCCTGATTTTTTGGAGTATTTTGCTGCTGTTCCACAGCGGTGGATTTTTTCATATGTTTCATCTGTTTGGATGATTCTGCGGTGCGCTGAGCTCCGGCCATTCCTGCGGCTGCAAAAAATACAGCCATACTGAGTATTATTATTTGATTTTTCATAGTAATATGTTTTTAATGTTTTGTATCCGTAATTATTTTTGTTAATTGTTTTTTAGTGATCAAGTCTGTTTAAGAACCGGGTTTGCAACAGGCAGGCAATGAGTCACTGGCAAATACCTTTTTGTTGCTTTCAGATATTCTTTCCAGAAACCTTTGTAAAGGACTCTTTCTTTTCCTGTCGGTTTCTGCCATGGGATAACCAGAGTCAAAGAGTGTTTCTTTGATATAATCTCCGGTGATCAGATAAGAGTAATAGGTGATCACGATCTTATCGGGCAGCAAAGCAAATTCTTCTATACCTGGCAAGGCATTTATGTTTTCTGCTATCACTGACCCTTCTTCTGATTTCAATTTTCTTTTTGCCTTGAAATAGATATGTGTCAGATAATTACTGTCAAATTCTTTATTTTCCTTATACATGATCTTAGCATTTAATGATTGTTTTATATCCCTTGTTACGTGAAGACAGCGACAGGGTAAATACTAGATCAGGAAAATACAGTTTATGGCTTGTTGTCTGATAGCATGTGATGTGGCAACGGAACCGTGATAGATGAGGCCTGTTCCGGATGAAACAGTCTCGTGACGGTTTGTTGCAGAGGTAGATAGACGGTCTTCCGAAACTCTTTTTGACGGAAGATCCGGTAATGACACCACCTTGGAGGCAGCATACACGGTGGTTAGATAAAAATGGGACATATAGTCCACGCAGCAACCGGTTTCCATATTTCCATTACCCGTATCCATGGAGTGAACAATGACGGCTTCCGGGGTTACTTCGCAACTACGTACACCGTGAAGTGTGAATCCCGTCGTTGCTATGAAGAAGATGGCGGTTATGAATATGGCTATGGTTTTTTGTCCGGTCATTGCTTTCTGGCATTAACTTTTGTACAAATATACCGGATATGTCCGGAGTGCCTTTTATATTATTTTCGGAAAAATGTATATGATTCTCCAAAAGAAGAATTATGTATATTATACGATTAGAGAATAGGTATTTAAATAGGTATTTAAATACCTAATTAAATAGGTAGATTATATTTTGCCGGTCTATTGATTCCGCAGCCGTAGTGCATTACCAATCACCGATACCGAGCTGAAGCTCATGGCAGCGGCAGCAATAATGGGGCTGAGGAGCAATCCGAATACCGGATAGAGGATCCCTGCGGCAATGGGTACGCCCAGAGAGTTGTATACAAAAGCAAAGAACAGATTCTGTTTGATATTGCGCATCACTTTATGGCTCAGCTCACGTGCCCGGACGATACCGTTCAGGTCGCCTTTGATCAGCGTGACCTCTGCACTCTGCATGGCAATATCCGTTCCGGTACCCATGGCTATTCCAACATCGGCCTGCATCAGGGCCGGGGCATCATTGATGCCGTCGCCGGCCATGGCCACAATATGTCCTTCTTCCTGCAGTTCCCTGACTTTTTTGTATTTGTCTTCGGGCAGGCAATCGGCTTCGAAACCATCCAGGCCCAGCTCGCCGGCCACTGCTTTGGCCGTGAACTTATTGTCACCGGTGAGCATATACACACGAATGCCCATCTTTTGCAGCTCTCTTATCGCTTTGGCCGAGGTTGTCTTGATGGCGTCTGCCACGCTGACGATCCCTTCTACCTTGTCTTCAATGATCAGGTACATCACTGTCTGACCGGTAGATTGCCATTCTTCGGCCATCTTTTCATGCTCTTCCGGCAGACTGGCAGAAAATTCCTCCACCAGGCGCCGGTTACCCAGGCCGAAGTGTTTCCCTTTATAAACGGCCCGTACACCTTTACCGGTCACAGATTCAAAATCTTTCACTTTAAAAATCATTATTCCTTTTTCTTTGGCACCGGTAACAATGGCATTGGCAATGGGATGTTCACTGCCGGCATCAATGGAAGCAGCCCAGGTGAGGATCTCTTCGTCGCTCATTTTCCCGAAGGATTTATATCCTTTCAGGCTTGGCTTTCCTTCCGTCAGGGTCCCCGTTTTATCCACGATAAGGGTATCTACCTTGTTCATCAGTTCAATGGCTGCTGCATCCTTTACCAGCACTCCGGCCTGTGCCATCCGGCCTGTTCCCACCATGATGGACATGGGTGTTGCCAGTCCCAGGGCGCAGGGACACGCAATAATCAGCACCGATACGGCATTGACGAAGGCAAATACTACTGCCGGATCGGGTCCCCGGAAATACCAGATGATAAATGTGAGTATGGAAATGGAGATGACGATTTGTACGAAATACCGGGCTACGATATCCGCGAGTTTCTGAATGGGTGCACGGGAACGGCTCGCTTCGTTGACCATTTCAATGATCCGGGCCAGGAGGGTGTCGGATCCCACTTTTTCGGCACGCATCTCAAAGACGGTTTTTCCGTTGATGGTTCCGCCTGTCACTTTATCGCCTGCCTCTTTTTCGGCAGGCACAGGTTCCCCCGTGATCATGCTCTCGTCCACAATGGCCGTTCCTGTGGTGAGTACCCCATCCACCGGGATTTTTTCTCCGGGTTTCACTACCAGAATATCTCCGGCCTTTACTTCTTCCAGAGGGATTTCCTGTTCCTGTCCATTGCGGATCACCCTTGCTACGGGTGGCACAAGGTTCAACAGGGCCTTGATGGCCGAATTGGTCTTGCTGTGGGCACGCAGTTCGAGTACCTGCCCCAAGAGGACCAGCGTAAGGATAACGGCTGCCGCTTCAAAATAAAGGTGTACATTGCCGAATTCGTCTTTGAACTGGTTAGGGAACAACTCCGGAAACCACAATCCGAAGACACTGAACAGGTAAGCTGCCCCCACGCCGATGGATATGAGGGTCCACATGTTTGGATTCCACCGGCGGATCGAGGCCCATCCCCTTACGAAAAAGATCCAGCTTGAGTAAAAGAGTACAGGTGTGGCCAGCAGGAACTGTACCCATCCCCAGAATTTTACGGGGGCAATGGATTTAAGATCTATAAATGGGATATAGTCCGACATGGCAATGAAAAACACGGGCAGGGACAGTGCCAGGGAAACCCAGAACCGTTTGGCCATGCGTTTGTAAGCTTTTTCCTCTTCACTCTCCACCTCTTCAGAATCCCCTGAGAGTGGGATCAGTTCCATGCCACATTTGGGGCAGTCGCCCGGCTCATCACGGATGATCTCCGGATGCATCGAGCAGGTATATTTTACCCCCTTCGGGGAAGCGGCTTTTACCGCTTTCACCAGGTGCATGCCGCAAACCGGGCAATCGCCCGGCTTGTCATAGGTCTTGTCCCCTTCGCAGCGCATGGGGCAGTAA
>JANTHB010000076.1 GCA_024762655.1 Bacteroidales bacterium
ACCCACCGGCCTTTCCGGCCTGATTCAACTAATTATCAGAAATTCTGCAAATCACAACTGGAAAAGATCCGGGATCTCGAAAACAGATTCCCTTTTCTGGATATGTCTGAGGAAAGAAGGGCATTCGAAAAATGAATGACCGTTCATAAACCGCCATAAGAAAATTTTACAGCCAAAGCACAGGGCCGTTTGTTACAAAAGGAAAGACCCCATACATGGCGTCTTTCCTTTCCAAAAAATTCACTGCGTCAAGCTTCCTTGTTAATAGTTTTCCGCTTCCACTTCAAAATAGGCCTGGGGATGTAAACACGCCGGACAAACTTTCGGGGCGGATTTGCCTTCGTGGATGTATCCGCAGTTGCGGCATTTCCAGATCACAACACCGTCTTTTTCAAAGACTTTTCCTTCTTCGAGGTTTTTGTAAAGTTTGCGATAGCGCTCCTCATGGGCTTTTTCCACTTTGGCGATCATGCGGTAAGCGGATGCGATCTCGCTGAACCCTTCCTCCTCAGCCACTTTGGCAAATTCGGGATAAAGCTGGGTCCATTCTTCATTTTCCCCTTCGGCGGCTGCCTGCAGGTTCTCGAGGGTGGTGCCTATTTTTCCGGCGGGATAAGAGGCAGTGATCTCTACCATGCCTCCTTCCAGAAACTTAAAAAAGCGCTTGGCATGTTCTTTTTCATTCAGAGCGGTTTCGGAGAAAAATCCGGAGATCTGCTCCAGTCCTTCTTTTTTGGCCTGCTTGGCAAAATAGTCATAACGCATTCTGGCCTGCGATTCGCCGGCAAAGGATTTTAACAGGTTCTGCTCAGTTCGGGTTCCTTTTAATGATTTCATAATAACAGGTTTTAAAAGTTAAATATTTATTCTTCAATGGGTTTGAATTCTGATTTGGATACACCGCAGACCGGACATTGCCAGTCGTCCGGGATTTCTTCAAAAGGGGTGCCGGGAGGGATTCCCCCGTCGGGATCGCCGATAGCAGGGTCATATATAAACCCACACACCCCGCATTTGTATTTTTTTCCGGTTTTTCCGGCAGGTTTATCTTCGGAGGGCTCAAGGTAGGTAGGTGCATTTTTGGGAGCCACCCCCTTTTTAACATCCCGGTAGTAAGCATAAGTTAACGGATCTTTCCCCGCATCGGTCAGATCATTTTCCAGGATCTCTCCGATAAACAGCAGGTGACTGCCCACGTTTACCGTCTGTATCACCCTGCACTCAAACCATGCTATGGCGTTTTCCGTAAGCACCGGAGTCCCGTGCCCGGTAGTGATGTGCCGAGTGGATTCAAATTTGTCGACATCCTTTCCGCTTTTATAACCGAATAATCCGATCAGACCGGAAGGCGTATCTTTTTCGAGAACAGAGATTGAAAAAAAACCACTTTTCTCTATCATTTCCGAGGTAAGGTTTTCTTTGGAACAGGAAATGGCAACCTGAGGGGGGAAGGCGGTTACCTGAAAAACCGTATTGCCGACATATCCGTTTTTACGTCCCCGGTATGCGGCACTGACCACGTAAAGGCCATAGGTGATTTTGTAAAAAGCTTCGATATTCATTTTCCTTTTGTTTTGGTTGATGGGTCGGATTTGCTACCAATAAGCTGAACCATGATCCTGGACACCTGAAATCCGGGAACCGGTTTTTTTCTGAAATATTCTTTCAAAAGCTTTGTGAGGTCTTCGTCAAAATAATCCGTGATCCTGTCTTCTCCTGTGTCCAGCAGATGATGATGATCGGTTAGGATCCCGTCATATTTCATGCTGCCTTTTTCTGTAAGCACCTTATTTATAAGTTTGGCTTTCTCTAATGCCTCCAGGTTATTGTAGACCGTGGCAACCATGATATTGGGATATTCTTCTTTCAGTTTTCTCAAGATATGGTCCGCATCGGGATGTGAAGAAGTCAGGACTGTCTTGTATACGGCAATTCTCTGGGTTGTTACCCGTACCCCCCTGGCTCTGAATTTCTTTATGATTTCTTTTGTCGTCAGATTCGTAAATAAATTTTATAAATATTCTAAAATTATAATAGTTCAAATATATTAAAGTATTATTATAAAAGCAAAAAAAAATGGTATAATTTATTTTATGTAACTTGCGCCGGTTTACAAGCAGGAAGAAGAAGATGAAAATTGAAAAGATTGATGGCCGGCGTTTTTTTTATTTCTTTTATGCCGGCGCCTTACGGTTGCTGGAACATCAGCAGGAGATTAACAAGCTGAATGTTTTTCCGGTGCCGGATGCCGATACGGGAACGAACCTGGCCTCCACCTTCCGTTCGATCATTGATGCCATAACACCTGAACGTTCTTATAAGCATACGACCAGAGCCATAGCAGAGGCAGCATTGACGGGAGCACGTGGAAATTCCGGGATCATATTTGCACAGTTTCTCAGTGGGATAGACCAGGAGACCTGTGAATGTCAACTGATCACGGTCAAGGATTTTGCTTTCTCGGTGAAAAATTCGATAAAATATCTGTATGAAGCCATTGCCGATCCGGTGGAAGGAACTATGCTGACGGTTATTCGTGAATGGGCGGAATATATTCAGCACAATTATCATGAAAGTGATTTCAGGACGCTGATCATGAAATCTTATGAAGTGGCTGCCCGCTCGTTGGCTGCTACATCCCAAAAAATTAAGGAGTTAACCTCTGCTTCCGTGGTGGATGCCGGAGCCAAAGGGTTTGTGGTTTTTCTGGAAGGGGTGGTGGATCTGCTGAAAAGCAACGATCTCAGAAAACTGATAAAAATAGAGAAGCCCGCCGTGGCGGATGAAATTGAAATAGAAGTGGAACATAAGGGAGAACTAACTTTCCGCTATTGTACAGAAGTATTAATGAAGGGCGAGCATATTGACAAAGCGGCTATTGAGAAACTTTTGGAAGATTACGGGGATTCCATTGTAGTTGCAGGCACGCCCGGTATGATCAGGCTTCATGTTCATACCGACCATCCTGATGAAGTGATTGATAAGCTGCGGCCTTTGGGAAAACTGGTCTTTCAGAAAGCCGATGATATGCTGTTACAGTACCGGGTGGCACATGAGCGGAAGCATTCCATTGCCATAGTCACCGATTCGGCCTGCGACCTGCCGGACGAATATCTGGAAACCAATCAGATAACGATGGTCCCCATTTATCTGTATATGGATGAAAACCAATATCTGGACAGGGTGACCATCAAACCGGAGCGGTTTTATGAGATCATTGCCCGGGAAGATCACGCACTGACTACTTCCCAACCCAATGTAAAATCTTTTGTAAATCTGTATTCCAGATTAACCTCCCATTATGATTCGGTAATTGCCATTCATCTTTCCTCTAAACTAAGCGGGACCCATCGAACCTCGTTACAGGCTGCAGAGAAAGTTTCAACCGAAACCGGGAAAATGATCAGTGTACTGGATTCGAAGATGCTTTCGGGGGGGATCGGGTTGCTGGTGAAAAAAACGGTGGAGGCCGTGAATCAGGGACTCACGCAGGAGGAGATCGTAAAAAAGGTAGAAAGCTGGAGGCATCAGGTTCGCGTATATGCTACGGTAGGCTCGATGAAACAGCTCATCCGCAGCGGCAGGATCAGTCAATGGAAAGGATGGCTGGCCCGCCTGCTTCATTTGCGTCCTTTGGTTACCATTGATGAGGAAGGACGGGCGATCATGATCGACAAGGCTTTCTCATTACAGGGAGGATTGAAAAAGATTATCCGTAGGATAGAGAATGATGACCTCCTGCGCGAAGAAGGGTATGTCGTATTACATGGCAACGTTCCTGAAGAGGCCAGGGCATTTGGCCATGCCCTTGAACAGGCGATTGGGATTCCCCCCTCAGGATACCGGGAAATATCGCCTGTACTGGGGTTACACCTGGGCACCGGGACGGTGGGAGTAACCTATTTTAAGAAATAAAAAAAACCCGGCTTTTAACCGGGTTCCGTTACAATTTTAATCTTTGTTTTTTCTTTTACCTGATTACAATCCTTTTCCGTAATCTTCCCTTATCTGTAATTACCTCCATGATCACCATTCCTTTCAACGGTGCCAGATTCAGGGTACAGATATTGTTTCCTGCCTCCTGCGTGTGTACCTGCAGCAGATTACCGGTCAGGGAATACACTTTTATCTCGTGCAGGGGAGTGGTGGCGGTCACGGTGATTGCCCCGGAGGTAGGATTGGGGAATACAGTCACCTGGTCCGGCGAGATTACGGATACCCCAGTTGCGGGCTGAGAATAAATGACCATCAGGGCTGAGTCACACAATCCCGTATTTTCCGAAAGGCATACTTTGTATGTAATGGTGTCGAGGTAGGCAAAGCCTGTTTCCGGGGTATAGGTGATGGTTTTTACTCCGTCGGTGGTGGCGGTGCCGTGTGAAGGCCCGTCGACAATGGTCAGGATCGCCGTACCGGGGATGTGATCATTGGCCGTAACATCATAGGTGACGGTTGAGTCCTCTTTGGAGGAAATGAAGTCATTTTCACATTTGGGGGCATCCACGATAACACGACCGTGTTTGAAACGTTCGGTAAACTCCTGGTAATACAGGTTGGCAATGGTAGCATCATGGACAATCAGGGTGTTCTCATCATTGCGGTATTCGGCTGAGGAGCTCCAGTTATGACAGCCGGTAAGCACCAACGGGTCGGAAGTGACATTGGAATTGTCAACTACCAGGTATTTGTGATGCATGATCCCCGATTCTCCGGTTTTCCTGAAGTTGGTACCCAGCGCTGCTTCCAGGGTGTTTTTTACGGTTGCCATGCTGGGGTCGCTGTCATCATTCACCAGTACCCTGGCCGATACACCGTCATACGCACGGTCGCGGATGGCATATCCGATCTCACTGCGGGTGATCAGCATGGTAGCCGCCGAGAGATCCGCGTCGGCAGAATTGATGGAGGCCAGAATTTTTGCATTGGTACCATCGGAAGGGCTGAAATAGCATTCCACCCGGGTGCCGTTGCCAAGGTAGATCTCATGGGGTGTGTTGTCTGTCTTATCAGGGCCGAACCTGCTATTTACGGGGTCGGGTTGGTCGCTGCTGCTGCCAAACATCTCCTCAAACTCCATGGTATAGGTGAGGGCCAGACTCTGGTCCTGTATTATAATAACATTGTTCGGGTCGGTATTCATCTGGCCGTCGGTGAAATTGGTGGATCCGGTCCAGACGATGGGATCGTTGGGGTTTGTGGATTTGGCATCGATAATCACAAATTTGTTGTGCATGATACCATAGTCGGGGTAGTGACTGGCAGGGCTTGCGATCTTCCCTATACCGGCATCCAGTTCGCCGATGCCTGAGTTGTCGGTGTTACTGTCATACACCACACGTACCCTGATGCCCCGGTTGTAGGCATCATTCAGTGCTGTGGATATATTGGAGATATTGTAATTGTTGAAATTGTAGATGGCTACATCGATGGTTTGTTTGGCACGCTGGATATATGCAATAAGGGTATCATCCATGGTATGATCCAGCCATATGGCCTTAACACCGGTGGAAACAGTGGTATCTACCGGATTGTTGAAATAAACTTTTATATCTCCTGTGGATTCGGATCGTGTGATCACGGGCAGGATGCGGGACTCGGCCGTATCGTCGGGCTGAGTAGTAGAGACGGAGAATGCCTGAACATATACCAGGGTGGCAGCAGTGAAGCCGAAGGCATTGGTAATGTGATCTGTCCCTGTGCCGGCGGCTGTGAAGACTCCCCCGTCTAACGCAGGCGTATAGCCCCATTTGACCTGGGTGGTTCCCTCTGTATCTGTCGTCCAGCGGAGGTTGAACAAAGTTGTCTGAATGTTTTCGATGACGACGGGAGTGATAATGTTGATCGAGCTGCCCGGGATCAGGTCGTTTTCATCACGGGGCAGAATCTGGTATGTATCTCTGTATTGTGCCAAAGGTCCCACAATGATGACATTCCCGGAAGGGATCACTTTGCCTACCAGGGGAGAAGCGGCATCATTGATACGGATCTCCCCCTGCTGTCCCCCGGCCGTGAACGTATAGTTGGTTTTCGCTGAGAAAGTAGCTCCGGCATCTGCAAATACGGCATTTTCTATTTTTACCAGCTGTGCTTCATAATCGTCACTGAGCTGGGCAGGCGTTAAAACCACCGGGGCCGGCAGGGGATGACCGGACGAGACCACCGTTACGGTAGTGACCGGACTTATCTCAAGCAGGTTATTATAGTCTGAGATATCGCCTGTGATGACAATACTGTCACCTCTTTTTACATTGGCCAATTCATTGTAGCCATAAGCGGCAATGCCGGCTGTACCGTCCTGAAGATAGCGGATCCCTCCCAGTTCACTTCCGTTGGTGACGATTCCCGTTACCGATATGGAGGTTCCGACCGTTTTGGAGCGGGCTTCCGATATCGTAATGACCTGGCCGAAGGTGAAAGAGGTTAAGAGTACAAGGCCAGCAAGAAAGGGTAAAGCTTTTTTATACATGAGCTCAGTTTTTTAAAAAGTTATTGAAAAAGAAGTATTGAAACGACGCCCCTGTCCGAAAAAGACCGTGGCCGACTTGGCGTCAAAATCATTGAAAGGCAATGGACTGTATGGGTCATTGTTCGTGGCGTCGGAAATATATTTGGCGTTCAGGACATTCAGCATGCTGAAGCGAAAAGCACCCCGCATTTTTTGGGTGATCCGGAAAGAATATCCCATGTGGAAATCGAGCAAAGAGTAATTGGGTACTTTCCACGAATCTACCGGGTTGCCGTTTTCGTCGGTGGTGGATTCGGGTGTGAAGTTGGCAAAGTGGCGGGCAAAGTACGTGAAGCGCCCGTTAAAATAAAGTCCTTTCAGCGGTTCGTACCGCAAGCTGGTGCTGGCTTGTGTCTGGGCAGCGTCCCCGACATGGATGCCTTTGGCGTTGAAGTCAATGATCTTATGGACCGGCTCATGGGTATCATAGTTGTAATATTGCAGGTTTTTTACCTCTTTGTCCCATTTCCAGTCACCCAATGAGACAAGTCCTTGCAACGAAAGATTTTTAAGAATTTTATAGACAAAATCAACCTCGAGACCTTTATGTAATGCATCCATCCCCGGAATGTCGGCATACACACGGATCTTATTTTTCTCCGGGTCGTCAGGGTCATAGCCGTTTTCTCCGGGTTGCAACACATAATTGGAATAGACGCGGTTGGTAGGTTTGTTCTGCCACCATGTCAGGTACCCGTTCACGTTCATGGAAAAGACCGGTGAGCCGTAGTGGTAGCCTCCTTCCAATGCCTTGACTTTCTCATTGCCTGTTTCATCGGCAAATTCAGTGGTATACCCTTTGAAAAAATATTTGTAAGCCCGTACCTTAGAGAGGTATCCCAGGTTGAGGAAGAAGTTGGAGTGTTTGCTTACATTGTAGTTTCCGCCGGACTTGAAGGTAAAACCCGGTTTCCAGTACCAATCCGATTCGTCTGCGCCGAAATAGTCTATCTTTTTGTACCCGTTGATAGCCCCGGTAAGATTGACAAACCAGGAGTATTTCTCTCCGGTATATTCTGTTTGCAGAAAAATACCCCCCCAATTGACTTTCCCTTTTTCATAATAGTTGATCTTATCGCCGGGATACTTCATGGCCAGCGAAGGATTGGCATCATAGTCATTCCTCAGGTCGGAGTTGTCGATGGCATAGTCTCCTCCCAGCAGGTCGGTGACGGTCGTGTAATGGATACCCGTGTAACTACGCAGGTCCAGCCCTCCACTGAATTCAAGTTGTTCTGAAAAGTGATGATTTACGGTAGAGAGCCATCCGTACCAGATGTGATCGTTATGGGCTTCTGTCATATAGTTATAAGAGTAGAACAGAGAGTCGCTGTACCGGGGATCAACGGGGCAAACTTTTCCGAAAGGGGTTTGGGTACATTTGGCATTGGCGTCATACACCTGTTGCCAGTTTATCTGACCATAGTAAGGAGCGTCCGGATCCTGAATCAGCTGTCCTTCGCGGATGCTGTGGCGGGGTCGTCCTCCTCCGCCGGTACCCAGGGACAGATAAAAG
This sequence comes from Bacteroidales bacterium, assembly GCA_024762655.1. Taxonomy (GTDB): domain Bacteria; phylum Bacteroidota; class Bacteroidia; order Bacteroidales; family VadinHA17; genus DRPN01. The sequence continues at coordinate 8,022 of JANTHB010000076.1, forward strand.
ATATTGGACAGGGAGGTCCGGTCATCTATACGCCAGAGATCGCGCAGGCTGAACTGGGGTTTATGGTAGACGTTTAAGCGTTCGGATAGTGTTTCTTCCGGGGCATCCGGGTTGATCCGGTCGCGGTGCAAGGTGCCCCAATGCTGGTTGTACCCGATACCCATATTGTTGATTACAGGGCGGTAGATGTAGTTGCCGGAGGAGTCGGTTTCGTCCACTGGCACACCGTGTTTGCGGGCATACTCCAGATCATAGGTGGCAATCGGTCTTTTGTAGGAGCGTTGTTCGTGTTGTTGGGGAGCGCCCATGGCCGACAAAGTGATCATGTGAGCCCCAAGACGCTTGTCAATTTTGGCATAATAGAACCATCCTTTGGAGTAAGTATGGTCCACCCAGCCGTTGCCGCGTTTGTAAGAACCGGCCAGGGTGATGCCCCAGTCGTGTTTCAGTTTTCCGCTGGTGAATCCGAAAGAGGAGCGGATTTTCCCCTCGCTGGTGATTTCTTGTTTCAGGCTAATTTTGCGTTTGTTCTGTATGCCCGTGGTGAGGATGTTGAGGGTTCCTCCTACCGAGGGAAGGGCCAGTTTGGAGGCTCCCAGTCCGCGCTGCACCTGGATGGTACGGGTAACCTGATCGAGGCCGAACCAATTGGACCAGTACACCCAGCCGTTCTCCATGTCATTGACGGGGATCCCGTCAATCATTACGGCGATGTTACGTTGGTTGAATCCCCGGATGGTGATGCGTGCATCCCCGTCGCCTCCTCCCTGCTCGGTAGCATATACGCCCGGGGTAGCGTTGAGAATCATGGGGATGTCCTGGCCGGCCAGTTCTTCCTTGATACGTGCCGGCAGTACATTGGAAAAAGCCACCGGAGTTTCGCGACTGCGGGCTACATCAGCCACGACCTGTACTTCACTGATGGTAAGTGTAGAAAGCTGAATCTGCAACGTAACGGGTTTTTGACCTATGGTTACCGTGACCTCCTGCGGTTTGTAGCCCACATAAGAAATTCGCAGGGCATGTATGCCGTAAGGCATCCGCAGGGAAAACTCCCCATTGACATCCGTAACCGTTCCGGTATTGTTGGCGGCCAGGATATTGGCTCCGATCAATGTCTCGCCGGTTGTTTTGTCGGTGACCACTCCCCTGACCACTCCGGTCTGGGCAAAAAGAGCCATGGGGATGAAAAAAATCAGGAAAAAGAATACAACCCGGATCAACGAAGTCCGTTTACCTGTGCATGATGCTCTGTTCATAGGAGATAGCCTATTTTACCAGAATCTTATGTACTACGAGATGATCTCCATCCAGCAGGATACGCACGAGATAGATGCCGGGGGAAATATCGGCAGGGAGGATGACCGGGATTTTTTGCACAACTCCTTGGACAGGTTCTGAGCGGTACATGCTCTGCCCCAGGATATTGGTTACCATAACCTGCCGTATTGCCCTGTTGGCTATTACTTCAAACTGTCCGTTCGTGACAGGGTTGGGATAGGTGTAAATCTGCAGCGGGGATCCTTGCAGGTCGTGGACCGAGGAAATGTTGCACCCGCAGGTATGGGTGCCCAGCGAGTCCCACACATCCTTACCTCCTGGGACGGTGTCCCATTCGGCAGCAACTACAAATGGATCAGGATTCTGTGTTACGCCGTGTTTTACGGACGGTTTTCTAACGAGGGTATGGTCTTTGGTCCAGGCCAACCAGAAAGGACCGAAATATTTCCCGGAGGTATCATGGGCCTGGACAATGTAGTTAATGACCTTCCCTTTGGTGACAATTACCGTACTCGAGTCAACGTGCACGTTGTAACTTACGGTAGTATCCTTTATATTGCTCCATCCGTATTCGCTGGAGATAACATTCCCCAATCCTATCTGGCCGATCAGATCAACGGCGGTGGCATTGCTCAGGGTCTCGTTGTTATCCGACTTCAGCAGGGCAATGGCGTCATTGCCGTTCATGTAGGTCGGCGCAGGATAGGGATCATCCATCTGATAAGGCGAATGGCTGGCCAGTTCCTGTAAGGCGGGATCACATTTGGGGGAGATGTTTCCACCGCCAAGATCCACATCGTCCGTTTGGCCGTTTACCAGAATGAAAACGGAATGGGCCGGCAGAAATCCCTGTAAATGCGTAATGCCTCCTGCAGTATAATCCGTAGCTCCGTTGCTGTAGCGGGCTACCCAATAGTAACTCATGTCAACCACAGAATTAGTGGGGTTGTAAATCTCCAGGGCTTTGCTGTTGCCCGAACCTTCCACATATTCAGAGAAGAAAATCTCAGAACAATCAGATTCCTGTGCCATTACATGCACCCAGGGAAGCAGGAAGAAAATAGCGAAGGGTAAAAGTTTTTTCATATATCTGTTATTTTTATTAGACATGAAAAACCGGACGACTCCAGCTTTTAAACAAGTATACAAAGGTAAAAAATATTAACAGGAACCGGAAGAAAAAATGCGGATGTTTATAAAATAAATGAATAAAATGGTCAAAGGAACGTTGAAGGTTGATCGATGAACGATGAATGGGAGAGTGAGAGGGGGAAAATAGGTAGATCAGAATCTTCTAATCGAACAGGTGTAAGATCTTTTTCAGGTCTTCCGGAGTATCCACAGAGTAATTACGGTAGGCCGAAACGGTAGCCGTTATGGAGAATCCGTTTTCGAGCCAGCGGTTTTGTTCGAGCGACTCTGCTTTTTCAAGGGGGGAAGGTGCCAGACGGGTGATTTCCGAGAGGGTGTCTGTCCGGTAGGCATACATCCCTATGTGAATATAATAAGTATACCGGGTTGTCCACTTTTCCCGGGGTACATTTCTTTGGTAAGGGATGGGGGAGCGGGAAAAGTAGAGCACCTTTCCGTTTTTGTCCAAAACCGCCTTGACAGCATTGGGGTTCAGGATTTCCGACAGGTCGTGCTGTTTGTGTACGAGGGTTGCGATGGCGGTTTCCGGTTTTTTAAAGAGAGCCATGATTTCCTGCAGTTGTTCCGGTCGGATCAGCGGTTCATCCCCCTGAATATTGATAACAATATCGACCGCCCGGCCGGTTTGGCTCCGGAATATATCCAGCGCCTCCGCACAACGGTCGGTACCGCTGCGGTGGGTACCGGCTGTCATGACAACCTGTCCGCCGAATCGTTGCACTTCTTCTTCGATACGCTTATCATCGGTGGCCACTAACACATCTTCCAGTACCTGGGATGCCCGTTCGTAGACCCGTTGTATCATGGTCTTGCCATGGATAGAGACCAGTGGTTTGCCCGGGAAACGAGTAGACTGGTAACGTGCGGGTATTATGCCGATGAATTTCATAAGGACAAAGAAAAAAAATATTCTTATCATAGAAAACTTTGCTATTAACTTTTACGGGGTTATCAGAATTCACGCAGATTTATGCATAAAACTTGTTTCGTTGTGAAAAATTGCAAATTCAGTCCTCTGGGCATGCCTTTTGTTTTCGGATATGGAAGAACCAGGTATTTATTTTGGGGTCATTGATGCCTTGCTTTACTTTTAACGTCATATTTGATCCGTTGATTTTTCAGATAAGTAAAAAATGAGTAATTTCGCACAAGAGAGAAAGCAATCTATTTATGACAGTTAACATACAAGCGGTAAAACAACGGTTTGGAATCATAGGGAATGATCCGGAGTTGAACCATGCGATAGATATTGCACTGCAGGTATCCTCCACAGATCTGTCGGTATTGATTACCGGGGAGAGCGGCACCGGAAAGGAAGTATTCCCCCAGATCATTCACCAATACAGTGCCCGTAAGCATGGTCAATATATAGCGGTAAACTGCGGGGCCATTCCGGAAGGGACGATTGATTCGGAACTTTTCGGACATGAAAAAGGATCCTTTACAGGGGCTACAGACAGCCGTAAAGGGTACTTTGAAGTAGCTGACGGGGGAACGATCTTTTTGGATGAGGTGGCCGAGTTGCCGTTGTCGACGCAGGTGCGTTTGTTAAGGGTGCTGGAGACCGGTGAATTTATCCGGGTCGGTTCATCCAAGGTACATAAGACGAATGTGCGTGTTATAGCGGCTACGAACGTAAATCCGATTGAAAAGATCCAACAGGGGAAGTTCCGTGAAGATCTGTTTTACCGGCTGAATACCGTCCCGATTCATATCCCTCCTTTGCGGGACCGGGGGGAAGATGTTTTGTTGTTGTTCAGAAAGTTTGCCCTGGATTTTTCGGAGAAATACAGGATGCCTCCCGTTAAACTTACGGAAGATGCCAAGACGGTTTTGATGAGTTACCGTTGGCCTGGCAATGTCAGACAGTTAAAGAATATTACCGAGCAGATTTCCATTATCGAGAAGAACCGGGAAATCGATGCGGAAAGCCTGAAGAAATACCTCCCGGACTATATGGGCGTGAAACTTCCTGCATTGATACCCAAAGGCGAAGATGAAAAATCTTTTTCCTCGGAAAGGGAAATATTGTACAAGATACTTTTTGATCTTAAGAATGACATGAATGATCTGAAAAAGATTGTTTTTGACATGTTGCGTAAGGAAAATGGCTATGCGGAGGTAGAGTCGGATCATGCCACGGTGCTCCGGAGACTTGGGGGCAGCAGCGAGGGCGTTCCCTCCCCGGGCGATCCTCTTCCCGTGCCTCACGCGCGCGACAACCATCCGGTATTTGAGGATACCCAGGAGATAGAGGAAGAAACCTTGTCTCTGGAAGAAAAAGAGATTGAGCTGATCAGAAAAGCGTTGGAAAAGCACAACGGAAGAAGGAAACAAGCTGCCCGCGAACTGGGGATCTCAGAGAGGACGCTTTACCGGAAAATCAAGGAATATAATATTACCTAAGTGATCCCAAAGTCGGAGCATATGCGATAATGACAGGTTCTGCAGTAAAAAATATTTTTTTAGGGATTTTCCTTTTTGCCCTGGTTACCACGGCCTGCAAGGTGACGTATTCTTTTTCCGGAGCTTCCATTTCTCCCGAGGTTAAAACGGTTACGGTGGATTTTTTCCCTAACCGCGTACAGCGTGGGTCTACGGTTAACCCTGCCTTGGGACAGATCTTTACGGAAGCCCTGAAAGATAAGATTATTTCCCAGACCAGCCTGCAGATGGTGGAGAGTGGGGGCGATGTGGAGTTTTCCGGAGAAATTACAGGGTACAATGTGTCTCCGGTAGCTATTACCGGAAATGAAACCGCCGGATTAAACCGCTTTACCATTACCATACATGTTAAGTTTACCAACAATATAGATCCGGAACAGGATTTTGACGCCTCTTTTTCACGTTATGAGGATTATCCAAGCACACAGGATTTCAGTGCGGTGGAAGAGGACCTGATCAAGAAGAACGTTGAAAATCTAACGGAAGATATTTTTAACAGGGCTTTTGTAAATTGGTAACCTGAACTATGAGAAAAGAAGAATTCATATCATTTCTGGATGCTCCTGAAAAACTGGACCGGAATTCGTTGACAGATGTAAGCGAACTGCTGACGGATTTTCCGTATTTCCAGACGGCCCATTTGCTTTACCTCAAAAATTTGCACAATTTACAACACATACGTTTTGACACACAACTGAAAATATCTTCCCTGCATATCAATGACCGGAAAAAACTGTACTTGCTTCTTCATGATGAGAAGTATCTGCCGGCCTTTGTTGAAAAAGAAAAGAAGGTTGAACCGAAAGAGAAAGAAGAAAAAAAGAACGTAGCGGAAAACATAAAAGAGGAGAAACAGGAAGTTTCCGGAAAGAAGAAAAAAATAACAGAAAAAGAAGCACAATCTTCGGAGACTGTAAAGGAAGTAAAAGAAGAACCGGCCGGGAGCACCGGGGAAAAGCCTCCGGTGGAAGAGAAACCGGAACCAAAGAAAACGGAGAAAACAAAACCGGCAATGGGGCAGGAAACCCCTGCTGAAGGGACCCGGTCCAAGGAAGAACTTCTGAAAGAAATACAGAGCAGACTGAAAGAAATCCAAAAGACACAGCCCGAAAAAAAAAACAGTAAGTCTCGGCCCCCGGTATCCTCGCGCCTGGAAAAAGAAATAAAAGACCCTCCTCCAGGCATCCAGGAAGGTGGAGAAGGAGGAACAGAAAGGACTGCCTTTCCAGCGGATGAGAAAATGAGCGGTGCCTCTGTGGCAGATGATATTTTTGTCCTTCAGGAAGACGCAAAAGGTGTTGAGCCGGAAGACGAAATAGAAGAAACCAGCGCCGGTACTTTAGAAAAAGAAAGTACAACCTTTGATACGGGAGAGCTTTTATCTCTGGATGATCAGCAAGAAACTCCACCGGGGAAGAGGGATAAACCCATGGATACCGGGCAGGGTGACCGGATGGCTGCCGGAGAAAAAAAAAACTTAAGTAACGAACACTTACCCGGTTACCTGGGATTTGGAGGGTGGCTGGATTATTTTCAGGAGACCCTCCCCGGAGAAGCAGCCCCTGCGGATGTCAGGAAAAAACCCGAGGAGGATCTGATAGACCGTTTTATTCAGAGCCAGCCCCGTATTGTGCCTCGGAAAGACATTGAGCAAACACCCCCTTCCTCTCATTCAAAGAATACAGAGGAGGAGAAAAAAGAAGACAGTGGCTTTTTCAGTGAAACCCTGGCCAAGATCTATTTGAAGCAGGGGTATTATTCCAAAGCAATCCATGCTTATGAAAAATTAAGTTTGAAATATCCGGAAAAAAGTGGTTACTTTGCATCCCAAATTAAAAAGATTAAACAGATCCTTTTGGATCAGACCAAAAAAGGTTAGTTATGGCTATTTATACGTTAATATCGGTATTGATAATTCTGGCCAGCATTCTTTTAATTCTGGTTGTGTTGGTACAGAACTCAAAAGGTGGCGGTCTGGCAGCCAATTTTACGGGTGCAGGTCAGATTATGGGAGCCCGTAAGACAACGGACTTTCTGGAGAAAGCTACGTGGACGCTTGCTGCTTCGGTAGTGGTCTTATCTTTGCTGGCTACTGCAGCCATTCCCCGGAAAAGCAAGTCGGAACATTCGATGATCGAGCAACAGATCAACCGGGCTGTTGATCCGAATGCGATCCCTACCCTGCCTACGGCATTGCCTTCCCAACCTGCGGCAGGAAATCAGAACCAGGGCCAGGAGAGCAACAATACTCCGGG
>JANTHB010000077.1 GCA_024762655.1 Bacteroidales bacterium
CCTTTTCTCCCGGCTTTGCCGATCCCGGCCGCCACCGCCACCGGCGTGGACATCACCAGGGCACAGGGAGCCGCCGCCACCAGCAGCACCACCGCCTTGTAATACCACCTGTCCATTTCGGCGCCCAGCAACCAGGGGACCAACACCAACAGAGCTGCCGCTACCAGAACCATCGGAGTATAGATTTTGCCGAAATGCTCGATAAATGTCTGCGTCTTGCCCTTCCTTTCCTGTGCCTCTTCCACAAGATAAATCATCCTGGAAAGGATGTTGTCCTTATAGGCTGCTGTAGTTCGTATCTTCAGCGCTCCGTCGAGGTTCATGGTCCCGGCAAGGACCTTGTCGCCGGTGTTCTTTTCCACCGGCATGGATTCGCCGGTCACAGGCGATTCATCCATACCCGAACGACCGTCAATAATGACCCCGTCGGTAGGGATCGCCTCGCCCGGCCGTACCAGAAAAATGTCTCCGGGCTTCAGTTGCACAGCCTCCACCCTGACTTCTTTCCCTTCACGGATGAGCGTTGCTTCTTTAGGCGCCAGGTCCATCAGCTTGCGTATGGACTGACGGGTGCGGGCATAGGCATATTCCTCCAATCCTTCGGCCATGGCATACAGTACAACCAATAAGGCAGCCTCTTCCCACATGCCCAGGATGGCTGCTCCCACCGTAGCAAACAACATCAGCATTTCAATACCGATCTCCTTCTCTTCCCACAGCTCTTCGAGCCCTTCCCACAACCAGTGACGTCCTCCCACAATCATGGCTACCAGGTATAAACCGCTCTCGAGTGACCGTCCCAATATACCGGCCCGGGTCAGACCATATACCAGTCCCACCAGCACTGATGCCAGGAGAGCATCCCGGATGGGTGGAAATAAATACCATTTTATGGTTCTGTCCCGGATCGATTTCAACATGTTATTTTATTATATGCTTAATTATATATATTATTTATATACAAGATTTTTTCAACCAGGTCCGCAACCTGATTATCCTTCCCGGATATGTTCAAATACCGTCCGGATCACCTCCCTGATATGTTCATCCTTCAGGGTATAATATACCATCTTTCCCTGTTTCCTTTTCTTCACCACGTTCATATTCCTCAGGTACCTGAGCTGATGAGACACTGCCGAGACAGAAACCCCTGCTATCGTAGCAATATCACAGACGCAAAGTTCTTCCAGCTCCAGCGACAGCACGATACGCAATCGTGTCGGATCGGAAAAGGCCTGGAAAAAACCGGCCATTTTTTCTATCCGGTTGCTTTCCGGCAGATTTTGCTCCACATGCTCGACTTTCTTTCTGTCAATGGCTGTGATACCACATACTTCGTCAGTTTCCATCATTTTATTATTTGAACGATTGTGCAAATGTAATTATTATTTTTGAATCTGCAAAAAAAATTTGGTTCTATGTTATATACTGTGGGTGGTGGAAATTTCTATTTCAATAATACAACCAGTCCCCATGTGTTTGGTTATAATCAGTAAATTCCCACAAGGATCTTGATTCATTTTACTTACCGGCACTCAATTTTATCAGCAAGTTTCTTCGGGATTAGACACTCCACGGAAAAGTATGAATGGTATTGATGACATTAGGGTAAAAAACAATGTACAGCAAGGAAAACAGACAACAGGCAGGGGGGCTCTGCCCCGGGGATAGTTCGTTTTAAGAAATTATTTATTCCCTCATTGTATATTTCCGGGACAGTATTGCTTATTTTTATTTTAGTCGGTCAGTAGTGATAACAAATACAGCTCTTAATAATCAGCGATCAAAGACTCATACGGTATCTTCAATTTTTCGTGCAGTCTTTTTATCATTCTTAAGGTCAATTTTCTTTTTCGATTAAGAACCTCTGAAACTCTGCTCTTATATCCCAACACTTCAGCCAGATCTTTATTTGTCATACCCATTTGTTCCATCCTGAATTTTATGGCTTCAACGGGATCAGGCGCTTCAATTGGAAAATGTTCCTCTTCATATTTTTCGATCAGAATTGTAAGCAATTCTGCTTCATCTCCTTCCTTAGTACCGGCCTGGGCATGAAATATCTCCTCCAGTCTTTTCAAAGCCTGGTTATAATCTTTTTCTGTTTTTAAAACTTTTATTCCCATCTTATCCTAAATTTTATTTGCATTGATCCTATCGTATTCTTTATGTGTTCCAATAAACCGAATAAAAACCCATTGTCTTTTATAATTTATTTCAACGATCAATCTATATTTATTGCCACATATATTAAAAACAACCCTGCTGTTTTTCAGAATACTTGCTTTCACATATTCCGCTTTAATATCAGCCGGACTCAGCCATACAGCCTTAGAGGCCTCTTTATACCATGTTTTTAATGGTTCAGCAGCATCAGCATACCTTTCCCAAAACTCCCTCAATATTTTTTTTGCGACAACCCGCATCATTTAATATTACTGCAAATATATAAAAAAGTTACCAAATTGGTAATTATTTTATCTTTTTCATATAAGAGTCTCAGGACTAATTTATAAAAGCAGACAAAGACAATAATATAATCCATAAATATGCCTCGTCTTCAGCCTATTCATATTATTCATTTATCCATGGTAACCACTTCCACCAGCCGTTTGACCACACTCTTTGCCTGAATACTATCCAACCGAAGATATCGGCAATTCCCTTCCCTATCCGGAACAAACCGGGAAGCACATGCCGTATCGATCTTCACGATACCCGGCCCGGACATTGAAAAATAATTCGAATCCTTTTCCATGACATACAATACTGCTGTCGGATCCCGGCAAGGTCTGTCATAAGGCATTTTCATATACGATTTATAAGCTTCTGCCAATGGATGATATTTTACCTCATTAAAATCATGAAGAATGGAAGAAGCCGGATATTTTACCTGCATGCCCACCTCAAAGGGACTGACAATGATTTGCGTGGGCCAGTTATCAAACACATCCCTTGCCGCATCACAATCATTGACTACATTGAACTCCCTGAATTGTATGCTGCCATCAAAATTGCAGGCCATCATACTCAGGTATTTCACTTTCTTCCGGACCAGGTCCTTTCCGTCCAGTTGCGAAAACTGATCTGCTCCGGATTGCAGCAGGCCGGAAAGATTTGTTGAAAAACCGACACAGATGATCACGACGGAAGTGTCTTTGGCTTTTGACAATAGTTTTCGGTACAGGGGCACCGCATCCGTGATATTTGCATTTTCTTTGAGAGTCCTTTTAAATATTTTCTTTCCACCGTCGCTCATTTCAGCCACTTTTTTGGTATAGCCAGGATCTTGCGGCCCACGGTTTTTGGTAGTCATGCCAATAGGTATCCCGGGATGATGGTACCAGGTATCCAGAATATCAATATATTCGACCGAATAAATATTTTTCTTGCTGGACACTACACCAAGCAAATTCAGTTTACTCTCAGACATATAATTATTCAGCATGGCCAGGGCCAGGGCATCATCAATATCATTGCCCATATCCGTATCAAAAATAACCGGAAGGGGTGATTGCTTTGTTGTTTCATGGTTTTGGCATGAAACCAGAAGACCCAACAGTACCAGAATGATCATCAAATTTTTCATTGTGTTATTTGTGTTTTATTTTGTATTAAAAAAGTCTCTATTTCATTCCGATAAGGGATTGACGGCTGGGCCCCTAACTTTGTAACGGAAAGAGCGGCAGCGGCATTGGCAAATCTTACTGCATCAGGCAGATCATCATTAGTCAGGATGCTTGCCGCAAAAGCGCCGCAAAAGGTATCCCCTGCCGCCGTAGTATCCACCGGTACCACCACAAAGCCCCCAACATGTTTTTTCAATTTACGGCTACATACGTAGGCCCCTTTACTGCCAAGGGTAAGGATGATATTTTCCGTACCTTTTTGCAAAAGTGTTTCTCCCAGTGTTTGATAAGACCCTTTATCACGACCTGTCAGGATCTTAACTTCCGACTCATTCAGAATGAGGTAATCTACTGATTGAAGCACACGGTCTTCCATTTTACGTGCCGGAACAGGATTCAATAATACTTTTTTCCGATACTTTTTGGCCAGCTCAATGACATACACAACCGTTTCATAAGGGATTTCCAGTTGAAGGATGATCAAACCTGCATTCCTGATCACATCCTGTAGCTGATCCACTTTTTTCTTATCCATAAAGCGGTTAGCTTCCGGAGCCACAGCGATGAAGTTCTCTCCCTTATCATCCACAAAGATCAGGGCGGTACCTGTATGGCTTTTATCTACTTCAGATATATACTTTGTGTTGATCTTATCATTTTGAAAATTTTTCAATGCCTGATGTCCCTTTTCATCCTTCCCCATGCAGGTAACAAAGGTCACATTTCCTCCGGCACGGGCTGCAGCTATGGCCTGATTCGCTCCTTTGCCTCCGAAGGCTTCGGATAAAACAGCATTTCCAACCGTTTCACCGGGGACAGGCAAATGACTTACCCTGGCAATGATATCAATATTGGTACTACCAATGACAAGAATATTTTTCATAGACTATAGTTTTGCGACAATGATCAGTGCAAGACCCACGATAAAAGATAAAAACATCAGCGTTAACAGGGCATTCACTTTCACCCGGTTGCGGGCACCTTTGAACTCTTTCCAGATAAAAACGCCCCAGATTGCCGATACCAGCGTAGCACCCTGTCCCAAACCATAGGATATGGCAAAACTGGCTTTATCGGCTGCAATGATACTAAATAGCATACCCAGTCCCCAGATACTGCCCCCGAGGATCCCGATCAGGTGCAATTTGGGCGTTCCTTTTTTAAAATAATCCCTGTACGTGGCAACACCTCCGGACAATGGTTTATACATGATGATGGTATTCCATACAAAATTGGAAAGGAACACCCCTATGGAAAAGAAAAACATGGCTGTATAGGGAGTAAGTTTTCCCGCAGCCGGATGCTTAAAATCCAAGGACATGGAAGCAGCCACAAAGCGATAGAAAAATCCCATGGCAATCCCAGCCAGGATGGAAAATACCAAACCTTTCCAGAAGGTTTTATTACTGTCTTTTGTTTGAACCTGCCGGTAGGCAAGTGAATCAACCAGTATTGCTACCGTCACCAATGCGACTCCTAAAAACAAATATACCGGATTGCCAACAGGAACAGCCACATAATTAACGATCACGCCTAATACCAGCGCTAAACCTATACCAACGGGAAAAGCAACGGCCATACCTGCTATATCGATAGCTATCACCAAAAGTATATTGGCAAAATTGAACACCATGCCTCCGATAACGGCAGAAGATACAGCACCGGTATTAGCTTGCCGGATGTCAGGTATAAAACTTCTGCCATGCCCTCCAATACTCCCCAATGTAAAAGCCATGATAATGGAAAAAAGCAGAACTCCCAAAACATAATCCCAGTAAAAATGTTGAAAAGGCCATTCCCGCGAAGCCAGTTTCTGTGTATTAGCCTAGGAACCCCAGCATAGCATGGTGATCAGTAATAGAATGATAGCCTGTGGATAAGTTTGAATTGTAAACATAATTATATGTTTACTTTAAAGCCTGTCAAAAGAATCAGATACGAAAATAACCATTTAACCAATATAAAACATTTTTAAATGAAACTTTGATAAATCATTCTCAAATGGGATTGCTTCGTTCCCCTTCGCTTCGCCCGGGGTCCTTGCAAAATCCGGCTTACTTTACCAATCACACACAAATTTGATTAATATTTTCTTCTGACTTACCTTTGGGATACCAAAAAGGGGAACAAAATGAAGGATACTAAACAGGAATTTTCAGTCATAGATATAGAAAATATCGTCCGGAAACATTACGTTCCCGTCACGGCGGTCACCCCTTTGCCGGGTTTCGATGATATAAACTACCGGATCGAAGACCGGCAGGGAAAACGCTACACGTTAAAGATCAGTCCTGCCGGAACAGATCCTGCGCTGGTTGAACTGCAGATCCGGATCGCCGGTCACCTGGCAAGCCGGCTCCCGGAATTGCATTTTCCTGATATTATTTTAACATATGATAAAAAATCGTGGTTTACCCGGCGGGACCGGAACGGTGACGAACGGATCATACGTCTCCAGCAATGGGTGCCGGGCCGTCCTTTGGGTTCAGTAACCCCGCGTAGCCGTGAGATCCTGATACAATGGGGAACGACCTGTGGAAAACTTTCTGCTGCCCTGCAGGACTTTGACCACCCGGCCGCCCACCGCTATTATGAGTGGGATCCTGCACAGACCCTGCACGTAGAAAAACTGCTTGGTTATTTGGAAAACCGGGAAGATAAGGAAGCCGCCGGTTATTTCCTGGACCTGTTCCGGAAGACGGCGTTACCGCAACTTCCGCATCTGCGAAAAAGCGTCAATTACAACGATGCCCATGATCTCAACCTGCTGGTGGATGATGATCCCCGGCATCCTGCCATAACGGGGATCATTGATTTCGAGGATACCGTTTACACGCAAACCGTTCACGAGCTGGCCATCGCCTGTGCCTATGCCATCCAGGGCATGGCCGACCCGCTTGAAGCAGCGGAACAGGTCATACAGGGGTATCACCGGATATTTCCGCTACAGGAAGAGGAAGTGGAAGTATTGTTTCCGCTGATCGCTGCCCGCCTGCTTATCTCCGTTTCACATACGGCCCGCAACAAAGTCCTCCGGCCGGACAATATTTACCTGCAGACCAATGCCGACACAGGCCGTGAGGCCCTCCGTAAACTGAGAGAGATCTCTCCGGCCCTGGCTCATTATACCTTCAGGCAAGCCTGCGGAATGCAGCCGGTCCTTGTGCGCAGGCTATACGATCGGTGGATTAAAGCAAACAAAAAACGGGTCACGCCGGTTATCCGGGCCGCAGAAAAAAAAACCGTCCGTCCCGACCTGTCGGTAGGCAGCAAAGACCTGGGTCATTTCACGGCCTGGCAGGATGTCAACCACCTGACCGCAGCGATCAACAGGATCATGTACGAAGCCGGTGCCGGTCTGGCTGTGGGTGGATATGGGGAAGTCCGTCCTTTTTATACAACAGATGCTTTCTCTGTCTCCGGAAACAATGGCCGGCGCTGGCGCACCGTCCACCTGGGCACCGATATCTGGACACCGGCAGACACCCCTGTTGCGGCTCCCCTGGACAGCAGGGTCCACAGTTTCCGCGACAACCCGGGCGAACGCGATTACGGCCCTGCCATCATCCTCGAACATACACAGGAAGAGGTTACCTTCTATACCCTTTACGGACATCTCAGCCGGGATTCCCTTGCCGGACTGCAGGAGGGCCGGGTCATCAGGCAGGGTGAAACTTTTGCCCGGGTGGGAGCACCTCCCGCCAACGGCAACTGGCCACCCCACCTTCATTTCCAGGTGATCCTGGATATGCTGGGGCACAAAGGCGATTTTCCGGGCACCGCCACGCCTGAGACTACAGAGGTCTGGCTGGACCTCTGTCCGGACGGAGAACCCTTTCTGGGAATCAAAGGACTTCCCCCGAAACCGGATCATTTACAAGCAGAAAAAATTCTGGAGCAGCGGCAAAAGATCCTCGGTCCCAATCTGAGCATCTCCTATAAAAAACCCCTCCACATGGTCCGGGGGCAAATGCAGTATCTTCTGGATGTTTATGGCAGGCGGTACCTGGATACCGTCAACAATGTAGCCCATGTGGGACATGAACACCCGCGTGTTGTAGCCGCGGCACAAAAGCAGATCGCCGTACTCAATACCAATACCCGGTATCTGCATGAAAATATTGTACAATATGCCAATGATCTGTTGGCAACATTCCCTCCTGAGCTCTCCGTGGTATATTTTGTCAATTCGGGCAGTGAGGCCAACGAGCTTGCCATACGGATGGCGGAGACCGTTACCGGGCAGAAAGATATGATCGCCGTCGAGGTGGGTTATCACGGCAACACGGGACGGGCCATCTCGGTAAGCAGTTACAAGTTCGACCGCCATGGAGGCAGCGGAGCCCCGCCGCATACGCACATTGTACCCATGCCGGATGTCTACCGGGGCAGGTACCGGGATCCGGAAACCTCGGGGGAACAATATGCCGCACATGTACGTTCGGCAGTTGATTCCATCCATAAAAAAGGGAACAAGCCGGCCGGGTTCATCTGCGAAAGCATTCTGAGCTGCGGCGGACAAATCGTGCTGCCTGAGGGATACCTGGCCCATGCCTACCGTGCAGTACACGATGCCGGCGGCCTCTGCATTGCCGACGAAGTGCAGGTGGGATTTGGCCGCGTGGGCAAAACCTTCTGGGGATTTGAACTGCAAGGGGTGGTTCCTGACATCGTTACCCTGGGAAAACCCATCGGTAACGGGCATCCTCTGGGTGCCGTAGTAACCACCCGGGCCGTAGCCGATGCTTTTAATACCGGCATGGAGTATTTCAACACCTATGGAGGGAATCCGGTTTCCTGCGCGATTGGACATGAAGTACTCCGCATTATCCATGATGAAGACCTGCAGCAACATGCCCTGAAAACCGGAATTTACCTGAAAGAGGCGCTTGAAGAGCTGATGAACAGGAATTACGTCATCGGCGATGTACGGGGGGGAGGTCTTTTTCTGGGCTTCGAAATGGTACGTGACAGGGAAAAGCGTATCCCGGCGACAGAAGAGGCGGACTATCTCATCAACCGTATGCGGGAACAGGGCATTCTGATGAGCAGCGACGGACCGGACGAGAACGTGATCAAGATCAAACCCCCCATGTGTATCAGCCGTACGAACATAGCATTTCTTATAGACACACTCGACAAAATCCTGCAGGAAGATTTTCTAAGGAAATAAATCAGACGGCGCAGCAACTCAGCGTTTTTACATCTTTCCCAAACCCGATGGCGGCCAGTTTGACAGCTTCGGAGAGCGTGAGGTAGGCGTGAAATGCCGTGGCCAGTTGCGATACGGGAATGCCGTATTTTATGGCCAGGCTCAGCTCCATGGTCAGTTCACTCCCTCCGGGGGCAACAATACGCGCCCCCAGCAACCGGTCGCTCTCCGGGTTGCGGATCAGTTTGACAAAGCCGCGGGTATCCAGGGCTGCCAGGCTGCGGGGGACATCGGTCAGGTCCACCCGGCTGACTTCATAAGGGAGACCTGCAGCTTCCGCCTCTTTTTCATCCATTCCCACGCCGGCCACTTCAGGATCGGTGAAGACCACCCAGGGCATCCCGGTATAGTCCGCTTTCCTGCCGGCCCCGGTAAAGGCATTCTCAACAGCCAGTTTCCCTTCGTAAGCTGCCGTATAAACATAAGCCGGCGTAGCGATGCAATCCCCGGCGGCGTAGATGTGGGCAAGGTTCGTTTCCAGTTGCTCATTGACCCGGATATGTCCCCCGGGTGTCAACTCTAGCCCAATCCTTTCCGCCCCAAGGGCCGAAGTGTTGGGCCGGGTACCGGTGGATACCAGCAGTTGTTCCGCCGAAAATATCTTTTCTTCGCCATCCTGCATTGCTCTAATCTGAATGATATTACTCTTTTCTTCCACCTCTCTAAAGTCCAGTCCTGTATGTATCTCAACCCCTTCCTCCCGCAGGTGCCTTGTAATCTCTTCGGCAACATCGGCCGTCTGGCGTGACAACACATGTGCAGACCGCTGCAACAGGGTTACTTTCGTGCCCAGGCGATGCCATGTCTGGGCAATCTCGAGAGCAATGTATCCGCCGCCCAATACGATCAGGCTTTCGGGCAGTTGCTCCTGCTCAAAAAGAGTGCGGTTGGTATGAAAGTGGACGTTCTTCAGTCCTTCGATTGGAGGAATCTGTGTGGAAGCCCCCGTGGCAATCAGGAATTTCAACGCTTTGTAGGTGGTTGTCCCATTCACCACCTCAGAACAGGCATCGGCAAATTCGGCATGCCCCTCCACAAAGGAAACATGTTCCAGCCCGTTCAGGATATCCTTGTATTTCTTTTGCTGCAGGGATCCGACAAGTTCACGTTTTTGCGCAATGATCTGTCCGAAATCAACTTCCGCTCCCCGGGCGTGGATCCCCCGGAAAGGTGGGGCTGAGGCCTTGTGCAGGCTTTCGGCTGCGCGTATCAGGTTTTTCGACGGTACGCACCCTACATTTACACAGGTACCCCCGACAGGAAGCCCCCCATTGATCATCAGGGTGGATAAACCCAGATCCTCGGCCTGAATGGCCGCAGCAAAGGCCGCCGAACCGCCGCCGATGATGATCAGGTCGTAAGGTTGCGGATCGTTTCCTTTTTGATCCGTGATCGCTCCGGCCACCTTGTAATGTCCGGTTGCATCGATAGCCTCAGCGATCTTGTCCGGGGAGATTTTGTCCGGGTCAAAAGCAAATGATCCTGTTTTCTCCCGGTAGCTGACCTGTGCTTCGGCCACTCCTTCCACCCTGCGTACGACCCTCTCGATGGTTCGGGCACAACCGTCGCAGGTCATGCCGCTGATCTCATATTTAACTGTTTCCATTTTCATCGTTTTCTCTTTAAATTTGTTTGATGTCTTATGTTGTCTTTGTGTGGTATTATTTTTCTTTTTCCACCGTAACACGAACCACTTTGTATCCGGTCTCATCAATCGCTTTAACAATTTTTTCAGGCGAAGCTTTTTGGGCGTCATAAGTCACTGTGGCCGTCCCCGTCTTAAAATCTGCCTCGGCTTTCACAAATCCGGGCACGGTCGATGCCGTATGTTTAATATGATCCTCGCAACCCGTACAGGACATACCGCTGATCTGAAGATCAATCGTCTGTATATGGGATAATTTTGTTATCGCGATATCCGGTTTCCTGTCAGGGTAAAACACAGAAGAATATTTCGGAAACAGCATCATGGCAATGGCAAAAACGGTAACGATGGCCAGGAACCCTTTTGAGTGCCGGAAAGACCTTTTTGCTTTATCCTCCTGTTGCGCATCCTCCTCACAGGCACAATCCAGTTCCGCGTTTCGGGGTTTCAGTTTAACATACCACGCCAGTATAAGCACAGCGATAGTGAGTCCAAGCAGATAAGGCCTGACCGGTTCCAACCAGTTAAAAGCCGACGCTGCTCCACTCCCTCCGGCAATCAATGCGATCACCGGCGTAATACAACACAAAGAAGCGACAACAGCCGTTAACACACCTGCTCCTAATAATTTACCGGAGGTTCCTTCTCTCTTTTCTTTTTTCATGATACAAATTTTTCTTAGTTTTAATATTCATCAGTAAGATTCCTTTTCCTGACAAAGATAAGAATTATTTTATTACTTTAGCAATTGCTTAAATATGATATATATCATACCCGTCTCAGGGTTGGTTGTCTTATTGTAAGTCGTATTTACGATTTATCCTGACAGATTTCCATTATCTTTTTACTTTCACGCAAATAAGGTCCGCTGACGGGATGGTTAGGAATCATCTCCCGTGGACCGGGTTTGTTCTTCGTATTTTGTACAGTGTAGCGGCGAAGATAAAAAAGGGGGGAAAGGAAGCCTTTTGTAAACAAGTTTACAAAGCTCCCGGAAACAATAAGGACAGGATTACGCTCCGCCTTGCGGCGTAGCGTGATCCGTTCCCGAGGCCCCTTACACCCCCTGAAAATATGAGCAGCCTCCGGCTGCATATGCTTTTTCATTCCCGTCCGCCTTTTGTAAACAAGTTTACAAGGCTTCCGGAATAACGGAAGGATTACGCTCCGCCTTGCGGCGTAGCGTGATCCGTTCACGAGGCCCCTTACATCCCCTGAAAATATGTTCAGCCTCCGGCCGCATGTGCTTTTTCATTCCCGTCCGCCTTCTGTAAACAAGTTTACAAGGCTTCCGGAAATAAAAAAGCCGGCTAACGCCGGCATATTTTCAGGGGGTGTGGGATATATAGGATTCGAACCTATGACCTCATGTCTGTGAAACATGCGCTCTAAACCAACTGAGCTAATATCCCGTATCGGTTTGCAAATTTATAGTAATCCGTGAGAAATTGCAAGCCGAAAGAAGATTTATTATTTTTGGGGCATGGCAAAAACAATAGATACGCTCTCTGTCATCATTCCGGCCTATAACGAGGGCCCGACCATTCATCATATCCTTGACAGGATTGCCGCGGTGGAACTTGATGACGGCACACAAAAGGAAATTATCATTGTCAATGACTGTTCTACCGATCATACGGAAGATGCAATACAGACTTATATAAAAGAGCATCCGGATCTAAACATACGCTATTTCAAACATGAAATGAACCGGGGCAAAGGAGCTGCCCTGCATACCGGTATCTCCAAGGCTACCGGGGAATATCTCATCATCCAGGATGCCGATCTGGAGTATGACCCGCAGGAATATAACGACCTGCTGGCACCGGTCAAAAAAGGTTTTGCCGATGTGGTGTACGGTTCCCGGTTTGTCGGCAGCAATCCCCATCGTATCCTTTTTTTCTGGCATACCATCGGGAACAATATGCTGACGTTTCTCTCCAATCTCTTCACCAACCTCAACCTGACGGACATGGAGACCTGTTACAAACTGTTTGATACCAAAACGATCCAAAAGCTCCATCTGAAGGAGAGAAGATTCGGCTTTGAGCCTGAGATCACTGCCAAAATATCGAGGGTCCCGGGAATACGGATATACGAAGTCGGCATCTCATACTACGGCCGTACTTACCAGGAAGGGAAAAAAATCAACTGGAAAGACGGCTTCCGGGCCATTTACTGTATTTTCAAGTACAATGTCTTCTCAAGAAAAATTTACAAATAGCCTCCGCTCACGTTACCGGTCCGGAGAAAGTCCCCCGTTTTTACCGGATAACGTTATCCGGTAGAAATACTCGGCCGGATTTTCAAAAGTATACAGCAACACCTTATGAAATGCGGTATCCGGCATCTCCTCCGTCAATCTCTTCATGATGGCGTCCAGATCCCCTTTCTTTCCCTCCCCGATATAGACATAAATTGTTTTCTTTCCCTCCACAAGCTGCCGCGATTCGAGATAGTCGCCCCAATAAAAGAACTTATCTGTCCAGGGAAAATAAAAATAGGTGGACGGGAACTTTTTCTTTAGCGCCGGCGTGAAAGCGTTTCTCAGTTTTCCGGTGATATTGAAAGCATTCACATGGGCCCAGGCTATAAAAGGACTGCCATAATATGCAGCGCTGATAATGACGGTGGTGTCCGGATTAAAGTACTTTCTCAATTTGTAATATTTGACTTCGCTGTTCCTTTCCGCAACGGCAATATCGGCCATTCTCTTTTTCAAGGTACGCCCCTGGGGAACCACAAGAACAAGTGCAACCAGCAGGGTCAGGGCAGGCAACCACCTGCTCGTTCGCTTGTCACGTATCACACGCACCAGCATCTCTGTCATAAGATAGAGAAAGAAAACCTTGACCGCCAGCGCAGGGAAAAGGTAATAAAAAGCAAAATGTTTTAATACCAGGAAAACATACAATAAAACCGAGAGGATCAGCCCCAGCATAACCCGTCGTATTACCCGAACCGAGGCATTTTTTCGTAAGGAGGGAATCATCAGAAAAACAAGATATTGCAGAGTTGCCAGCCCTAAAATCACAAAAAACTGCTTGTCAACGTAGAGATACAGGCTTTTAATTCTCTCCGGGGCCTGACTGAGATTTATGAAAGATTTGTTGCCGCCTCCCCATTTCCCGCTATGGGTAAACATGTTACCAAACCATTCCCAGGCTTTGTGCAAATGAACAACCAGGGGGAAAGCAAAGATTGCCACCGCCAGAACCGTATAAAGGAGAAACCGTATCCGGTATTTTTTTTCTGAAATCAGGATCAGCGGCAATAATACAAACGGGAAAAAACTGATCTTCCCGGCGATGCCCAGACCGCTGATCACGGCAAAACCGATGCTGTATACGTGCATATTCTTTGTCCGGGAAGCATCATACATATATTTCACCGTCAGCAAGATCATCAGCATAACCGGAGCCAGTTCAACCGACTCTGCGATCAGCCTGGCCGAAACGGTCAGTAAATAATGACTGGAGAAAGGAATGAGCTGGAGAAGAATAGCATATCCGTAATTTCCGGAATACCTGTATGTGTAAAAACCCAGAAAAAACAAAATGAAAGCATTGATAATGTTCAGCAATATATTGGTGCCGTGAATGTACTGTTCGGGGTTATTGACAACGTTGGTGATCAGATCAGAGGCCGGTTGGAGCAGGTCAACGATACGCGCAGATATGGCAAACAATATCTGAAGGGTGGTGCCGGGATGCGCGATGTATTCAACACTCAGACTCAACCGGGAAAGACATATGCCGCTGTATAAATGAAAATATTCGGGATCAATATGATGCATGAAAAACGGACCGTAACTGAAATGGATCAGCAGGACCATCGTCAGAAACAGTACAGGCAATATCAGCAATGCCCACACCGGGACGCTCCTGATATTCTGTGACATCCATTTTTTCGCGGTTTGCCGGTAATTCTTGTTCATCTTCAGATTACTTAAATATTATTTGATATTCCTAAACTATCTGTTATGCAACTTGAAAATATAAATCCCTTTGTAATTGCCGATTTGGTCAGATATGAACGGTTTCACAAGATCCTGCCGCAGTAATGCGGGATCGGCAATGAACAAATACTTTGCACCCTTCCGGACGAGGCCCATAATATCTTCGGGTTTGGAGTAATTCATGAAATCAGTCCACCCTTTTTGTCCCATCAGGTATAATGATACATTGAAAGATTTGTCGGGCAACGATATTACCTTATCTTCCCGGGTAATCCCAAGGTCCCGCAAATACCCTCTCATTTCTTCAAACCGTTTCCACTTTTCCCGGACATCCCTGTTAGACCACTTCATAAACCCGACGAAATGATTGTTCCCGACGAGTACATATCTTCCCTTTTCTGCAAATGTCTTCAATTCAGTCACCTGATAACAATAAATAAAATTATATAG
>JANTHB010000078.1 GCA_024762655.1 Bacteroidales bacterium
AAAATGGCCGGGAACAATGCCGAAGGCATCGTAACTACCTGCCAGTACAATCCCACTGCGGATAACCCCAAGCTGAAAGCTTTCCAGAAACATTACAGGGAAAGATTCGGGATGGAACCGGATGTCTTTGCCGCCCATGCCTACGACGGCATGAATATCATCATTGCAGCTATCCGGAAAGCCGGCCTGAACCGCTATAAGATACGCGATGTATTAACCGACCTCAAAACTTTTCAGGGCTACGAAGGGGTCACCGGTAAAATCATTCTTGATAACGCCTGGAATGACATGGGGGCTATCTATATGGCCAGGGTACAAAACGGAAAGTACCTGTTTTCCCCTTCCCCGCTTGATACTTTGGTATCAAATAAGTAAATTTGATTTTTATTCTAATTCAGTTATCGGACCATGAAATTAAAGAAAGACGATAGCGAAGGAATTCCGAATGATCTTCCTTCCAATCTTGTTGACCGGGATAATACAAAAGTCGATACTGTCATTAACGTAAACGGAATAAATATTGGCGGGGGGGATATTGTTGTTATTGCCGGACCCTGTGCCGTAGAGAGCAGAGACCAGCTTCTGGATACAGCCAGACAGGTTTCGGGCTACGGCGCAAACTTTCTACGTGGAGGTGCTTTTAAGCCGAGAACGTCTCCTTACAGTTTTCAGGGCCTTGGAGAAGAAGGCCTGCAATACCTCAGCGAAGCCAGAGAGCTTACCGGGTTGCCTATCGTTACCGAGGTTATGGATACCCGTGAAATGGAGATGGTCTGTGACTATACGGACATTATCCAGATCGGCTCCAGGAACATGCATAATTTCCCGTTGCTGAAAGAAGCCGGAAAATGCAGAAAGCCGATATTATTTAAACGGGGTTTGATGGCCACCATAGATGAATACCTCATGGCTGCCGAATATATTCTAAAAGGAGGAAACGACCAGGTCATACTCTGTGAACGGGGTATCCGTACCTTTGAGACTTCCACAAGAAACACCCTGGACCTGAGCGCCGTGCCTGTGCTGAAACAAAAAACACATCTGCCGGTCATCGTAGATCCCAGTCACGGAACAGGACACCGATGGCTTGTTCCTATCATGGCAAAAGCCGCTGTCGTGGTTGGGGCCGACGGGATTATGGTTGAAGTACACAACCATCCGGAAGAAGCATTGAGCGACGGAATGCAGTCTCTTTACCCGGAAGGTTTTGCTCAGATGATGAAGGAAATGGAAATCCTGGCCCATGCCATAGGCAAGGAAATCTTTCACCTGAAACACCAGCCTGCCTGACCCTTTTTTTACTATTGAATCTCTGTTATAACAGGTGAACGGATGATCGTATTCCGGTTGTTTCTCTTTTTGTTCTTTTTTACAGGAATCGTGGGTAATTCCTTTGTTGCCCGTGCGCAAACCCTGAATATAGGTCTTTTAATTCCGGACCGACATTCGACGGCAGCCCGTCACGGAGCAGAACTGGCTATCCGCGAAGCCAATGAAGGAGGTGGATTTAAAGGCAAAAACTTTCACCTTGTGGTCAAATCGGTGGAAGGAATGTGGGGGGTAGGCTCCAAACAGTCCGTAAGCCTGATTTTCGATGACAACGTGCTGGCCATTACCGGTTCGCTGGATGGTCGCAATGCACACCTGGCCGAACAGGTAGCCACCAAAACAAAGGTAGCTTTTGTCTCGGCCTGGGCCACCGACATGACCCTTTCCTACGCTTTCGTCCCCTGGTATTTCCGGTGTATCCCCGATGATAAGCATCAGGCATCGGCACTCATCCGGGAAATATACAAAAACCGGAAATTCAGCCATATTGCCCTTATCGGTACAGAGGCTTACGATTCCAGGGAGGCAATAAAGACTTTTATCAAACTTGCAAAATCCGGAAATTTCAGAGAACCGGAAAAGTTTATTTATAAGCCCTCTGACAACAATGCCGGGAGTATTATCCGGAAGATTGAGAACACAGACATAGAAGCTGTGGTTTTATTTGCAGATCCTGCTTTCGCTGCGACTTTCACGTCATTGTACCGGGAAAACAATATGAATCAGCCCATCTATGGGACCCTCGCTCTGCTGGATGATCCCAAAGCACACAGCCCCGGATGGAAGTCGCCTGAACCTGTCGTAACCGTATCTTCCAAACAATGGTTTACAAAAAAAGGAATCGGTTTTCAGAAAAAATTCTTCAAGGTATACGGGTATCAAGCCGGTCCCGTAGCTGCATACGCCTATGATGCTGTACATACGATCATCGAAGCGGTAAAAAAGGCCGGTACCGACCGGGATAAGATCATTGAAGCTTTATCCGGGATTCATCACCAGGGAGTTACGGGAGAGATTTACTTTGATGAGAAGGGAAACAGGGCAGGGATGCCCGATCTGATGATTCTGAAAAACGGAGTTCCTTCCCCCATGAAAAAATCTCAATAGGTTAATTTTTTTGTATCTTGGGGTAATTGCTTTTTTTAACCCGCCGGGAGGGATTGTAAAACATGAATATATACTATTAATAAGAAGTCCAGATGAAACATAAAAGCCTCATTCTCACGATCACATTTGTTTCCCTGCTTTTTGCTTTCGGCTGTCATCAGCAAAAAAAACAAAAAGAGGCAACCCCTGATGAAATCATTTCCACCAAGACGCTCGGTCTGGCTTATCTGGAAGAAAACAAACTGGATAAAGCAGAAGCTGAATTTTTAAAACTTGTTAAGCTTAGTCCCAATGAAGCGGAAGGATATGCAAACCTGGGTCTTGTATATTTAAGAATGGGAAAATATCCGGAGGCGGAGAAATGGTTGAAAAAAGCCGTTGAGATGGATCCGAAAAACCCGGATGTTTTACTGATCCTGGCCAAGGTTTATGAGTTGAGCGATCAACAGGACAAAGCCATTGCCATCCTGGAAGGGTCTCTCAAACACAATCCCGGCCATGTTAAGTCGCTGTATACGCTGGCTGAATTATATTCCACATTGACAGATAAAAATTCCTTGCAAAAACGGTATCAATATACCAAAAAGCTGGTTGACATAACCCCTGCGAATATTGTCCCGCGGTTAAACCTTATAGATATTCTGATCCGCAACAACCAGGCTGATCAGGCACTGGCCCAGTTGGAAGCGTTGCGTAAAGTGTTTCCCGATTTTCCAAAGGAAGCCATGACCTATTACCACAAAACCATCGCCGCGCTGCGAAAGAATGATATCCGTGAAGCCGGAACCTCCTTTATGATTTTTCACAATTACCTGAAGGTCACCCCCATGTATCAGGCGGGTATATTAAAACTTAAAGGACCCCAGGGATTTATCGGGTCGCCGGTCATCACGTTTGACCAGAACAAAACGATCGCCCAGGGTATGGACTGGAAGAGTGTGCTTGCCGCCATTCATTTTACGGATATCACTGCCTCGGCCTGGGCTGATTGCCCGAAGACCCCGCAGGAGAGCCCGGGGAAAGAAGAAAGCATGCAAAATATTGCCACGCTTGCTGCAAGTGATTATGACGGGGATGGCGACATAGACCTCTATGCAGGCATATATGATCCCGAATCGCATGCTTATAAACATTATCTGCTGAATAATGAATGGGGTAAATTTCATGATGTTGCCGCCGAAGCGGGGATTACTCACGAGGGAAAAGAATATGCCGCCAAATTTGACGATTACAACAATGACGGCTATCTTGACCTGTATATTGTAAAAGAAGGCGCAAACATCCTGTATAAAAACACAGGCAAAGGATCCTTCATGAACGTCACCGACAAAGCCGGTGCAGGGGACAAAGAAACCGGAACTAAATCTTTGTTCTTTGATTATGATCATGACGGGGATCTGGATCTGTATATTGTAAGACCACATGCCAACCTGCTTTACCGTAATAATGCCGACGGGACTTTTACAGACCGCACAGCGGAATCCAATCTCGGCGGAGGAGATGCACACAGCCTCGATGCGGCTTTCGGGGATTTTGACGATGACGGGGATATTGATCTGTTCGTAGTAAATGAGAATGCTTCCAATATTCTTTTCTCCAATCAACGGCAAGGAAAATTCAAAGATGTCACGGAAAAAAGCGGTTTGAAAAGTGCGGGGGGGTCCAGCTCGGTTGCCGTAGGGGATTATAACAACGACGGATTTTTAGATTTGTTTGTTACCTCTTCCAACGCAGGACAATGCAGGCTGTACCGGAATAAAGGAGACGGCAGTTTTGTCCGGGATAAGAAATCGAAGGATCTGGAGAAATTTCTTCAAAACGTTCAGGCTTATGATGCTTTGTTCCTGGATGTTGATAACGATGGCTTTCTGGATCTGCTGGTTGCAGGTAAATCAGTAACATCCAAGGGGAAAGGGGTGTTTCTTTTTCATAATGATGCTTCCGGGAAGTTTTTTATAACACAAAATATCCTGCCTGAAGATCTTACTTCCGGACGGAAGATCATTCCTTTCGATTACAATGAAGACGGGGATATGGATGTTGCCATTGCAGGCACCCGGGGAGGCATCCGGCTCTTACGGAATGACGGAGGCAATAATCTGCATTATCTGAAAATGAAACTTGTCGGCCTGCGCACCGGTAGTGGAAAGAACAACTATTACGGTATCGGTGCAAAGATCGAAGTCAGGGCAGGCAACCTGTATCAGTCGGCCGTGGTAACCTCTCCCGAGGTTCTCTTCGGCTTGGGTCCCCGTACCAAAGCGGATGTCATACGCATCCTGTGGACCAACGGGGTACCCCAGAATATTTTCTTCCCCCACACCGATCAGGACCTGGTTGAGCAACAGCAGTTGAAAGGATCCTGCCCGTTTCTCTATACCTGGAACGGCCGGAAATATGTTTTCGTCAAAGATATTATGTGGAGAAGCGCCCTGGGCATGCCCCTGGGCATTATGGGAGAAGATAAGGCCACAAAATATGCCAGTTCGGCCCCTTCGGTTGATTATATCAAAATCCCCGGAGAATTATTACAGCCACAGAATAATAAATACAAGATCCAGGTCACCGACGAGCTGTGGGAAGCCATTTATTTTGATAAGGTGCAGCTTATTGCCGTTGATCATCCCGATTCTGTAGATGTATATGTGGATGAACGTTTCATGCCCTCACCGCTTCCGGGGTACAAACTTTACCAGGCAGGCAGGAAACATCTGCCTGTCGCAGCCACCGACAAGGATGGAGACAACCTTCTTCCCCTGATTGCAAAGAAAGATGATAAATATATCTCCACGATGAACCCCACACAATACCAGGGCATCACGGAGATGTCCGACCTTTACCTGCA
Organism: Bacteroidales bacterium; assembly: GCA_024762655.1. Classification (GTDB taxonomy): domain Bacteria; phylum Bacteroidota; class Bacteroidia; order Bacteroidales; family VadinHA17; genus DRPN01. The sequence continues at coordinate 5,282 of JANTHB010000078.1, forward strand.
TCTCGGCAAAGTGGACAGGACCAAAAAGCTGATCCTTTACCTCAATGGCTGGATCTTTCCCTCCGATGCCAGCATCAATGCCGCCATCGCACAATCCGGCAGGATCAAACTGATTTCGCCTTATCTGCAGGCACTGAATAAAAAGGGAAAATGGGTAACCATCGTGGACAATCTGAGCTTTCCTATGGGAAAAGACAAAACCATTGTTGCCGACCTGACCGGGAAAATACCCACCGGTTCTGACGTGCAGTTACGAATCCGGACCAATATGGAGATTTACTGGGATTACATCTTTTACACCAATGACAACGTGTCGGCACCTGTTCGCACCAGAGTACTGAACCCCTGTACGGCAGACCTTCATTACCGGGGTTTCTCACGTACTTTCAGAAAAGGGGGCCGGTACGGACCACACTGGTTTGATTACAGCCAGGTTACGACAGACCATAAATGGAGAGATCAGGCGGGAAGCTATACACGGTATGGGGATGTTCTGCCTCTGCTTACGGCAGCAGATGATAAATACATTATCAAGGATGCAGGCGATGAGACCAGCATTGCATTTGCAGCAGACAGCCTGCCTGCACTGCCGGAAGGATGGAAACGGGATTTTCTGATCCATACGGTCGGGTGGGTAAAGGATGCCGACATGAACACTGCCACCGGAAATACGGTAGGCCCCCTCCCCTTTCATGCCATGACCCATTATCCGTATGGTTCTGAAGAGTCTTATCCGACCGACCCCGAACATCAGCAATATCTGAAAGAATACAACACACGGAAAGTCACTGCCGGGGATTTTCAACGGGCTATTGTCAGAATGAGGGATCGTGATATGAAATAAGTACCGGCCTAGGTATAAATGCAGGAGGTTTTATCTGTTCACTTTGAAGGATTCGGCCCGGGCCCTGTTAAAACCCACTACGATCAAGGGATTCTTTCCGTCAAAAAAGAGCAATGATTCAACCATTCCCTGGAGCATCAGTCCGGTTTGCGGAGGCTTTTCCAGATCGCTCAGAGGTTTGCCGTTTTTACTAAACAATACCAGGCCTTTGTTGGCATCAAAATAACCTGTGCTCACCTCGTACGAATAGTCATTGCCGGCCAGGATAACATCCGGCAGGCTGTCGTGATTGAAATCCCGGACAATCATTTTCTTGACAGGCGACACCTGCACAAACCGGGGCAATTTTTCCCATTTGAAATGATTCCCGTTATTCCATAAAATATAACTGGAAGTGGTATTTACATAGAAGGTAGCTTCAATTCTGTTCATCGTGGCAGAGTCGAACATTTCCCTGAACGGAACATAGCTGAAAGAGGCATAGTTTTTAAATTTACGGGAAAAGTAAGAAGATTGTCCAACCAGTTCATCCAGATAATTGATAGGATATTCTGTCATAACGCCTTTTCTGTCTTTCCAGTAACCCGTTGATACCGGATCGAGCGTACCATTCATATCTATATCCAGCACATAGGTTCTTATCGGATATTGTTTACTCACGGTAAACCGGTGATTATCTCCCAGATTACCCAGAATATAATCTTCATCGCCGTCCCCGTCAAAATCTCCAGCAGCAATGGAAAACCATATTCCGTGCATAGATTCGATTTCAGGGATATCCTGCCTCACAAGGCTCCGGCCTTTATTATTTTTTAATATAGCGACAGAATTCCACTCCCGGGAAACAAGCAGGTCTTGCCATCCGTCTCCGTCATAATCGCTCCATACGGCATCGGTGACCATTCCCAAAGGAAACGAAGTTGTATTTTCACGTGTATATTGTCCGTTATCGTTCACCAACAGCCAGGAATCATCGGCAAACGGATACTGGTCCTTTTTTATTCGTGCTCCGACAAAGAGGTCCGTATCCCCGTCATGGTCGAAATCGCAGGCTCGCACCACAGAAGCCGGAAAGGGAGGTATGGGCAGCGGTGTTCTCTGAAACGTGCCCTTATTATTCCGGTACAGGTAATGAACATACCGGTCGGCTGCCTCTTCATAGCCGCCGGCGAGTGCGACCACATCATTGTCCCCGTCGCCGTCCACATCGAATATGGCAAAGTCCGACTCGGAAAACATTTTAGGTCCGGTCAGGCCTTTGCATACCGTATCCTTAAAACCACGGTCCGTTCGAACATAAACTTTGGTGGGTAACACGTTGGTAGACCCAATGATAAGATCCTCCCGGCCGTCCTGATTCAGATCCCCTTTAGCCATCCGCGGACCGATCTGGGAGAACTTATGAGGGATCACTTTCTGAGGGCCATAAAAATCAATATAATCATTCTGCTGATGTACATAATCCAGGATAGAATCCGTTTCGGAAAAAAGAAGCTTATTATGATCCTGTTCATGCGGTTTCCGAATCGGGGGTTGCGCGTTGCTTTCGTCCATTTCCACCACCTGGTTGGCAGGAAGATCTCTCAACCAGGAAACATAGCCGGTAGCGGGCCAGGTAACCTTCACCGAATCCACACGGGTATGATCAGAGAGACCGAAATGAACGATGGGATCAACAGATGAAGTATACCCTCTGGATAAAAAGTGTTCCTGAAACTGGTATTGTCCGCCACTCCATAACTCAATCTTTGCTCCGATAGCCCAGGCATTTCCTTTCTTTCCTTTTAGTTTTATCCTGAAATAATTTGCTTTTCCTTTGTGTCGTTCAATCGTTGTATTTTTAAAAACAAAAGCATCATCGTTAAGATTGTTCGTCACATAATCCAAATCGCCGTCATTATCCAGATCGGCAAAAGCAGCTCCATAGGAATAAGAAGGAGGGGCATTCAGCCACTGATCGGATTTGACGACAAACCTGAAATTCCCTTCATTTTCAAAGGCAATGTTCGAAACTTTTATAGTAGGGCTCTTATTGATCAGCAGTTTAGAGGAAGCCACGAAGTTCCATGTTTCGGCCTTAAAATTTGTCCAATCCTTGTCCGTAAGGTCTCTTGGATATCCATTGGCCACGAGCAGGTCTTTATCTCCGTCATTATCATAATCGGCAAACAAAGGAGACCAGCACCAGTTGGTCTCATACACGCCGGCCATCTGGCCTACTTCACTATAAGGGATCATTTTCCCATTTACAAAACCATTGTGTAAATGAAGCATATTTCTTAAATATTGATGCTCATAGCCATATTTGGCATCATACAGATAGTATAAATAGGCAAAACCATTAATGGTTTGTTTTTTCTTATAGTAAGGAACCGGCATCATATCAAGCGTAAGGATGTCCGGATTTCCATCATTATTGACATCAGCCATATCATCCCCCATGGAAGACTTGGTCTGATAAGAAATATACCGGGCAATTTCATTTTTAAAAGTCCCGTCACGCTGATTGATATAAAGCAGGTCGTTGGAAATATAGTCATCCGAGATATAAATATCGGGATAACCGTCTTTATTGACATCGCCCATAGCTATGCCCAGGCCGAAACCTTCAAAAACAATACCTGCCTGGATGGTTACATTCGTAAAGGTGCCGTCACCGTTATTCCGGTATAGGTCGTCATTGCTCACGGCAGTACCATCATCCACTTTAGGTCTGTAGCTTGCCGACAACCTGTCGTTTACCCAGTCATTCAGGAGATACAGATCCAGGTCCCCGTCCCTGTCGTAATCAAAAAACGCTGCATGTACCGTATAGCTGTCGTCATCGATCCCATACTCTTTGGCCTTGTCAACATAAAGTAAACTGCCGTCGTCCTGCAAACCCTGACATATATAAAAGCGGTTCCTTCTTCGTTCAGGTTCATTATAGGCCGTACAGGTAAAGTATACGTCGGTCCAGCCGTCGTCGTTAATATCTGCAAACGCCACCCCACTGTACCACTGTCCGTCATCCAGGCCTTTAAAGTCCGATGTGATGTCGGTAAACTTAAAATGTCCTTTATTCAGATAGACCCGTGGGGACACCTGGTTTCCGGTAAAAATAAGGTCAACCAGGCCGTCGTTGTTAAGATCGGCAATGCCCACGCCTGCCCCGTTATAGATGTACTCGAAGTTCATCACATTGAGGCTGTCGGTTTCAACAACCGTATTGCTGAACGTGATTCCGGTGGTTCCGGAATCCAGCAGTTTAAACCGTGTTTTTGTAGAACAGGACAGTAAAATCAGGGGGAGAAGAAAAAACAGGTAGCGCTTCATATCTTTTTCAATCCATCACACACAATCGGGAGTTCAAAGAAACAAAAAAAAGTGGACTTCAAAAAGAAGCCCACTTTAAATATTTGCATTAAAAGTATCTATCTGTTTTGTACGAGGTTCCCGTTACTCAGGTCAATCTGACGTTGTGGTATCGGGAAGTTCACGTCTTCGGGACCCACCGTGGCATCGCCATAGAGAGCATTCCCCCAGGGCATGGATTTTTCATGGGTAAGGATACGGTTAAGCTCGGCAACCATATCATACCCATTCTGTCCATTCCAGCGTTGCATGTCATAATACCGGTGACCTTCCAGACCCAGTTCAAGTCTTCTCTCAAACCGGATGGCCGTCATGGCATCGGCTGTATTATCAAACTGGGAGGCAGGATAAAGGCCGATCACATAATTGGCTGCATCGGTACCGTCAGGGTTCTTCACAAATCCTTCAGGGTTGGCAGCTCTCTGTCGAACAGCATTCACTTCGCCCATACCGCGGTCATCCTGGTTTAACATGGCCTCACATTCGGCTTTAAGCAGCAGCACGTCGGCATATCGGATCATACGGTAACCGTTGGCAGTCCATCCGGAGGTCCAGTTACCCACTTCGGTATAGGTCCCTTCCTGTGATTTTTTGTACACCTGTTTTTTACCGACATACGGGCCGGCATAACTCTGGTCACGGATCCAGTCCGATCCGGTCATTGGGCCCCAATCCCAGAAGGGGATGCTTCTTCTTCCGACAGACCAGTCGAGACGCGGGTCCAGACGACCGGCATACGGAGTAAAAGCATCGTCGGGAGTCAAGCCCTCATCATTGGTAACTTCTTCATCATTGTAGGAATTATCCAGATACGGCAAGCCGTTGGGGTCGGTACGGAAAGCATTCACAAAGTCCTGTGTAGGCTGGAAGAAGCCGCAGCAACCACCGGGTGAAGCGCCTGATTTATAGGGAAAGTTCAACACTTCACCCCAGCCACCGTTCCATCCGCCGGAGCCGTCATTGACAGAATACTGAACCGTATAGATGGATTCTACACCGTTTCTTTTTTCGATGTCAAAGATTTCGCCGTAGAGAGGATCCAATTCTGCTTTCTGACCGGCCGGGTTGGTACCGTTAGCTTCGGCATCTGCCAGCAATGGTAAAGCTTTTGCATAGTCGTTGTACATTTGCATGTAAGCTTTTGCCAGAAATACTTCAGACACGGTTTTGTTAAAACGCCCCACCTGTTTCATATCATTGGGCAGTTGGGTCCCTGCCATAAGATCTTCAATAATCTTATCCCGGATATCTTCGGTATTTGTTACCGTTTTCGGATCGGTATTTTCATCCACATAAGGCACATACATACCGCTGGTACGATCGGCCCACAGCCTGTAAGCTTCCAGGTGATAGAAACCACGCAATGCCCGGGCCTGGGCGATGAAAGAATTATATTCATCCTCCGTAATGGTCCCGGCATCTTTTGCCTTGGCGGCAGTGACAATGGTAGAGTTACACCTGGCAATCCCTTCATAAACCGCCCTCCATTTCACATTGAGATACGGGTTGGTTGCCGTTTCGGAAAAAGTCTGGATCGGGTTGATATCCGGTTGGTCGCCGGCGTCTGTTCCTTTATCGGCTTCCAACGCACGAATACTTCCATAAACCCATCCACTGGTAGCAGACTGCCATCCGAAGCTGGATGTCACCCCGTCAAGCAGGGAGTACGCTCCAATGAGGAGTCCGTCTACTCCCTCGTAACTAGCCAGTACCGTTTGGTCCAGCGATCCGTTGGGAGTAATCTCCATAAAGCGTTCCTTACAGGAGTTCATCAAAAGAAGTCCTGCGATGATAACGATTCCTGATAAAATTTTTATTTTTTTCATATCTATGGTTTATTTTCTCTTATAAATTAAAATCCAACCTTTAATCCGAAAAGGAACTGTTTCACAACCGGAAGGTTCCCTACGTCAATACCGAAAGAGGTATCGCCCAGGCCGGCCAGTTCAGGATCCAATCCACTATATTTGGTGATGGTGAATAAATTGGTTCCCTGCACATAAATCCGCAAGCTGGAAAATACATTTTTAGCAAAACTCTTCGGGAATGTGTACCCGATCTGAAGGCTTTTCATCCTGAAAAAGGAGCCGTCTTCAACATAGTAACTGTTGGATACCGTATTGGTTGAAAAGTTCGAGGTATTAGAAGCCTTCGGAACGGTAGCGCCGGTATTTTCAGTTGTCCAGCTATTGTACAAGAGGTCTTTGCTCTTCTGTCCCTGGAAAGAAGGCCAGAAATCCAACCACCATTTATTGTAGTTGAATATTTCATTTCCCTGAGAGCCGTAGAAGAAAGCGGTCAGGTCAAAGCCTTTATAACCCAGTACAAGATTCAAACCGTAGGTGAAATCAGGGTTCGGGTTTCCGATAAATGTTCTGTCGGCCGGGGTGATCTGTCCGTCAGGTTGTCCGGTCAGATTTCCTTCGGCATCCACCCCGTTATTATCTTCATAACGGAAGAAACCGGGTTCGGCGCCATCCTGCGTAGGGGCAGAACTCACTTCTGCATCATCCTGGAACAGGCCAACCACTTTATACCCGAAAAATTCACTCACTTCGTGTCCTACCATATTCCGGTTAAAGGCTCCGATACGTGAGCTGTAACTTCTATCATCAAAGTATTCATACCCTTCTGCAATCTTAACAATCTGGTTCTTGTATGTGGTAAGCTGACCACTGGCTTCTATCCTGAAGTCGTTGAATACCTGCCTGTAAGTAAGCGTCAGATCGACCCCGTGGTTTTTCATTTCACCTACATTAACATAAGGTCTTGCAGCAGCACCTGAGGTACCGGGCAATTCGGGATTAAAGAGCAGGTCTTTGTTTTGTTTGCTATACCAGTCTAAGATAAGTTCGAATTTACGATCCAGCAAAGTAGCTTCAAATCCCACATTGGAAATCACACTGGTTTCCCATTTTGCACTGGGGTTCCCGATTCTTGTAGGACGGAAGCCCTGCACCGAAGAGTTAAAAGTTCCGTTGATATCATAAAACGACTGGCTGGGGCTGGCCCCGTACAGGAAAAACTGATTAGCCGGAGACACGGGCAACTGGTTTCCCAGGGTACCGTAACCACCCCGTAGCTTCAGGTCATTGATGAACTCAGCTCCGGAGAAGAATGATTCATCGCTGATCCTCCAGGCGGCAGATACCGACGGGAAGATCCCGTAACGATTCTCCGGGCCGAAGACCGAGGAGCCGTCTCTACGTATGGTCCCACTCAGATAATATTTGGATTTGTAATTATAATCAGCCCGAAAGAATTGAGATACCAGTGCCCGGGGGGTATAGAAGCTTGAATTTCCGGCAACCAGACTGGCCCCGTTGCTTACGGTCCTGAAAGAAAAAGCGTTTGAAAAATATCCGGCCCGCCGGGCGTTGACATTCCGTCCGATACCTGTTTTCACGGCTTCGTAACCGGCTACTGCCAGGATATTATGATCACCGAACTTCCGGTTAAAGGTAAGGGTATTGGTCCAGGTCCAGTCTCCTCCGTATCCTGATCCTTCAGAATAGGAAGAAGTACCCACGTTCTCGGAGTTCTCATAGGTTTTTCCGCTCCAGTTGGTCCAGTACCAGTTACTCAGAGAACCTCCGAAGGATGTTTTGAAATTCAATCCTTCGAGGATTTTCACATCCGCATAGATATTTCCCAGTATGCGGATGTTCTGCCACTTATCGTCTTTGTTGCGATAAGCATCGGCCACCCAGTTATGGGCATTACCCAGTCTGGGAGCGATCCCGGTACCTCCCCAGTCTCCTTCCCGGAAGGTATGGGATAATCCGACAAAAGGATCGCCGTGCCATTTTACCGGTATGATGGGTTGCATACGGTAGACGCCCATCATCAGAGCCGTGCTTTCACTACCGTTTCCGCTGATACCATGGTCAGACTGGTGTGTAACATTCATATTTTCTCCGATGGTAACCCGGTCTTTGATATTAAAGTCGGAATTAAAACGTACGCTGTATCTTTTATACCAGTTGGTAATGATGGTTCCTGTCTGGTCAAAATAACCGACCCCTGCGAAGTACCTGGCTTTTTTGTTTCCGCCGGATAAGGACAGGTTGTAATTCTGAATGGGAGCAGTTTGTGTAACTTCATTCCACCATTTCGTATCGGCAGCCCAGGAGGGCAACGTAGGTGACGGATTGGTTGAAGGCCCGTAAATAGGATGTACTTCATCGGTTCCGTCATTATGATAGACCAACCACTGCAGGTTTGCATATTCCTGGGTATTCAGCATGTTCTGCGGACCTTTCCCAGGATCCTGTGTTCCGGTGTACATATCAAAGTCCACCTTGATCCCTTCCGAGCCTTTCTTGGTCGTCACAAGAATAACCCCGTTGGAAGCGCGGGCTCCGTAAACAGAGGCGGCGCCGGCATCTTTCAGGACGGTCATCGTTTCGATATCGTCCGGATTCAATGAATTAACATCAGTAGTAGGCACCCCGTCCACAACATAAAGCGGGCTGTTGTTCTGAAAGGATCCAAACCCTCTGATCCTCACTTTTGCCGGCTGGCCGGCACGGGAGTCCTGGGTGACCGTCACCCCGGAAACACGTCCCTGCAGTTGCTGGGTGACACTGGCCTGAGGCATCTGAACCAGATCATCAGCTTTGACCACGCCGACAGATCCGGTGATGTCTTTCTTTTGCTGTGTGGCATAAGCCGTAACCACGACTTCGGTAAGTGAAGTTACCTCTGGTGCCAGCACAACATCAATTTTCGTTTGGTTTCCTACGGTAACCGATTTTTTGGTATAACCTACCGAAGAAAATACCAGTACAGCATCAGGTCCGGGAACCTTAATACTGTAATTGCCATTGGCATCGGTTACAGCACCCTGCATCGTTCCCTGAATTACAATATTTACTCCGGGAAGGGGTCCCTCCTCTTGAGATGTTACTTTACCAGTAACCGTTCTCTCCTGAGCAGTGGCAAAGCTCAGAGCAATGCCGAAAAGGAAAAGCAATATTATACTCCCTTTCCTCAAAAAAACAAATTTTCGCATAATTTTTTGTTTAAGGTTAAAAATAGGTACAAAAAATGGGGTTTAGATTAAATTATATATGGTATAAGAATACAAAAAGTAAATATATTTCATAAAAGGCCTCATTTAGTTAATAATAGCATCATAATTACATTTTTTCGACCAACGAAGGTTGTTATTTTTTTTCAAAAATAAAAATTAATTTAAA
>JANTHB010000079.1 GCA_024762655.1 Bacteroidales bacterium
CTCATAAATAATTGCCGAGATAGTAGTAAAATTAAGCATTACAGCTCGTATAAAGCTCGTGTTAATTGAAAGAATATTTCTTCGTAATCGGCAACTATTCATAGCCCAACCGTTAGCTACCAGCGGAGAGAGAAAAATAACTGTAAATTACACGTAACATTTATAAATAATATCACGTAAAATTTAAAAAGTTTACGTATACTTGTAGAAATTAAAGCACGTGATTATGGATTCGAAACTCACATTAAATATTGATAAAGAATTGGCAAAAAAAGCCAAGACCTATGCCAGATCCCGTGGACGAAGTCTTTCCAATCTGGTTGAAAACTATTTCAAGATGATAACAAGTAAAGATCGATTAAAAAATGAAGATTTTCCTCCCATAGTCAAATCCCTGTTAGGAGCTATTCGTGCTCCTGAAGATCTTGATTATAAATCAGATCTCTCTGAGCAATTAACAAAAAAATATCTCAATGACTGAAATATTTATTGACAGTGATGTGATCATTGATTTTCTGATTGACAGAAAGCCTTTCTCTCAAGATTCTGCAAAAATTTTCACTCTCATAGCTCAAAACAAATTAAAAGGATATTCTTCTTCTCTTTGTTTCAGTAACATCTACTATGTTCTTAGCAAATATGCATCTCATAAAATAATAATTTCTAAATTAAAAGAACTATCAGAACTGGTCAGAATCTTGAAAGTTGATGAAAATATTATTCATTCTGCACTCTTTTCAGACTTTAAGGACTTTGAAGATGCAATACAATATTTTACTGCAACTGAACACAAACGTATCGATATAATTATTACAAGAAATATAAAAGATTTTAAAAAATCAGAAATACCAGTATTTACTCCTGATACTTTCTTGAAAACATACGAACGATCCGCCAGTAGCTAACATGCGGTAATAGTTAATGCCACCAATACTGCACTTAAGACAATAACGGTTTGAATATAATACTCCCCAAAATCAGGACCACTGGTTAAGTTGAAAAATAAGTTTTAGCCATTGATTTATGAAAAGAAGAAAAATTAAGGAGACCTTCAAGGCCAGGGTAGCAATCGAGACACTCAAGGAGCAGAAGCCCCGGGGAGTTCTTTAGATTTAAAAATCAATGAAAAAGATATCAGTAATGCAGGCAGATATCCTGGTTTTGTTTTTTTCATCCGGTCCCTGTGGCATGGCATAAAAAAATTATGTAGGTTTGTACGGATATGATATCTTTAACCTGAAAGATAAGCCTGTAAAAACCGCTGATGACTGCAACCAAAAAAACGTTTGGCACCGCTCCTGTTTTTTTTACGGCCATATCCACCATTCTGGGGGCTATTCTTTTTCTGCGTTTCGGGTATGCCGTCGGAACGTTGGGATTCCTGGGGGTAGCCATGATCATACTCATCGGACATATGGTTACCATCCCCACAGCTCTGGCTATCTCCGAGCTGGCTACGAACGAGAAAGTGGAAGGGGGTGGTGAATATTTCATAATTTCCCGATCTTTCGGATTGAATATAGGTGCCACGATCGGCATTGCCCTTTATTTTTCACAGGCTATCTCCGTAGCTTTTTACGTTATCGCTTTCACGGAGGCTTTTTCTCCGCTTTTTGACTATGTAAGGGAACATTATAATCTGATTCTTCCGCGGCAGGTGATCAGCATTCCTTCCATGCTTCTTCTGGCCTGGCTGATGTTGAAACGGGGTGCTAACATCGGGGTAAAAGCCCTGTACCTGGTTGTTGCCATATTGTTCATCGCCATCTTGTTGTTTTTTCTGGGCAAAACGCAATACCAGGCGTTGCATCAGTATGAAGCTTTTTCCATACGCAATATGGACCGTTTTTTTCTTGTTCTGGCCATTGTTTTTCCGGCTTTTACCGGGATGACGGCCGGTGTAGGTTTGTCGGGCGATCTGAAAAACCCGTCCCGTGCTATTCCCATTGGCACCATCGCCGCCACGGTAACCGGAATGATCATATACTTTTTCATTGCCTGGAAGATGAACATGTCCGCTGCACCGGAGGATCTTGTCAGCGATCAACTGATCATGTCCAAAATTGCCAGATACGGAAACATTGTTGTACCGCTGGGTTTAGCGGCATCGACCATTTCGTCAGCCCTGGGATCCATTATGGTAGCTCCGAGAACGCTGCAGGCGCTGGCCACCGATCAGTCTTTTCCTTCCAGGGGGCTCAATCGTTTTTTATCCAAAGGCAGGGGTGACACCAACGAGCCGGTGGCAGCCACGCTGGTCACCTCGCTGCTGGCGTTGGTTTTTGTGGCATTGGGAAGCATCAACTCTGTCGCTCAGGTGATCACCATGTTTTTTATGGTTACCTACGGGTCTTTGTGCCTGATCTCTTTTCTATATCATTTCGGGGCAGATCCCTCCTACCGTCCTTCTTTCCGTTCGCGGTGGTATATATCACTCATCGGCTTTTTGATGGCCCTAGGGCTGATGTTTAAGATCAATGCCCTGTATGCTTTTTCAGCCCTGGTGCTGATTTCACTGATCTATTTATTTGTTCATTTTTATCACAAAGACCGCCGGGGGTTCGAGGCCATTTTCCAGGCTGCCTTTTACCAGGTAAACCGTAACCTTCAGGTGTACCTTCAGCAACGCAACAAATCTTCCAAATCCAGACGCTGGAGACCCTCCGTGGTATGTATCAGTAAAGACAGCTTTCAGCGGGACAAGGCTTTCCGGCTCCTCACCTGGTTATCTTACCGGTACGGATTCGGCACCTATATTCATTTACTGGAGGATTATTTTTCCACGCAGACCAAAGAAAAAGCAACCCGCGAACATGAACTGCTGATCAAAAAGTCAGAGGCTGAGCATTCCAATGTTTATATTGACACGTTGATCTCCCCCTCCTATACCTCTGCCATTGCCCAAACCATTCAACTCCCCGGGGTCTCCGGAATGGAAAACAACATGATCCTCTTTGAGTATGACAAATCCAACCCCGTAAATCTGGCTCAGATCACAGACAATTATTCCCTGGTCAGAGCCGGAGACTATGATGTACTGGTGCTGGGCAGCGGATCCGGACCGTTCCGTTTTAAAAACGGTATTCATATATGGTTTTCCCCGTATGATCAGGAAAATATAAATCTGATGATCCTGCTGGGTTACATTATCTCCGGACATCCCGACTGGCATAAAAGCAGTATCCGGTTGTTTGCTGTCAGCGAGGAAACAGACATAGAAAAGACCAAATCAGAACTGATCCGTAAAATAGAAACAGGCCGTTTACCCATCAGCAAAAAAAATGTAGAAATTCTGGCAAAATCGGAAGATATTTCATTCAAAAAGCTTGTAAACACGCATTCTTCCGATGCGGGACTGGTAATGTGCGGTTTTGTGGCCTCCCAGTTAAAACATGAAAAAGAGAAGCTGTTCCTCGGCTATGATGCGGTCGGGGATATTCTTTTTGTCAACGCCAGAAATGAAAAAGCACTTGTATAAGCCATGATAAAATGCCTCACAATCTTCACAACAATAAGATATGATTGATTATGAATAAAGAAAATACAGACTTCTTAACTTTCAGGTCCGGTATGACAAACATTTACCTTCTTCCTTATGAGGAGAACTATATACTTGTGGATGCGGGGATAAAGAAAAAGGAACCTGCCTTTTTTGCTTTCCTGACCGGGCATAATATTGTACCTGACAAAATTGATTATATTTTCCTTACTCACACGCATTATGACCATACCGGGGGCATCAGCCTGATAAAGGAGATGTCACATGCAAAGATCATTGTTCACGCTAAGGAAGCCGGTTTTCTCAGGGAAGGATTTACTCCCGTGCCCAAAGGCACAAGAGCCTCTACCAAAGTCGTTGCGTTCCTGGGGCGCCATTTCTTTAAGAATATGAGCCGTTTTACCCCCACCGAACCAGATATTGTATGGGAAGACGAACCGTACCATCCGGAGCCTTTCCCTGCACAAGCTATACATACTCCCGGCCATACCATGGGATCATCCTCGTTGATTTGGAGAGAACAGATTGTTTTTGTGGGTGACACCTTATTCGGCATAGAAAAGGAAGATTGTTTCCCCTGGTTTGTCAATGATACGGAAGCCTTAGGAAAAAGCTGGAAAAAATTACTGGACAGCGATTGTGAAATGTTTTATCCCGCCCACGGAAAACCGGTATCCAGAGCCAGGTTAGAGCGGTCCTACCACAAGCATTACGGAAAATAAAGAAATTTCTTAAAACGAACGATCCTCGAGGCAACCTGTCCGACTGGCGTCAGCCAGGCGGGCCTGTCCGACTGGCGTCAACCAGGCGGGCCTGTCCGACTGAACGAAGCCATTCGGCCAGTTAAAGTTTCTCATTTTAAACCTGCCACGAAGTGGCAAAACATGAATAACCACCCCGGTACGGGGTGGTACACAACGCAACAGACTCCGATCCCCGAAGGGGGTCAACCCTTCATCCCGGACCCGGTTATCACCCCACCCCCTAGCCCCCTCCCCCGGTGTGGGAGGGGGAAAACCATCCGTCACTTTCCGAATATTAAAGAAACATCTTCTATTCAATCTTACCCAACACTTTCTATGAAAGTTTTGACCTCTCCTCAAGGAGAGGTGCAGGTGGAACCTGGGACAGCCCGTCCGAACGGCTTCAGCAGGGCGGACCTGTCCGACTGGCGTCAACCAGGCGGGAACCCATAGGAATTCTTTTAATTAAAGATAAAACCGTTTAAAATTTTTGTTATTTTGTACCCTGATCATCCTGCTAAATCCGTTTTACCATGGAGGTTGTACAACATATCCCCAAGGACCTGATAAATTTTCTGGTTATCACCGTTTTTTCCCTGATTATCGGACTGGAGCAGCGGGTGCATCATGATGAGAAAAAGCTCGAATTTCTTTTTGGAACCGACCGCACTTTTACCCTGATCGGCATTCTGGGATTTATTTTGTACATCATCGCCCCGGTAACTATGGTTCCTTTTCTTGTTGGAGGGATCATCCTGTCGCTCCTGCTGGCGGTTTATTATTTTTTCAGGATACGCAACAGTCAGCAGTTTGGGCTCACCTCTATCATTGTCGCCCTGATCACGTATTCCCTTACACCCCTGATTTATCTTCAGCCTCCGTGGATGGCACTGTTGATTGGCGTTACGGTAGTGGTACTGATTGATATTAAGGAAGAGCTTTTCAGGTTCTCCACCCGGTTCAGCAATGACGAATTTCTAACCCTTTCAAAATTTGTCCTGATTGCCGGGATCATTCTGCCCCTTCTATCCAACAAGCCCATATCCAAGACCCTTCCCATCTCTGCCTACCAGATCTGGCTCTCCATCGTAGCAGTATCGAGTATTTCATACTTGAGTTATCTGTTGAAAAAATTTGTCTTTCCTACGTCTGGGACTATTATCACGGCGCTTCTCGGGGGGATATACAGCAGTACTGCCACCACGGTCATTCTGGCACGGAAAAGTACCGAGGAAAAGGCCAAGGGAAAGATCCCTCCCGGGATTGTTGCTGCCACGGCCATGATGTACCTGCGTATCTTATTGCTTGCTTTTCTCTTTAACCGGGAGGTAGCCTTGAAACTGCTTGTCCCTTTCCTGATCCTGATTGTTCTGGGAGGGATCGTTGTATTGATACAGCTTAAGCTTACCCCCCACCCCGATGTCGCACAATATGAAGTCAAGGAAGGCAAAAATCCACTGGAATTCAAAACGGCACTGATCTTCGGTCTGCTCTTTGCGTTTTTCTCTCTGCTGACACATTTTGTGATAAGCCGCTACGGCCATGCAGGCGTCAATGTACTCTCCTTTATTGTGGGGGTTACCGATATTGATCCCTATATCCTGAACCTGTTTCAGGATACCGGGATGAAAATCACCATTGATCTGGTTGCCCATGCCACCCTGATTGCTACCATAAGCAATAACATTATCAAAATGATTTATGCGCTTATTCTCGGGGCCAGGAATGTGCGCAAAAATATTATCATTGGTTTTTCCGTTTATATCCTTGCCAGTATCTTCCTGCTTCTTTTTATTTAAGCAAATCACTATGCGAAAACAATATGATCTTTTTACCCTGTTTCTGCTCCCTCTTATTTTTTTCTCTTTCTCCCGGCAAAATACCCGGGAAACATTTGATGTAGCGCTTTTTAACAAGACCTTTAAAGTCGCTTCCCGGCTATATGACTATGATGTAGCTTTTTGGCTGACCTCGGATTATCTTTCCCGAAATCACCTGACAGCTTCCGGTGATGAGTATTTTTGCTATCAGGACCAGGACAGTGCCTGGCATGTGCTTTACGGAAAGTATGAAAATGAAAAATTCACACCTGCTTATCATCTGACGGTAGATACCACCTATACCATTCATGTTTTGCACAGTTTTCCGGTTGATTCTTTTGTGCTGCCTTATATGAGAGCATTGCATACGGCACAGCAGGAGATGTCTCCGGTGACGGATACTCTGTCTATTCATTTTAATATTTATGTGGATAAGAACAAGGATCAAACCTTTACCGTCCGGGCATTTCCCGGTATGCAACCGGACGGTACGGTAGTATACGGAGGGGAGTTTGAATTTACTTTGGATTCCTCAGGCCTCCATGTGTTGCATACACGCCGGTATATGCAAGACACATTCAGGGGCTTTTCCACGGATCATCCTCCCGGGAAAGTCACACTGGACTATCATGATGTGGATGAACCCACGCTGGGAGGCATTCTTTTTGTCTGGGAATACAAAAGATTTTTTCCTCAGATTCTGTTGGTAACACGCAAAAATATAAGCACGGTTCTGCAGGATCATACGGGCCAGTATTATTGGGTGCATGTGGAAAGATAACAAAGCCTTTCCCTGCTTCTCCCGGGTAAAACCGCCTGCTACCGTCTTACTGGCTCATATTAGGCAGTTGAAGGTTTCTTTCCCAGAATGGATTCTATCTCCTGATAGGTGATCACCTCCTGTTCAAGCAGTATGGATGCCATTTTCTCCAGCAAATCCCGTTTTTCTTTCAGGATTTTTTTAGCATCTTCATAGCAGGTATTAATGATAGAAGTAACTTCCTCATCAATAATTTTTTCAATGTATTCGGATCTTCTTTCCAGCCCCGGACCACCGCCCAGGAAATTGGGTGAAGAATGAGATACCAGCGACAGATTGGGCATTTTCTCACTCATTCCATATACGGTTATCATGTTTCTGGCCAGTTGTGCCACTTTCTCCAGGTCGTTGGAAGCCCCGGTAGATATTTCCCCGAATACAATCTCTTCAGCGGCACGTCCTCCCAGCAATCCTTTGATTTTACCCAGGAGTTCGCTCTTTGACATCAGATAACGGTCTTCCAGGGGCATCTGCAGGGTATATCCCAGTGCTCCGAGTCCCCTCGGGACAATAGACACTTTCTGTATTTCGTCGGCACCGGGTGTAAAGTATCCCACGATGGCATGGCCTGACTCATGATAAGCCACAATTTTCCGTTCTCTTTCATTAATCAGCTTGTTTTTCTTTTCCAGTCCTGCGATGACCCGCTCAATAGCGGCTTCAAAGTCCGACATCGTCACCTCGTCGCGGTTGTTTCTTACTGCCAGTATGGCAGCTTCGTTGCAGACATTGGCGATTTCCGCCCCGGCAAAACCGGGGGTCTGGGCAGCCAGTCTCTTGAGATCAACCTTTGCGCTGAGTTTCAGGTTACGGGTATGCACTTTAAAAATAGCTTCCCGGCCTTTCATATCAGGTTTATCCACGAGCACCTGCCGGTCGAAACGGCCCGGTCTTAACAGGGCGGGGTCCAGCACATCCGGCCGGTTGGTAGCCCCCATGATGATCACGCCGATACTTGCATCAAAGCCATCCATCTCCACCAGCAACTGGTTCAATGTGTTTTCTCTTTCGTCGTACCCTCCGCCATAGGCCGCATTCTGTGCCCGGCTTTTGCCGATGGCGTCTATTTCGTCAATGAAGATTATGCAGGGGGCATGTGTTTTGGCTTGCGTAAAGAGATCCCTTACCCGGGCAGCGCCCACCCCGACAAACATCTCAACAAAATCGGATCCGCTCATGCTGAAAAACGGCACACCGGCTTCTCCGGCCACGGCTTTGGCCAGCAAGGTCTTTCCGGTACCGGGAGGACCCACCAGCAAAACGCCCTTGGGAAGCTTCCCCCCCAAACGGGTATATTTCTTTGGGCTGCGAAGGAATTCCACCACTTCCCTGACCTCTTCCACTGCTTCATCCACGCCGGCCACATCTGTGAACCGTACCGGATTATCCGGCACTTCAGATAAAATCTTAGCCTTGTTTTTACCGATTTCAAGCATCGGGTTTCCCGGTCCCATTTTCTTGAACATTATCCCCCACAAAATCATCAGGAACAGAAAAGGCAATATCCAGTCCAGAATAAAATTACGCAGTCCGTTTCCCTTAAAATTCCCTTCCGTTTTAACCCCTGCTTTCATGAGACGTTCCAACAGCATATCGTCTCTCACATCCGGTAAACGATGCACGATAAACTGCCGCTTCACCTGTTCTTCGATCGATTGTATTCTCAGCCGCCAGGGAGCTTCCGGGGCCTTGGTGATTCCCCTCGTGGGTGCTTTATGATCTTTCGATTTATACACTCCGACGATTTTGTCCGGGAAAATAACCACTTCTTCGACATTTCCGGAATCCACCTGCTGAATAAATACATTATAAGGAATGATCCTGTTTCCTGGGTTTCCCGGGAACAGAATAGCGTCCAGGGCAATAAAAAAGATCATCATTCCCAGAAAATAGTACAGTGAAAACTTATCTCTTTTTTTCATGTTTGACCGTTTTTAAACATGTTGTTTATCGGCTTCTTTCATTTTAAGGAGCAGTTGTTTTTGTTCGGGGGTGAGTTTTTGTGGCAGGATCACCTGAATACGTGCGTACAGATCACCGTAAGTATTACGTTTTCCGTAAACAGGCATTCCTTTTCCCTTGAGACGCAGTAACTGGCCGTTTTTAACCCCTTCCGGGATATTCATTTTGATAAGACCGTCGAGCGTACGTACATTCACGCTGCCCCCCAGCAGGGCCGTATAAAGGTCTACCGGCAGATCCACATACAGGTCATCCCCTTTCCTGGTAAAAACCGGGTCTTGGTCTACCCGTATGGTCAGGTACAGATCTCCTGCTTTTCCTCCCCGGCTTTTTTCACCTTTTCCTTTCACTCTCAGTTTAAGTCCGTCATAAGCTCCCGGACCTATTTTTACTCTTATCTTTTCATTGCCGAGGTTTACAATCCGGTGGGTTCCGTGATAGGCTTCCTGCAGGGAGATGTGTATTTCTCCCGTCAGATCCGACCCCGGCTGTTCATAATGTGAACCTCCGAAACCACTTTGTCCGAACCGGCTGCCCATCCCTCCTCCGAAGAAGGCTTTGAAAAAGTCTGAAAAACCTCCCCCACCAAATAAATCGGAAGTGTCTCCTTCAAAGGTATAATAACGGGACCCTCCGGGGCGACCGCCACCAAAACCATAGGCTTGTCCTGAGAATCCTGCATCCTGGTATTGTTTCCAGTTGGCACCCAGTTCATTGTATTTCTTTCTTTTTTCAGGATCCCCAAGTACTTCGTAGGCCTCATTGATTTCTTTAAAACGTTCCTCAGCAGCCTTGTTGCCCTGGTTTTTATCAGGATGATACTTTACAGCCAGTTTACGATAGGCTTTTTTGATCTCATCCTGAGTGGCCTTTTTACTTACCCCTAATATTTTATAATAGTCTTTATATTCCATGTATTTTTATCCCCCTTTTTCCCGAATTTTCATCCACCCCGCAGTTTACAAAAATCCTGCCAAAGGCTAACACCATGAATATAGAGAATATAAGCGATACGACAAAATTGCAGATTGGCAGTTCTACGTAATTATTGTTAAATTAGCAAAAATTTACAAGCTTTTTTCGATACTAATTTAAGACATAAGAACATGAGAAAGAAATTTATGCGTACCGTTCTGTTTTTTTTTGTGTTTACCGGAATATTCTCCGGTATTTACTCTTCACTGGCGTGTACCAGCGTCATTGTTTCGGGCAAATATACCAGAAACGGAAGGCCTTTGCTGTGGAAAAACAGGGATACCAAAAGCCTCAACAATAAAGTGGTCTATTTCAATGACGGAAAATATCCCTGTATCGGGGTGGTTAATTCCGGGGATACTCTTAACAAGAGTGTCTGGATGGGTATCAACAGTACCGGTTTTGCCATTATGAATACGGCTTCTTATAATCTGGATGTCAAAGATACTTTGAAGCATTGGGGACTTGAAGGAGTGATCATGAAAGCAGCCCTTCAGCGCTGTGCTTCGTTGTCGGATTTCGAGCACCTGCTGGACACGCTTTCCCGGCCCACACATATGACCACCAATTTCGGGGTTATTGACGGAATGGGAGGAGCGGCTTATTATGAGGTTGGTTTCCGGAACTATACCAAACTGGATGTTAACGATCCGGTAACCGCTCCGTTGGGCTATGTGGTTCATACCAATTTCTCCTTCACGGGCGTAAAAGGTACCGGCGCCGGATATATCCGGTACAATACGGCGGATGCCTTGTTCCGGAAAGCCATGGAGAACGGTAGCATGTCTGCCCGTTTCCTGATGCAGGAAGGAAGCCGTTGTCTCAGCCATTCTCTGACGGGGGTTGATCTTTCCCTGCCGGATGAAGAAAACCCGGCCGTGCAGAAAATGGTATGGTTTGAAGACTTTATTCCCCGGAAAAGCAGTGCGTCGGCCATGGCTGTCGAGGGCGTAAAACCCGGAGAAGATCCTTCACACACCACCATGTGGACCATCCTGGGATTCCCGATCACTTCCGTAGCCATCCCGTTATGGATCACCCCGCATGGAAAACTTCCTTCGTTGGTTACCTATGATAAAAGCCTGAAAGACGCTCCGATGTGTCATTTTGCCCTGGAACTGAAGAAAAAATGTTATCCGGTCACCTGGGGCAGCAGCGCCAACAAATATATTAACATCCACGCAATCATTAACAAAGACCATACAGGTATCAGACAACGCATCAAACCTTTGGAGGATGAAATCTTTGACACCACGGAAGAAAAACTCGATAACTGGAGAAAAAACGGTTTTAAGGAAAAAACCATTGAGGCATATTATCACTGGCTGGATAACAAAATATATTCTTTCTTTGCCGGGACATATCACTTTGAACGGCAGTCCTCCTTCACCCAAAAATAACCGGACATCATGAATAAATATCAATTGTATAAATTCAGTCTGATCGCCGGGATCGTTCTGGTTATCCTCGGCGCATTTTATAAGACGCAACACCACACGGGGGCCAGTGAATTTCTGATAACCGGTATGCTGATCAGTCTGGTCTATGTGATTATCGGCCTTTCCGAGATCTCCAGGGATGAGAAGAAAACACTATTTGCTAAACTGCTTTGGCTACTGGGATTTATCCTTTTTACCGCCATTGCAGGAATTGTTTATTATTACACGGATATCCGGAAACATATCTCCAAAGATTCTCCGGAAAATGAATAAGCACCTGTTATAATTTTCCCTGAATCAATACAATCCGAACTTTTCGGGTTTAATTTCGTATATTTTACCGTATTTAGCAGACTTATTTAAAAGATATTCTGATGAGAAAAGAAACAAAACTCAACGACAGATGGATCACATTTATCCGGATCATACTGGACCCATGGGTCCTGGTTTTAGGTGCGTCTCTTGTCGTCATCATTCATGCCCTGCAGGACACGGAAGGTTTTAATATTCATTTGTATGTAATCCTGCTGATCGCCTTGCTTTCAACAATGCTGGGTGCGTTCTTTATAAAGAAATGGATTGATATACACAATGAAAACCTGCTGGTAAACCGGGGGAAAGCATCTATAAAGAATCTTAAACTTATCTATTTTAATCTTCTCAGGTCGGAGAAGAGAATCAAGGCCTACATCAGAAAACTGGATAAAAAGGATCCGGCTTATGATCTGACCGTCACTTATTTTGAAGAGGTTATCGAAAAATGTCACATCCTGCAGGAAGAGTGCATAACTTCTGTCAGCGCCTGGGCCGACGTGATAACGGATGCCGATGCCAAGACCATGCTCACCCAGGTTTACAAACTAAAAGACCAAAAAGAATCTCTGCAAAGAGAAGTGTACGAGCTGAAAAAAAACTTTTACGAAAGTGATGCAAAAGATAAGGTTTCCGATGAACAGTTTGAGAGGCAACTGGCACAGAAAGAGTTCGATCTAAACGAGCTCAACAACCGGTTTACAGAGATGGAAAACAAGATTAACAACTCGATTCTGAGTGGCATGACCGGTACAAATATTCTGAAAGAAGCCAACAACGATCTGAGTAATTTCAACGCTCAGGAGAATTAGTTCGGGCTGACGCCCTCACGTTATTTGCTTGCTAGCGCTCGCGTAATTTGGTCGCTACGCTCCCGGTAATTTGCTCCCTGCGGTTGCGTCATTTGTTCGGGCTGTCGCTCTCACGTAATTAAGCTGTCATTCGATGGTCATACAATAGTCATTAGGCTGCTTTGCAGTCGAAATTAGCTCGTTACACTCGCGAAATTAGTTGCTTCGCAACGAAATTTGTTCGGGCTGACGCCCTCACGTAATTAAGTTGTCATACGATGGTCATTCCATAGTCATTCAAAATTTTACATTTTACATTTTACATTTTACATTCAATATTTATTTAAAATTACTTCTGCCTTTTTTGTGGTCATTCAATAGTTTCATGTATTAATGTATTTAATCATTGATTATTTGCGGTTCTCTACGCTGGGTAGCAGTTCTTTGTGTGATAGCTTTATCACTCTATTGTCCTTACTGTTACGCAAAGTTTCGCAAAGATTCCGCAAAGGTACGCAGAGGGTAAAAATTAGCTCAATACGTTCGTTAAATTAGTTCCTCACTACATTCCTAACGTAATTACTACTTAATTTCGCGCCGAAGGCGCTAGTTTCGCCACGAGCACAGCGAGTGGCTAATTTCTTATTTCACCTCCCACTCATCCGTCCGGAAAGGAGAGGCGGGCAGGCCGGCTTTGTTGAAGAGATTGGGCAGGGCTGCATCATAAAAAGCATAACGTACCGCCACCGGTTCCCTAACTTTAGCACTGTAAACCACTACAGTATTTCCTTTTATTAAGGCTTTGGCAGGATAAAACTTTCTGTCTTTGCCGGCGATAAAAAAATCAGTGAGTTGCTTTCCTTTTTTAACGAGGCCACCGTCGGCATGATCAAAATACAGAATGGCTTTTTTTCCTTTGACCTCCAATGACTTAAACAAGGGTCCGCTGTATTCTGTCCCTGAGATGCCATAATCGTTTGCCAGTGCCCAGAGGGCAAGTCGCCGGCCCACTTCCTGTTTGTTTTTCGGATGAATATCCGTCAGGTTTCCTATATCCATGGTTACGGCCATGCCGGTATGCGGTACCACCGATAGTGTTTTTAACTGGGCGTCCCGCACCACAGCCGCATCCAGCGAATCCCTGCCTTTATACCGGTACGGGGCAATCTGAACATAATAGAACGGAAACTCCTTTTTCCAGGCTTCTCTCCAGGAGGTAATCAACAGGGGAAAAGAACGGTAATAGGACCAGGCATTTTGGGTATTGGATTCTCCCTGGTACCAGATAACTCCTGCAATATTAAAAGGTATTAGGGGATGGATCATGGCATTCCAGGCAGCTCCGGGTTTTTCAGGCCACCAGGGCCGGGGTTGCAGTTCTGCGGCCGCTTCTTTCAGTACAGGATCATTCATGATCAGGCTGTCTTTAATCCATACCTCCACCGGGGTGCCTCCCCAGTTGGAATAAACCAAACCCACCGGCACATGCAATTTACGGATTAACTCCCGGCCGAAGAAATACCCGGCCGAGCTGAAATGACGCATTGTCTCCGGGGTACATTCTGTCCAATAACCGGGGGTATCATCCTGGGGAGTATTTGCTTTGTGTCTCGGGATAAAGAAAAAGCGCATCTCCGGATAGCGGGCGTTTTTTATTTCTTCTTCCTTGTTCTGAAGTCCCCAGTCCGGAGTCATCTCCATATTGGACTGGCCGGAACAGATCCACACCTCCCCGATCATCACATTGTGCAACACGAGCGTGTCATGCCCCATGACCGTTATCTCAAAAGGTCCTCCGGCAGCGGGTGTAGAAAGTTTCACCGACCATACCCCCTGATATGCTTTTCCCGTAACAAGCTGGTTGTTCCATGAACCCGAGACCGTAATCTTTTCATTAGAAGAGGTTGTCCAGCCCCAGATCATGGCTTCGCTTTTTTGCTGCAACACCATGTTGTCGGAAAAAACGGCAGGAAGCCAGATCTTGGCAGAAACAGAAAGTGAAAGGGTTATGACACTAATAAAAATAATAATACGTTTCATGGCATATGGTTTTTGGAATTAATATTTTCAAATTTATATCGAATTTTTCATTTATCACCGGAATTTTGCATTTCCCATTATAAAAAATACGAGATTATAATATACTTTTAATTTATTAGTCTTATATTCATCTAATATACTATACTTTATAAATTATTACCTACGTAGGCACCTACGTAGCTTTTA
>JANTHB010000080.1 GCA_024762655.1 Bacteroidales bacterium
CCTCAGATAATCATGCCCGCTCCTACCGTATTGTTGGTGGCTTCATCAATCAGAATCAGGCTCCCCGTAATCCGGTTGATCCGGTAAGAGTCATAATAAAGGGGTTTGGTGGTTTTGATTCGAACCCTGGCAATCTCATTCAGGTTCAACCCCTTGTCATCATAGATATTGTCGAGGGTATTGATATCTGTCTTGTAAGCCACATCTGTTACCATGCAGCGCAGATCGTTGGTAGTGTGTTTCAGATAATACTTTCCGCCCAGCCGCATCGGGGTCTCACTCAGCCAGCATAACATCAAATCTATCTCATCTCCGGTCTGGGGGGCTTTGTTCTCACCCACAATCATATCGCCCCGGCTGATGTCGATATCATCCTCCAGGGTCATCAGTACCGACTGGGGAGGATAGGCAACGTCCAGTTTTTTATCCATTATTTCAATGGTTTTGATACGGCTTGTGAGTCCGGAGGGCATTACCTTTACCGGATCCCCCGGCTTAAACACACCGCTGGCAATTCTACCTGCATATCCCCTGAAATCATGATACTTGTCACTTTGAGGCCGTATAACATACTGAACAGGAAAACGCTGTAAAGTATGATTGTAATCGCTGCCGATATGGATGGTCTCAAGCAGGTACATCAATGTCGGCCCCTCATACCAGGGCATATTCTCCGACCGGTCCACCACATTATCCCCAAACTTGGCGCTGATGGGGACAAACCTCACATCCTGAATATCCAGTTTGCCGGCCAGTTTGTTAAACTGTGTCTGAATGTCTTCAAAAATCTTTTCACTAAAGTCCACAAGGTCCATTTTATTCACGCATACGAGCAGGTGAGGAATTCTGAGAAGGCTGGCAATATAAGCGTGACGGATGGTCTGTTCCAGGACACCGTGTCTGGCATCTACCAGGATCACGGCCGCGTTGGCCGTGGAGGCTCCGGTAACCATATTGCGGGTATATTGCACATGACCGGGTGTGTCGGCGATGATAAACTTCCGTTTGGGGGTGGCAAAATAACGGTAGGCCACATCTATGGTAATCCCCTGCTCCCGCTCGGCCCGCAATCCGTCTGTCAACAGGGCCAGGTTCACTTCTTCCGCCCCGGCTCTTTCGCTGGCACGTTCAATGGCCTCCAGCTGATCCTCGAAGATGGCCTTGCTGTCATACAGCAACCGCCCGATCAGGGTACTTTTTCCGTCATCTACGCTCCCGGCCGTGGTAAACCGGAGCAACTGCATGTTGAGATATCCGTCTGTCAGATCCGACATAATGTTTTCGTTATTTGTTTAATATCAGCAGGTTTTTGAATGTCAAATAATGGTCATTCAGTGGTCATTCAGTGGTCATTCAGTTGTATCAAGCATTCAAGCATTTATGCAATGTAATTAAATAGTAATTAGCGGCTAACGCCGCGAAATTTGCTCCCTTCGGTCGCGTAATTAAGTAGTCATTCGATGGTCATTCAGTAGTTAAAAATGGTTCATGTATTATAATGTATTGTCTTTAATCCCTTAACTCAACATTCATAAAATTCTACATTCTACATTTTACATTCTAAATTTTCACATTCTTCCGTTCATCGATCAACCTTCATCGTTCATCGTTACTAAAAGTACCCTTCCTTCTTCCGGTCTTCCATGGCCGAGTCGGAGCGTTTGTCATCAAACCGTGCCCCTCTTTCCGTTGTCCTTGTGATGGCCACTTCCCGGATAATATCTTCCAGCGTATGCGCTTCGGAAAGGGTCAGACCGGTATTGGTAATATCTCCGATGGTTCTGCACCTGACTTTTTTCACCACAGGCACTTCTCCTTTCTTGAGCTCCATAAACGGGGCGGTGGCCAGCCACACTCCGTCCCGGTTGAAGACTTCCCTTTCATGGGTAAAATAGAGTTTGGGGATTTCAATTTTTTCCATAAAAATATACTGCCACACATCCATCTCCGTCCAGTTACTCAGGGGGAAGACCCTGAAATGTTCGCCCATCTTTTTTCTTCCGTTAAAGAGGTTCCATAATTCGGGACGCTGGTTTTTGGGGTCCCATTGTCCGAAGACATCCCGGTGGGAGAAGAACCGTTCTTTGGCTCTGGCTTTTTCCTCGTCTCTGCGCCCCCCTCCCATGGCAGCGTCGAATTTAAACTCTTCGATAGCATCCAGTAGCGTAACTGTCTGCAGGATATTCCGGCTTGCGCCGGGCCCTGTTTCCTCTACCACCTTCCCCTGGTCGATGGTATCCTGGACATACCGTACAATGCACTTAGCTCCGGTCTTTTCCATAAGCTGATCCCGGAATTCCAGGGTTTCCGGGAAATTATGACCGGTATCAATATGCATCAGGGGAAAAGGCACCCTGGCAGGCCAGAAAGCCTTGCGGGCCAGATAAAACATAACGATAGAGTCTTTGCCCCCGGAAAACAACAACACAGGTTTTTCAAACTGGGCAGCCACTTCCCGGATCACATAGATCGATTCGGCTTCCAACTCCCGCAGGTGATTCAATTGGTATCCATTCATAAGCATCTGTTTATGCAATGGGCAAAATTAACACTTTCTGCCAAACTCCGGTGATTTTAGGAAATTTTAATGGGGACCTGTATTTCCACTCATGCTCTTATTGACCCATGACACCATAAAGGACTGCCGGAATGGGAGCCCGGATTCAGAGGGAAAAATACATTTGCGCGAATCTGCGAGATTCGCGTGATCTGCGGGAGCGTTACCGTATACTTAAAATCAGTAGTGTCCGGTAAAAAAGAGAGATGATTGAGTAATATGTGGAATAAGGCATTTTTTATGTATTACCCCCTCCTGCCATCAGTAGAAAAATATCTCCGGGGAAGACTCCCTCTCCGCCAGCTGGCGGAGGAGGGTTGGGGAGGGGGTTAATCAAAAAACAGTGGACAGGTACAGGTATTCTTTAATAACCGAATATCAATATTTGAATATACAGCCCCTCTTTGTATTACATCCATCTAACACACTATTATACATTGCCATATAAATAGTTGTGATATTTATCCTGGACACCAATGATTTAAAATATAAATATTTAAATATGTATTTAATTATTTATTTAAATACATATATTATCAGCAATAATAATCACTGTTTCTTCAGTTTGACGACACTTGTTTTATTGGGCTTACTGAAGTCGGTGGACCAGTACATTTCAAAATTCAGATTGATCGAATCATTGCATCCGCACCAGGTCCCTTCTCCCCCGGTCCAGTAATGGTTTGGTCCGGGCATGGTTTCCCCCCAGAAGTCGTTTTCTATGATAATTTTTCCGGAGAGAAGATTAACATGCAGCAGGACATCTCCCTCGTTTCCCATATCGCTGACAAAGCGTTCTCCCCAGGCATCAAAGAGCCGGGACAGGAAGGGCGGTGCATAGACCCCTCCGTCACTGTTTGTATCCGCCACGGCTTTCACGCGTAACACATCCTCCCCGTCGGCGGGTTCATGAACAATGGAGAGCAAAAGCGTCGTGTCGCTGTCTCCGGTTTCGTTTCCCTCCCAGGTCCCTGTAAAATCATCCACAGACCAGGCGCAGAATTTTTTAAGGGTGACAGCAAGCGAGTCGGGTTCGGACACATTGCCGGTGACGGATGTTTCCACACAAACCAGATAAGCGGAAGTATCCACAGAAGACTGGTGCCAGGTTACATTCACAATATTGGGATAAGCCGTATCCGGCACCTCAATGGTTGCCTCATATCCGATCGCAGTAAATGAATATTTGGATCCCGACCTGTAGGCCACCTTGTATTCCAGGGGTTCCAGTCCGGACGCGGTAACGACCGTCGGCCCCCGGAAATCCAAAACCACCGGGATGATATCCTTGGGGGGCTCATCCTTTTTTTTCTTTTTGCAGGCGCTGAAAAAAATCACGGCAACAATCATCCCTGCAACCACCGTCAATACACTCCTTCTACCCATTTCTTCGTCCCTTTTAATATTTTACAATAATCTTTTCCGTCTTGATTTTCTTTCCGTCTGCGGTGATCACTACAAAATACATGCCGGGATGGAGGCGGGATACATTCATTTCGACCCGATGGCCCAACACATGGTCCTTTTCTGTCATCAAAGTACCGGGAACTGAAAATATCTGAACCTTCCAGACCCCGTTCAGGTCTGTTTTGATCACAAGATTTCCTTCCGTCGGATTCGGATAAACCTGCACCTCATGGTTCCCGGGAGACAGGACCGCAGTTATTTCGGAGCCCGTGGAAAATTTTCCTGAAACCGGAGTAAGAGGATTTCCTGCATAATCTTCGAGTCCCTCTTTGATCAGGATAAAATAAGTCTGGTCGGGATCCAGTGAGTCTGCAGGAGTGATTTCAATATGTGTCTTATCCGTACTTACATTGGCATTATAGGCGACACTTTCCCCGTCCGGGCCATCTTTTTTAAAGACAAACAGGGTATCCACATTCTGATAATCCAGTTCAGTTCCGTCAGCCAGACGTACCGGTTCGGAAAATGTCACCTGAACCTCTGCACTCCTGGGGACATTGGCGGTATCCGGAGCAATGGTAGCCTGGGGGGCTTGTGTATCTTCCTTTTTCCCAATCAAGGTAACCTGTTGTGCCAGGTAAAGATGCGGATATTCCGACTGGATGGTCAACACATCTTTTATATAACCTGTTTGCGCATTCTGCGGGTAATAGGCCACCGTAATGTCTTTGTTCCCATGGGCAGGTATTTCTATGGGAAAATCTTCCTTAACACTGAAGTTATCCGTACGGGTCAGATATCCCGTGATCTTCAGGACAGAATCCGTGTTGTTATGCAGCGTCAGCAAATATTCCGCTTCGGTGTAGCCGTCCCACATACCAAAGTTGATGGTATCGGTGGCCGGCACAAAAACCTTGTGTTTCCAGGCTGCTTTTGCTACCCGTGAGGCAAAACTATGTAACGAATAATCCATTTCAATGGCTACCGAACCATCGGGGTGATATTCGGTAAATGACGGAGATTCCTCTCCCCAATATACCAACATATCACCATCCGGAAGCATTTGTTCACCTCCGCCATGCATAGCAAATATTCCAGGATTATGGTACATACGTCTCACCAGAGTAGCCGTTTTATTCACTTCATCCAGCCTGTATTCCACCACACTGGTCCTTTGAGGATTGTGTAGATTCCCGTTGTCAAAAATAAGGATATCCCCATTCTCCATTTTTCTAACCGTGTGGGGATGAGAAAAGCGAACGGTGTCATTAACGAAAGTGAAATCATTGTGTTTCCCTCCCAGTCTCCAGATTATATCTCCTGTACGCCGGTCGATTTTTGTAATCTCGTCAAAATGTCTGCACGACAATAAGAAACTTGTATCCGAATCAAATTTAATCGAATTGGCATGGAGATAGTCCACGGTGCTGGATGTAAGATCCACATAAGGTGAATTTTCATTGGCATCGGTGATCTGGAAATGTTCCCAGGCCTTCCAGGTGAATATCAAATTTTTATCCGCATCAAATTCCTGTACAACCTCATCTCTGATAGTCGCATCGGCAGGCCCTCCATACTGGGTCATATCAACGGTACGAAGTTGTCTGCCCAGTAACAGATAATGACCATTCCTGTCCATGTCAAAATCATGGCCGTCAAGTTTATATCCTTTTGTCTTAAAGGTATCAATCTTGTGAAAAAACGAATCAATTTTGAAATAAACTTTTTCAGGGCCTTCCAGCATATAAATATAGCCGTTCTTAACCTGTATGCCGGCAGCAATATCGTTTACCAGTCTGAAATATACAGGAGTTCCGTAATTATCCACAATGGAAACATAGTTTACGGTATCAATAAAATGCTTTTTCGTAGCAATAAAAAAATAGCCGGGAGAAGGATTATTCGAATTGGTGATCTGAATATCCGGAAAATATCTTTCCAGGTCCGTGGTATCCTGGGGAAAAGCCCAGTTCAAGAGACCAGAGATAAAATAAATGCCTAAGAAAGCTCCATATCTTAGAAAGTTATTCTTTTGAATCATATCAATAATAATAAAATATTAAACATGTATTTTACGGGTGCAAGATATAAATTTTCAATCATTTTCTTCCTTTAATTCCGGCCTCTTATGCTTTTGATAAAAGCGTTTCAAGTATTATTCCACCACTAATTTCACCGTTTTTGTCTTCCCTTCTTCTGTTGTAACTACGACGATGTACACACCGCGGCACAACGAATGTAAATCCAGAACGGTTTCAGCGGACCTTACAGGGTCCCTTTCCAACATCAATGTTCCGGTTATTGAGTATATCTTCACCTTCCAGGCGCCTTCAACAGAGGTATGAATGGTCACGCTCCTGCCGGCCGGATTCGGAAAAACCGTGATATTATCCCATGTCATTTTATCTTTCACCGCCATGATCATTTTGGTGGTAAAATGCACCTCCTTTACCGGAACCTCATTGTCCATGTAATCTTCCAGTAGGTTCTTATAAGAGACATAGTAGATTTGATTGCTCTTCAGCACCTGGAGGGGGACAATCAGGATATGATCTTTTTCCGTATTTACGCTTGCGTTAAACGGAACATCCGGTCCGGAAGGTCCGTTTTCTTTGAAAATAATAAGCGTATCCACCATCGCATAATCCAGTTCCCGATTATCGCTCCTTCTCACCGGTTCACTGAAATCCACAGTAATTTGCGGGTTCAGGGGGACATTATCCGAATCGGGCAGAATGGTCACTACGGGGGCGGTATGATCTTCTTTTTCCCCGAACAACCAGATCTGCCGGCCCACTCTTCGTATGCTGTCATCGGAAAAGAGCGTCATCACATCTTTTTGATACCCCCACCGGGCTGCTTCGGGATAAAATCCCACGGTTAAAGTCACTTCTCCGTTCCCGGGCAGGATTACCGGCAGAGAATCCATCAGAAAAAATGAGGGATTATGTACCCTATATCCGGTGATAGGTAACGTATCGGGCCAATGGTTATGGAGAATGATCTGTCGTGTCAGGGTGTCGGGGGTGCTCCACATACCGAAATGCAGCGTATCCAGAGACGGGGTAAAAACCCGGGGTTGCCAGTTATATTTAAACACCTGGCGGCTAAAGCTGTGTTCTGAAAAATCAAACTCCACCGCCACGGTACCGTCCGGGTGATATTCGGTCAGGGACGGGGCGGTATTTCCCCAATCCACGAGGGTGTTTCCATTCGGCAGACGGAACGTGGAACCGATATACACGGAAAACACATCGGGGGTATGCCGGAAACGTTTAATCAGGGTAGCGGTTCTGTTTTTTTCATCCAGGGCATATTCTACGGCGCTGGACGCAGGAGGATCATGCATGTTCCCGTTATCAAACAACAGGATATGTCCGTTTTCCAGTTTACGGATACTGTGCTGGTGGGTAAAGCCAAGGGAATCATTAAGAAATGTGAACATATTGTGTTTGCCGCCCAGACGCCAGATGATCTCACCGGTACGACGGTCCACTTTGGTAATTTCATCCATATGACGGCTGGAGATCAGGAAACTGGTATCAGAATCCACGGCGATGGCATTCAGGTGGCAGTAATCCACGATCCCGGCGGTAAGATCCACAAAGATAGACTTCTCATTCCCGTCGGTTACGTCAAAATGATCGGATGTCTTCCAGGTATAAAGCAAGTGCTTGTTTTCGTCAAATTCCTGGACGACGCCTTCCAGGATGGTAGCATTGGGGTCTCCTCCGGGGACCACCTCACTCATATCCTTATGTTCTTTGTCTATTCCCAGAAGGAGAATATGACCGTTTTCCGCAACGGCATAATCATGTGAATTAAGATCATATCCTGCCGTTGTAATACTGTCGGTGAGTTGCAGCAGATCGTTCATAAAATAGACATAATCTGTCTTCCAGGACAGAAACGTCAATCTTCCGTCTTTCTGTAACATCAATGTCAGTACGGGATACTCCATTCTCCGGAAAAAAACAGGCACTCCCCGGTTGTCTACCGTGGCAAGGTAGGCAGAATGCAGGGTATCCATAGAAACCGGGGCTGCCAGGAAGAAGTAACCCGGCATAGGATTATTGGATGCATTGATCCTGATATCCGGGAAATAATCCCGTACGGATGCCTGGCCCGTTACATCCAGGGAGTTTCCGGCAGATAAAATTAATATTAATACTATATAAAAAAGGACAATCCTTTGTTTTTCCGTTTTATTCATCCCGTAATATTCCAATATAGTACATAGACTCTTCTCCAGCGATGTCCCCGGCGTGTTTTGCGAGAACACAGCAAATGTACGGAAAATAAAAAAGGAGTTGAAAAACTCAACTCCTTTTTTCAGTCTGTTTACCCGTTATTTTCTGGGCAGAGGAGGTAACTCCCCTTTGTAGTTCCATGTATCGTCCACAACATTTGTGGGGGCTGTATAGCTTTTCTTTCCGGTCAGTGATTTTTCCCCGTACAGTTCGCAGGGGAATCCTCCGGAGTAACCGTCATTCCAGTAAGCCTGATAAGGAATAACCAGCACGATTTTGCCGCCACAACCGACCCAGTATGCCGGAGCCATTCTCGGTCCAATATAATAATTGTATTTCCCTTCGGTCTGGGTAGCCATCTGATTAGCAAATGTAATGCTCCCGTCCTTATTGATGGTCAGGACAGCATTGTTCCCGTCGGTAACGGTTTCACCCCAGTAATTCGGGCCGTACAAGGCATACCAGAAACCGTCGGAGACCGTCACGGTGCGTTTTTTGGCATCCAACACCTTCACAGTGAAAGTCACATTATCATCATTAATGCCATAAGCATTATGATCATAGCCTGTATATTCACCGGCAAAGTCTCCAAAATTATCGACAGCACAGTAATCAATGATCGTAATATCCATTTTGGATGTATCAGCGACCATTCCCTGGGAATTTGTCTCGATCATATACAAGGTAACAACACCGGTTTCACTGAAAGCGACCGAGCATTTCCAGGGTTCGTCAGCATTTTGTGTCACGGTAGCACCATTGCCGAGAATGCCCCATTGGAAAGTGGAGAAATTCTCGTCGTTGGAGTTAAACAGCAACGCCTGATAATCCCTGGAGAAACCCGCTGGCGCCAGGGGAGAACCGGAAAGGCTAAGGTTCGTGAACGGGGCAATGCTTGCAGCACTGTTCACCAGCGTATCCGTCCGGGAAGTTGATTTTCCTCCCATGGTTGTTTCAGTCACTTTCAGCACGATGGTCGTATCATTGTCTGAGTTCAACTGCAACCCTTTTATGAAGGATTTTTCATCCCCTTCAAAACCGGGAATGGTAACAATATTCCCGTCACCGCTGGTCAGTTCCCAGGTAAAGACAGATCCTCCACGGGAGGGCACCTGCATGGTATATGTCCTTCCGATTTGAATAGAAGAAGGTGCCGACAAATGGGTGATCAAAGGAATAACATTGTTAAAGTCATAGGCTTCACGGCTTCTTTCAATATCAGATTTGGTACAACCTGACATGAGGAAAACCACCAGAGCCACTATTCCAAAAAGATTCAAAATTTTGTTCTTCATAGTTATCATAATTTTTTTATTATTAGCTCATTCATTGTATGCTCCCTGAAAGTACAGGGAGTAAGCAATTATTTTCCATTCCAGTCAATCGGTGATACCAAACCGTCATAACCGACCCAGTGACCGTTGGAGATATTTTCTCCGTCGGGAGGTCCGGCAATGGTATAATTGTCGAGCCCGAGGATTTCAAGTTCGGCAGCAGGCACCGGATAATGGAGGATGGTTCCTCTTTGCAGCATGTCTCTTCTGCGCATATCGAAGAAGGAAGTACCGCCCTGGGTAAGGATCAGTTCCACATCCCTTTCGTAGAAGATGGTAGTAAGGGCATCATCGGCAGAAATACCGGCGTTCACATCATCCAGGTTACCACGCGCTTTGCGGGCGCCGTTGGGATCATTGAGGATAGCTACTGCTCCGGCCACATCTCCCGTACGGACCATGGCTTCGGCGATCAGCATGTCATTCTCCCATTTACGGAAAGTAGGAGCAGGACCCTGCCATGTCGTCAGCCAGTCGTCATACCGTGAATAGCGGTAATGAGAGAAGTGATAGAAACCTCTTTCGGGACGGAAGTTGTTATCCGGCAGGAACTCGAAATCGGAAGCCAGACGTGCGTCATCCGAAGAAGCTTCGCCCGGATCTTTCCCGTCGGGAGTATTCCAGCTCGCATTGTCGTTGGGCCACCTGGAAGGATATTCATGGTCCATCAGGTTGATAATACGATGGTCAATGCGGACCCATCCGGGATACACGCCATATCCTTTTAGATTGTCATACCACGTATTGTCATCCGTATTCGGAGAAAGGGTGAAATCAATCCCCTGCTGGGCATAGCTAAGCACTTTATTCCAATCTACAGCAGCAGTCTGGGTGGCATTGCGCGGGGTATAAGCCAAGATCCTGGCAGCAAAACTGTTGGCCAGTTTACGCAGGTCGGCTTTTGTAAGGGTAACCCCCCGGATAAACCCGTCAGGAAGTGTAAAGTCTTCCGAGGCATCGAGGGTAGAGATGGCTTTGTCAAGGAAGCCGATACCGGCAGCCGCCACATCCTGGTAAGGTTTGAATTCCAGGGTTGCCAGGTCGGTGTCCCAGTCAATGATATTGGCTTTGTCATAAACCAACCCCAGGTAGCCATGGACCACACCCTGGATGAAGTAACACCAAGCTTCGACCATTTTGGTCACATCCTGACCGTTGTCCATAATCGTAACCCCGTCGCCGTTGATCTTCTTCAACACGTCGTTCACCTGGGAAAGGGCGGAATAGGAGCTATTCCAAAAATCCCGGTTCACATAGGCATAGGAGTAGGTAATGTCATTGTTATACCCCTGCCTGGGTTCGGAAGAGAGGTCTTTCATGCCAGCGTTCCCCCAGGAACAAGTGTTCTGGTCGGCCATGGTACACATAGACAGGGCCGGGCCGCTGTATTCGTTGATAGCATTGTTCCAGACCCTGTAAGCGCCACCGGCCAGCTTGATCAGGTCGGATGGGGTAGCCAATACGTCATTCGTATCAGGGTCGTTCAGGTTCTGGACCTCCAGGTTGGAACAACTATATGTCACCAACCCCAGCCCCAGGACCATCAGGTATACTAATTTGAAAAATTTATCTTTCATAATCATCATATTTTTGATTTACACAAATTAGAACTTAAATTCAATGGAACCTGTAAAAGTCCTGTAGTTAGGATAGGAGAACTCATCCCATGCCTGGATGGTAGCATCTCCGGATCCTTCCGTAGTACCAATTTCAGGATCGAAACCCGGATAATTGGTGAAGGTGTAAAGGTTCCTTGCCTGTACCCCAACACGCATATGCTTGAAGAATTTCAGGAATGGTTTGTTGATGGAGTAATACAGAGACATCTCACGGATCTTCACATAAGTTCCGTCATACACAAAGTGGGAGGAGGGTGCAGCCACATTATAAAGCGATTGATAGTAATCAAAGGCTTTTTTCTGGTTTGCGGGCAGACCGTAAACATCCTGATCGGCTGATCTCATATCCCTGTACATCCACTGGTTGGTGAGGTTATAGATGTCCCCTCCGTCTTTCCAGTCAAGCAGGAAATAGAAAGTAAAGCCATAGAAATTAACCGTATTGGCAAATGTCAGGTTAAATTTCGGATTGGCATCCCCGATTTTCTGAATGATGGGTTTGCCAGCGGCATCCTGATCGGAAATAATGTGCTCATACTGGGTACCTTCCGTACCAAGCGGGATCACATAACCATCGCTGTTGAGGGTATAGTTGCTGGCATCCCATCCGGCCGGCAGATCGTTCAGGGAACGCAGGAATTTTTCGCCGAATAATTCCCCGAAGACAGCGCCTTCTTCAATACGGTAGGTTCCGGGAGATGTTGAGTTTCCCCGTGCACCCATGGTGAAGGGAGGCACATCCAGTTTGGAGACCCACTGATGGATCTTGGTGAAAGCAACGTTGGCATTCCAACTCACATTCTTGGTGGAGATGATCCGTGCACCCAGGGTGGCTTCAAAAGTTTTGGAACTCAGGGTTCCCATGTTCTGCCATTGGGTTTTGTACCCTGCACTGGCCG
Source organism: Bacteroidales bacterium (assembly GCA_024762655.1). Lineage (GTDB taxonomy): Bacteria > Bacteroidota > Bacteroidia > Bacteroidales > VadinHA17 > DRPN01. Next base: position 12,067 of record JANTHB010000080.1, read on the forward strand.
GTAACGGAACGGGCCAGAACTGATCCTCGGCATCGGTTTTTGAATAAACCATTTCGAAATCGAACCGTTTCAGGAATTCAGCATTCAGACCTGCTTCAAATTCTTTGATCAGGGAAGGTTTGAGTTTGCTGTTACCCAGCGTATTCTTGGTTACATTACCGCCGCTCAGATTGTAAGTTTCATATTGTGCATTCCATGGCGGGCGGCTACCGGAAGTACCGTAGGCAGCCCGTATCTTCAGTTCATCCACACCGGGAATGGTAACATCCTCAGTAATACGGTAAGCTCCGGACACCCTGAAGTAAGGATGCCAGCGTTCGTCAGCACCAAACTGGGAAGCCCCGTCATATCTGTACAGGAACGAACCGATATATTTGGCTTTGTAATCCACATCCAGAATACCGAAGATGTTTTCGGCAATGGTTTCGCCGGTATAAGAATCATTATAGATCTTATCCTGGTCAATGGCTGAGAAATCGGGAATATTCCGGACAGAGAAATCATTCCCCCCGGTATTGAATCCTTTCCATTTGTTATCTTCAAACAAGTAGCTGACTTTGGCTTTAGTAGTAAAATCACCGAATTGTTTGTTGAAATTAACCGTAGCCATCAAGGTCTGATAAAAGTTATTACCCCACCATTTATACATACCTCCTTTGGTTCCTCCTGAGTTATAGGAGCCAAGCGTCAGATAACCCACCGGCTGATACCAGCCTCCGTTATTATCCTGTTTTTCGAATGAGTACTGAACATCCGCTTTCAGCCAGGGGGCAAAGTTATAAGCGAACTTATAACTGGACAGGATTCTGAAATGATAGCTGTGCTGGTCGGTATTGGCAATCGGATACAGCGGGTTGGTGGTAGTCCCGAACTGGTCCACTTTCAACCGGTAGGGACTGCCATCCGGATTCTTGGAATACAGATTCATATCGGGTTGCAACTGCATCAGGGAGAAGAAATCCATATTCCCTTCATCTTTATCCGTAGAGATGATCAGGTTGCTTGTATTAAAGGTAAACTTATCGGAGAACCTGTGGTCCAGGTTGATCCGGAAGTTCTGACGGCTGTAACCGCTTACGTTAAACACGATACCGTTCTGGTGCGAGTTTTCATACGCAATCATAAAGTTGGTTTTTTCCAGGTTGGATTCCACCGAAATGTAATTGGTGTAAAAATCACCTCCCGTATAAAACTCACCTATATGATCATACACCACGCCAAACGGATTGTCCATATAGTGGTCTTCATCAATCACGCGGCTCCCTGCGAGAAGGATGCCGATACTGTCAGGATTGGTGTCTGTGGCGGGGTTGTCCCCGTACATAACCGTATTGGCAAACTTGGTATAGCGGTGTTCCGTATTCCAATCGGGTTTGAGTTTATAGAAATGGTGTGTGGACACTTCCATTTTATGAGCGAGATCGGATTTCCCATATTCCCCGCGGTAGGTCACGACGGTCTGGTTCTTTGCCAGGCCTTTTCCGCGTTTGGTAGTGATCACGACCACGCCGTTGCCGGCACGTGACCCGTAGAGAGCGGACGCGGCGGCACCTTTCACCACCTCCATGGATGCGATATCATCCACGTTGATGTCTGCCAGGGTTCCTGACAACTGCACACCGTCAACAATAATCAGAGGAGCTGAACTTCCACGAAGGTTTGTCGCACCACGCAAACGTATGGAAGCGGCACTACCCGGAGAACCGGTTGACTGAACAACAGTCACCCCGGCTACTTTCCCCTGTAGTGCAGTGGCTGCATTGGCAGCGGGGACTTCTTTCAGTTCTTTCTCATTCACGGTAGCCACCGACACCGAAAGTTTTTTCTTAGGTGTGTTGGAGGCAACACCGGAAACTACTACTTCATCGAGGCCGAACACGTCGGGAGCCAGTTGAACATCAATCTTTGATCTCCCGTCAATACTCACCTCCTGGGTTTTCATACCCACAAAACTAAACTCAAGCACCGTGGCGTCAGCCGGAGCTGCAAGGGTATATTTCCCATTAAAATCGGTAACCGTACCGAATTGGGTATTTCCCTTCACCACGACCGTAACCCCTGGTAACGGAGAGCCATCGTCAGCACTGGTAACCGTGCCGGAAATGGTCTGCGTCTGTGCCTGGGCCAGTTGTAAGCCTAAAAACACCAGAAACACAAAAAAAGCCGTAAGTTTTTTCATAGACAAAAATTTTAGGTTTATAACTATTAATAAAAAGCATAACAAAGTAAATGTTTTTTTTGAAAACAAACAAATAAAACAACCGGGAAAGTTTACCAGATAAGGGTTTCAGAAAAAAATAAATATATAACAGGTTAGTAACCAGGATGCATAAACCTCCTGATATACAGTTTTTTAATATTCATACATCTCTTTTTACCCGGTATTAGCTCCAAAAAAGGAGTTTCGCCTGTTACCATTGATTCGTCAAGGGTAAATGCGAACCTCGTAGCTCCCGGGTTTATTGATTCTAAATCGTAA